>MFRB01000001.1 GCA_001783255.1 Candidatus Magasanikbacteria bacterium RIFOXYD12_FULL_33_17
TTTTTGTTGTCACTTTCATTAAAATAAGTAAAAATTGACTGTGCTACACGAGGACCAACATCACTCAAATTTTCCAATTCTTCTTTTGAAGCTTCTTGCAATTTTTGTAAACTAGAAAAATGATCTGCCAATTTTTCAGCAGTCTCCACACCTACATGCAAAATACCAAGAGCAAAAATAAATCTAGCAAAAGTAACTTTTTTAGCATTATCAATTGCTTCAATCAGATTTTGAGCTGACTTACTAGCAAATCTTTCCAACACTTCCAAATCGCCTAGTTTCAAAGTAAAAATATCTGCAACATTTTTTATCAAGCCTTCATCAAGCAATTGTTCCACAATCTTTTCTCCCATACCATCAATATTGAAAGCTTTTTTGGAAACAAAGTGAATGATATTTTCCAATTCTTTGGCATAGCATTTATTATTACTACAAATAAGAGCCACACCTTCTTTAATATCTCCAGTAGCCAAACCATACTTCTGTACTTCGCTATGGCAAACTGGACAATTTTTTGGTTGTCGCACTTTCTTTTCTTCACCAGTTCGAAGCTTATCCAAAACTCTGACAACTTTTGGAATAATATCTCCTGCTTTTTCAACAACAACTGTATCACCAACACGAACTCCCAATCTTTCAATCTCATCGAAATTATGAAGGGTAGCATGTGTCACAGTCGTACCTGCGAGCTTGACTGGCTCCATCAGAGCCACAGGAGTCAAAGCACCTGTACGACCAACTTGCCAATAAATTTCTTTTATTTTACTAGTTCCTTGTTCTGCTGGAAACTTGAGAGCAATCGCCCAACGAGGAGACTTACCCGTAAAACCCAAAGCTTTTTGGTACTTGATCTTGTTTATTTTTATGACAACTCCATCTATCCAAAAACCAAAACTATTTTTTTTCTTTTGTAATTTTTCATAAAAATCCCAAATAGCATCCATATTTTTGCATACCTGCCAATGTTTGTCAGTCAAAAAACCAAGCTTATCCAAAAGTAATAATTCTTCCTCTTGTGAATTTATTTGTAAAATGTTTTCATCAACTTTGGAAATATCATAAGTCGTAAGTCCAAGTTTTCTGTCCGATACAATCTGTGGATCAAGTTGACGAATAGTACCAGCCGCAGCATTGCGAGGATTTGCAAAAAGGGCTTCCCCTGTTTTTTCCCTCTGTTTATTTATTGTCGCCAGCATTTTGGCTGACAACCAAACTTCTCCTTCTGCCACGATATCTATGTTTTGTTTCAATCTCAAAGGTACAGAATGTATTGTCTTGACATTGACAGTTACATCTTCACCTACTTTTCCATCTCCTCTAGTAGCTGCCGTTTCCAAAATACCATTTTTGTAAGTAAGTACCATGTGCAAACCATCTATCTTCAATTCACACATATAATCCAAATCATCGGGACGTCTTCCCAATTCTTTTTCCAAAATTTTCAAATTTCTTTCTTGCCAATCATCTAGATCTTCACGGTTAAAAGCATCATCAAAAGACCACTGTGTGACAGTATGAGTAATTTTGTTAAACTTATCCAAAGGTTTGCCAGCAACCCGCTGAGTTGGTGAATCTGCTGTAATAATTTCAGGATGCAAGCTTTCAATTTTACGAAGTTCATCCATGAGACCATCATACATTTGATCAGTCACTTCTGGGTCATTCAAAACATGATAGCGATAACGCAAATCATCGATTTGTTCACGGAGTTTTTTAATTTTCTTTAAGTCTAACATACTCAATATAAATATATTTATTTGTTTTAATAAAATTGAGATAAAATATATTTAACAAATAAAAACTATTATCTTTACCTTATCTCATTATCTCTATTTTATTTATATATGAAGAAGAAATAAATTGAGATAAAAAATTTTCTGTGTAATCTTCAAAAATCAGTTTAAATCAGTGTCAAAAAACAAGCCTAAAATACCACTCCAAAATATGTGTCCCAAAAAACATAGTAATGAAAGTAGCAACTGTCAAATATGTTCCAAAAGCCACTTCATTTTTCATACCTTTTTTCTTACTCAAAACTAAAAAGATACTAATAAAACCTCCAATTATATAAGCCAACCATAAAGCTAATAAAAGCAATTTCCACCCTAATAAAATACCCATCAAAAAACCGATTCTAATATCGCCACCACCTACCCATTTACCTTTGGAAACAATAAATTGTAATAAGAAAAAACTAGCACCAACCACAGCTCCAATTATCATCGATAGCCAACTAGCTCCCAAAAATAAAGAAATTAAAAAAAATAACAAAGACGAACCCAAAGTAACAGAATCAGAGACTTCCATATACTTAAAATCATACACAAAAACAAAAGCTAAAACAAAAATTACCAAACAATCTCTAATTATAGAAAGTATTGAAAAATCAGCAAAACTAAAATAATAAAAAAGAACAAAAACAAATAAAAGTCCCATTACTAATTCTACAGCAGGATACTGCCAAGAAATTTTTTCTTTACAATTTCGACATTTAGTTTTCAATAACAAAAAACTCAATACTGGGATATTATCATACCAATTTATTTGCTTATGACAGTTAGGACACTCTGACCTAGTCCATAGAGACTTTTTTTTATAGAGACGCCATTCTAAAGCATTCAAAAAACTTCCAAAAATCAAACCAAAAACAAATAATAAAAAATATAGTAAAAAAATCAACAAAATCATAATATCTGTTATTTTTAAAATAGTAAAAATACACTAAGATTATAACATAAAATTCTAACTTAAAAAAGTCCCAATAGAGGACTTTCTTAAGAAGTATAATAATAACTTTTACTTATTATTGATTCATACCAGATTCAGAGGCTGTGATAGCACCTAAACCAAAACCACCGGCACCAACTTCTAAAGTTGCAGTGATAGTATAAGTAGTACCAGTACCTGTAGAAGTATATTGGTAAAATTCATTAGTACCAGGACCTTTTGGAACAAGACCCATATAAGGAGTTGCGCAACCAGCGGCAGCCCAACCTAAATCACTATTATTCAAACAAGTAGCAGTTGTATCACCTAAAGCGACAGCGGCTGTTGAAGTAGGATAATGATTATTATCAGTATAATACAATTCAAGAGCTGTTTGAACTTGTTTGATATCTGAAAGACGTTTTGCATCGTTAGCCTTTTGACGTGCTGAACCCAAAGCTACAACAGCTAAAGTAGAAAGCACACCAATAATGGCGATAACAACCAAAAGTTCGATCAAAGTAAAACCTTTTTTATTCATTCTTATCACCCCCCTCCCTTTTTTTCAAGAATAATTTCATAATTCCTTTATTTATAGTTGTAAAACAGTTTTCACTTTACTTACAGTTTCAGAAGGTTTAAAGTGTGCTTTGATTAAGTAATCAACAGCACCCAACTCTAATCCTTTTTCTACATCATCTTTTTGTCCAAGATTTGTCAATAATATAACAGGGATTTTTTCCAAACTTTTGTCTTTTTTCAAATTTTCTAAAACAGCGAAACCATCCATTTTTGGCATCAACACATCTAATAAAATAATATCTGGCTTTTTCTTTTTGGCCATATCCAAACCTTCCAAACCATCAGCCGCTACAAATACTTTAAACTTCTCTAATTCAAATTTAGTTTTGTAAATATTACCAAGAAAAGTATCATCCTCTATGAGTAATACAACGGGGACTTGCTTTACCATAAGAAAAATTAGTTTATATTAATCAAATTATAACAAAATAAATAGTATTTACACAAACTGCTTGTGGATAAAATCAAAAATTTCTAAGAGCCAAGCCAATAGCAACAGACATTCTAGGGCCCAAACTATCCAAAATTTTGTTGATACCATCCTGATGCATAACTCTTGCCCAAGGGTTACCAATAAAAACTTTTACATCAAACTGACTTGCAATATAATCTTTTATTACTGGAAATAAACTAGAACCTCCTGACAAAACAATCTTTTCAGGATGTTTACCTTTGTTACCATTTTGTTTCAAATATAAATCAAAACTATATTTTATTTCTTTGACAATAGGATCCAATATTTGCATAAAAAGATCAGAAGACAAATGAGGAGAATCAATGGATAAACTAAGTTTTATTTTGTTTGCAGTAATTTCATCAAAACCAAGTGAAGAAGAAAGTATCTTATCAAAATCATTACCACCAATATGCAAACTTCTGTAAGTCATAGGTGTAGAATTGTCTATAATGAAAAAATTTGTTCTCTCAGCTCCTACATCTACAATCATAGAAACAGCAGTATCATGTCCAACCAAAGATCTAGTCAAAGCAAAAGCTTCTGTCTCTAGTTCCATTAATTCCAAACCTGCTTTTTGAAAAATAGCTGAATAAAAAGATATTAACATCTTAGGAGCCGCCGTCACCAAAAGACTAATATTGCCATTATCATGATTTGTAGCAATTTTCTGTGGAATTATTTGCATATCATCCACCGAATATGGTACCAACTTAGCAATCTCTGAACGAACAATAGTTGGTATCATTTTTTCTTCTACTTTTGGTAGGTTCATCACAGTATGAAAAACTTGTGAAACAGGCAGACTAGAAGAAGCATGCGTAGACTGTACTTTGGCTTGTTTCAACAAAAATTTCAACATGCCAGCATATTCATTGATACGTGTATCTTTCATCAATAATTCATTGATGCGTTCGGCATCTTTCTTTTTTTTGTTTTCATTATCTACTGGAGAATACTGTTTATTATTTTCTCTATTTAATTCATCAATATTTTTTTCTTCAGCATTATGCAAATGAATATCTAGCTTTTGTTCTAGAATTCCATAAGTCCAAAGTTGTGGTCTATTTTTGGTGTTTTTTAATTCCACAATTTTCAAACCATGCGCACCAATATCTACACCTAAATAACTTTTTTCTTTTGATAATATTCCCATATTTATTACATATATAAGTGATGAAATTATAGCATAAAACCAAAACAATAGCCAATAGAACTAAGTCATTTGAAATTTTATTAGATAAATTTTATTTAATATACATATTTAAACCACTATCATCCAAATTAAGAAAAACATCTCCTTGCAAATCTGTACGCCAAATAGTACTAGAAGCTATCCTCTCCAAACGACTCAAAATACGACGAGAAGGATGCCCAAATTTATTATCTAAACCACACGAAGCTATAGCCTCATCAGGGCTAACTATTTTCAAAAAATCTTCGCTAGATGAACTATCACTCCCATGATGTCCAAGTTTCAAAACATCAGCATCAAGTTGATCACCATAAGTTGCTAGCAAATATTTTTCCAATTCTTCTTCGGCATCTCCCATAAACAACAAATTTTTGTCCAAAAACTCCAGTTTGAAAACGATTGAAGTGTTATTAGTATTAGCCTCAACCTTCGAATTCGGTATATTTTTATTATCAACCAAAGAATGATCTGGATACAAAATATGCAAAGTAGTACTAGCAATATTCCAGACATCTTCCTTTTTTACTTCAATATAATTAGTATTTTCATTTTGAATAGCTTCCCAAAAAGATTCCCATAATTGATCCCCATTTTTTGCTATGCCACTATACACAATATTTTTGACCTGAAAACGATTCAAAACTTCTGTGCAACCACCATAATGATCAGTATCAGGATGAGTTATCAACAAATAATCAATATCGTGATCATAATATGGCATTACCCGACCCAAAGCTTCCAAAATACGACCATCAATAGCACAATCTACCAACATTTGTTCACCATCTGGAAATTCAATAAAACTTGCATCCCCTTGACCAACATCTAAATAAGTTACTTTTAAACCAATGGAATTAGTAATATTTTCACCAGCAACTTGTTGGATATTTTCTACTACTTTATTCTTTTTAACAAAAAAAATCATTCCACAAATAATTACTAAAATTAACAAAAGAACTAGTTGCATTTTTTTCATATTTTCTTAGTTTTAGAATGTTTATAAACCCAAAAAATTATTAATAAATAAAATATAATCATCATCCACAAGGAAAATGTAAGATCAATCACTGCAAAAGATAAATTAGCAAAAAATGTTACCACTACCACAATATACTTCATCATAATAAAAGCTAACCAAGACAAAACTTCTGCCAAAGGTAAAAAAATAAAACTCAAAACTACCACAAAAAAACCAGCAAACATAATCCAAGGCAAAATCCACAAAATAAAAATATTGACTAGAGGAGAAACAACAGACAAGCGATTGAATTGATATAAAATAAGTGGCAAAGTGGCGATAATAGCACCTAATGTTGTTATTAGAGATTCTTTGATACCAAAAATTTCTGGCATCTTAGCAAAATATTTTTCAATAATAGGTACAATGTAAATAAGTCCTAAAGTAGAAATAAAAGAAAGCTGAAAACCAACATCCCAAACTAAAATATAAGGATTTTGCAAAGCCATAAGTGTGGCTGTCAAAACCATAACATTGGAAATTTTGGCTTTACGACCAATCTGCTTAGTAAGTAAAACCAATACTCCCATAAAGCCAGCTCGTACAACAGAAGCACTAGCCCCTGCAAAAATTATAAAAACAATAATACCAAAGACAATAAACCAAAAAGCTTTTTTGCGAGGAATATAAAGATTAACACACAGAGCAATGAGAATAGTCGAAATAATCGTAATATTATAACCAGAAATAGCCACAATATGAGTCACACCTGTCCGACTAAACAGGTCATTCAAAGTTCCCAAACCACCTCTGTAACCGTACAGAAGCCCCGCCATAAAGCTAGCATAAGGTTCGTGCCATAATCTATTGATTTTGTTTGCAATAACCATTTTTACTTGAAATATGCCCTTTAAGAAAGAATTACCTTCGCCCTCCCCTATTTTTTCAATTTTACTAGGTGTACAATCCACAAAAACACCATAACGTGCTAAATATTTATCATACTGAAAATCTTCTATAGGCTCCGG
This sequence comes from Candidatus Magasanikbacteria bacterium RIFOXYD12_FULL_33_17, assembly GCA_001783255.1. Taxonomy (GTDB): domain Bacteria; phylum Patescibacteriota; class Patescibacteriia; order Magasanikbacterales; family UBA922; genus UBA1557. The sequence continues at coordinate 6,924 of MFRB01000001.1, forward strand.
TTTTTTCAAAAGACAAGTCAGACGTAATTTGTCACCATATTCATAACGTGGATACAAAGTTGATTTGAAATAAAAATTACCTTGTACTTTGTTCTTTTTATAGGCTAATTGATTATTTTTTTTGTCAGAAATAAATTGGGCAGAAACAATATAACGCACACCATCTAGACGAATGTCTGGTTCAGAACTAACAAAACCTTCTACAACTTTGGTATTACCAACATAATATAACAAATTTTTATTATTATTTTGAGGTATAGTCACTAAATAACGAACCAAGCCAAAAATGAAAAATAAAAAACACAACAAAACAAATCTACCAAAAATATTTTTCCAAAATATAATCAACAAAGAAAATAAAACTACAATACTAGTCAATAAAAACAACCAAGAAAAACTAAAATCAAAAATAGAAATTATAATTATAGCCAACAAAAAAGAAAAGCAGAACAAAAAAAATGTCCTGCTTTTTGATTTTAAAAAATTATTCATAATCCCCCCTAAATTTATCCGCAATGATCTGCGTTTTAAAAGTCATCAAAATAAATTTCTTCGCCCATATCATTTTTTATACTAGGTCTATTTCCATTTTCGGTTGAGCTTTTATTTGTTGATTCTGCAGATACTACCGGCAAATTATCCATTGGCAATCCAGCAGGAGGTTCGGTTACTCTAGTTTTAACTTTTTCTACCATAGGAGTTTTGACATGAGACATTGGAAAATGCCAAAGCGTAGCCAATTCTTCAATATTCAAAACAAAAGAAGGAGAAGCAAAACCTATTTTTCTTTTTGAATAAGCTTTCAAAAAATCTGTTTGTTTTTGAGCTTTTTTTACAGGATTACGTGAGGAAGAAGAAGATTTTTCTACAATAGAATTGGAAGTTGGACTATTGAATTGATTAATAGCACCTTTCAAAATAGCAACACCTCTCTCTGTTTTAAAAACTTCTTTTCTAGCTACATACACAGCCCGCATTTTTGTTTCAAAACCTATTTTAGATATTTTTTTCTCCATATCTTCTACGACTTTCATCTGTCCAGGAGTCAAATATCTTAATTGATTTTTTTCGTCTTTTTTGTCTGAAGAATCACCACCTTCACTTCTAGCCCCCCCTGTGACCTGAGCACTGATTTCTTCAAAACCCTTAAAAACTTCTTTAGTCAAAAAATTATCAGTAACAAAAGACAAAGGACTCTTTTTGCTATCAGTCTTTTCACCAATTATACTTTTTATTTTATTAATAGCTTTTTCTTTCCAACCATTATCAATAGGTTTTACCAAAATTTGAAACCACATTTGTTCACCAGGACCAAGACGAGAAAAACTCTCCAAAAAGGTACCCATAGGATCTTTGAGGACAGTATCTTTGGAAATATTATGTTCAAATTCACGATAAGAACGCAAAGGAAAAGCAGAATCTTCAGCCAAACTAAAATCCCCTACCCAAATATCATAATCACTATCAGGATATTTTTGTGGAACAGAAGTTACATAATCTTCGACTTCAGTCACTTCAGAGTCTGGATACTGTGCATAAATAGAAGCCTCAACTAAATCTCTAAACTCAGATTCTGTCCAAACCAAAAATTGTATATAACCTTCAATACCAACAATCTCCATACTAAACCATTTTTGTTTGTAGCCTTTTCTGAACTTGTCATAAAACCCAGGTTTATCAAAAGCGCCAGCAAGATGAGAAAACAATTGTTCTACAGCCAAAGGTGTTTGAACATTTTGTGGTGGAATATCTATTGCCAAAAGTACAAACTTCCAATCTTTGGTATTTTTTGTTTCTTGAATATGTCCAGAATAAAAAGCCACAATAGCAAAAGCCAACAACCAAACAAAAATAATCCAAGCAAAAATAGCAAATAATTGAGTGACAATCATCCAAGTTGGCTGAGCAAAAAAATCAGCTAAAATATTGAAAAAATTAATAAAAGAAAAACCATCCATAAACTAGACATTTAACAATTTATGAATAAGTGGATATAAAACTAATAAACCAATAAACAAGATATACCAACCATGTGACCCTGCGATGTAACCCGCAAAATACACTAGGCATAACAATATTATTACCAAAACAGTAATAAGGTGTTGTAAAATTTCATCACTCATATAAAAACTTTAAATGATTATCTGTTAAAGATTGTAACGTTGTCTATATATAAGAAAAGAACTAATTAACAACTAATAACTAATAATTAGTAAACTCCAAATCATTTTTTTGACTATATCAATATTATAAACTACTTTAGTGAAAATACTTTTATTGTTTGTTTTTAATTGCTTAATAAATTTTCAGATCTTTATAGATTATATTATAGCACAAAATGAAATTACGAGAAAGCGATGTCTTTGACTTTGACAAAACTAAGAATATTTCGATTTTATCAAAACTGATGAGTCCTCAAAGGATAAAAATCTATATAACAAAAATCACTTGCAAAATACAAGTGATTTTTTATTATTAGTTGTTAATTGCTAATTATTATTTGATAATTCTTACTTCTTACCCATTTTCTGCCAAACTACCAACAAAGGACTGGCCAAGAATATAGATGAGTAAGTACCAAAAGAGATACCAATAATAAGAGCTAATACAAAATAATGAATAGAAGCACCACCAAAGAAAAATAATGCAATCAATACTAACAATGTAGTAAAGGCAGTATTTATTGAACGAAAAATTGTTTCGTTGACACCTTTGTTGACAATTTCATCAAATTTTTCATAACCATGTTTTATCAAATTTTCACGAACACGATCGAATACCACAATAGTATCGTTGACAGAATAACCAAAGATAGTAAGGATAGCAACCACAAAAGGTATATCAACTTCTACACCATAAAAATGGCCGAGTAAAGCAAAGACACCAACTGTTATCATCACATCATGGATAAGAGCAATCACAGCTGTTACACCATATTTCCAAGAAGCAACTGGTTTGGTAACTTTACGAAAAGCATAAGCAACATACAAAATTATGGCAATAACTACAGCAATAGCAGCTTCCATAGAACGTTGTTGTAATTGTGAACTAATAGCAGGTCCAATAGTTTCAATTTTATCTTCTATCAATCTATTTTCTGACAATGTACTAGTAGAAGTTTCTGAAGTAGTACTTACTTCAGCAGCTTGAATATTCACTAGTTTTGAAACACTATCATCATTAATTACAGTTAGATCATTATTATCTACTGAATTTACTACTTCAAATTTATCACGCATTTTTTGTAAAATAGTTTTGTGTTCTTCTTCAGAAATAAAACGCATTTTCAAAATATAACCATTACTTTCAGTTGGTTGAACTCTGACATTACCATAAGTATTATCAGCAAATTCTGCTTGGATATCACTCATTACAGGTCTCTCTCCAGTGAAACTTATTTCCATAAGTGCTCCACCTGTAAAATCGATACCTGGTTTAAGTCCAAAAAGTACAACAAATAAGATACTTAAACCTACTAATAAACTTGAAATGCTAAAAAATATTTTTCTTTTTCCGACAATATTAATCATATTTTTATTATTTATTTTCTTTAAAAGTACCCAAAAACATCCAACCACCATCACGTTTTTTGAACCAAGGTACTACAAATCTAAGCATTACTCTAGTAATAGTAATAGCACTAAACATAGACAATAAGACACCTAATCCTAGGGTTACAGCAAAACCTTGTACAAAACTTGTACCAAACCAAATAAGTAAAATACAAGTCATCAAAGTAGAAACATTTCCATCACGAATTGAAGACCAAGCACGTTTGAAACCTTCTTCAACAGCAGTTTTGAGACTCTTACCTTCTTTTAATTCTTCTCTAAGACGTTCAAAAATAAGGACATTGGCGTCAACTGCCATACCAATAGATAAAATAAAACCTGCAATACCAGCCAAAGTCAAAGTAACACCAATAAGCTTGAAAATAGCCAAAGTAAGTGTAATATAAGCTGATAAAGCAATAACTGACAAAAGACCAGGCAAACGATAATACAAAAGCATAAACAACATCACAAGTAAGACACCCATAATACCGGCGTACAAACTTGATTGTACAGATTTAGCACCCAAAGTAGCACCAACAGTTTGTTGTGAAATCAAATTTACAGGAACTGGCAAAGCACCAGCATTAAGTCTTTGTGAAAGTAATTTTGATTCTTGCAAAGTAAAATTACCAGTAATAACAGCACGACCATCAGTAATAGATGTTTGTACAGTAGGAGCACTGATAATCTCATTATCCAAAAATATTGCAACTTGATTACCTACATTACGTTTGGTAATATCGGCAAACAAATCTTTTCCAGAATCATCGAAATTCAAAGCTACTTGAACAGCACCTGTTTGTTGATCACTTACAACTTCTGAACGCTTCAAATTTTTACCAGATAAATTTGTATTTTTCCAAGGATCTTGTGGAGGTAAAATATCTGTAGCAGATTGAGTATTTACCAAGATTCTCCAAAGTTCATATTCTTTGGTACTTCTTTCATCTGTTTTGTAAATTATGTGATAACCAAAGTCAGTTTCTACCGGTCCAATAATTTGACCTTTTTCAGCATCGAAAACAGCTTGTTCAAAAGTAGGCACCATTTGACCAGCACCAAACCAACCTAAATCTCCAGAATTTTGAGCGACACTCGGATCAGTAGAATTATCTTTGGCAAGTTGAGCAAAATTATCAGCAGTTGCTTGATCATAAATTTCTTGAGCTTTTACCAAAGCTTCTTCTTTTGAATATTTATCACTATTACAATTTTGAGCATCTTTGTAACAAATCAAGATATGACTTGCAGCAACTTCTTTGGCACCATCACGCTCAGCACCTTTTTTTAAAATATTAAAACCTTCAGTACTACTTACCAAAGTTTTACTTATATCACCTTCTTTGGCAGTTTCTGCCCAAGCATATAATTCTGGATATTGTGATTGACTACTTACATAATTCAAATAACCACCATTATTTTTACTTGTTTCATCTTCAGAACTTTCAGTTGCAACATCTTCAAATTTTGTAGCACTTTTTACTTTTTTAAGTAAATCATTAGCTTTGGTTTTGGCATCTTTATTATATTCATCCAATTGTTTTTGTTCATCTGCTGTCAATTCACGAGCAGGAGTATCATTTAATTCTTTAAATTCCAAAATTGGTGTAGCACCAATCATAGAAATAGCTTGACTGACATCAGAGATACCTGGCAATTCTACAATAATACGACGAGCTTCACCAACTTGAGTAGTTTGAACTTGTGCTTCTGAAACACCAATACCATTTATTCTTTTTTCAATAACATCACGAACACCTTCCACAGCAGATGCTTCTTCACCAGGAGTAATACTACTAGTATCTGTTTCATAAACAAGATGTGCGCCACCTTGTAAATCTAAACCCAAACGAAAATCTTTTTCTACTATATGAGGTAAACCCAAATGTACTGTATTGTTTGCCCAATCGATTCCTTTGTTAAAAAATTTTGGAGCAACGAAAACACTCGATACAAAAAGTAAAACGATGATTCCAAAAATTCCCCATCTTATTTTCCCACGGATATTTGCTTTTGTCATAATGTTTAGCTAATCACGGCACAGCCGAAAATATTATTTGTAATTCTAAAATTGCTGATAAAAAATAACTCTATCCAAGCGGTCACTATTGTACTTGTTTTTAATGGAAACGTCAAGATTAGTTAGTAACAATAAAGGCTTGACAGTCTGAAGAGCTCTACTTAGCAATACGCTTTGAAAATAATACTTTCTTTCAAAAAGAAACTAAAATTGATATAATTATTATAGAACTGACTAATTTTTATAAATTATAGATATGCAATTTAATACTCCAGGAAAATACTCTAATATGCGTAGACAAGAAGGACTACGTTTCCAAGAAGACATTTGGGATTTAGAAACTATTGATAATATAAAAAAGAAACTAGAA
>MFRB01000002.1:0-147 GCA_001783255.1 Candidatus Magasanikbacteria bacterium RIFOXYD12_FULL_33_17
AAATCTTTTATATCACGTTTGCTAAAGTTGGAAAAAATGTAGAGTTTGAATTTTCCATAGAGATTATTTTTTAAGAACTCCCACATCTGATTATTTTCTGTAACAACAGAAGCGACTTTTTGGTAAAAATCTTTTTCACTCAAATCA
>MFRB01000002.1:195-15746 GCA_001783255.1 Candidatus Magasanikbacteria bacterium RIFOXYD12_FULL_33_17
TCATTAATGGCGTCTATATTTCGCAAATTATTCCAAGTTCTCCAAATTTCATAAATATCTTCTGCATCTTTATCTAAATTAAAAGTATCCTTCAACCAATTGTTGAGAGTATGATTGTCATAAAAGCGGAGGACGCCTCCTATGTCAAAGATGATGGCTTTGGGCATATTTTATATTATTTTTTTAATAGTTGTAATATTAAACCAATCATTTTATTTTTATCTTTTGGATTGCTTTCTGCTACGAGCAGTGTCAAAACAGTAAGTGCTTCTGGTGTGATTTTGTCTTTTCTCAAAATACCAGACTTATTCAAAAACCATACAAATGCAAAAGCACCACTGCGTTTGTTGCCATCAACAAAGGGGTGGTTTTTGACTATAAAATATAGAAGATGGGCGGATTTTTCTTCTAGACTAGAGTATGCATCTTTTCCAAAAACAGTTTGAAAAATAGAACCAATAATACCTTGTATAGCATCTACTCCGCGTTCTTGTCCAAAAAGTTTACTGGCTTCTTTCTTTTTAAGTAAATCATTTTTGAGTTCTTGCAAAGCTTTTTGCAATTCATCGGCGGTAATTTTGACTTGTTTTTTTCTGGTGCCTGTTTTTGGTAATGTTTCTTTGTCATAAGCATCAAGTGACAACCAAGTTCCCGCAAACATTTTGATTAGTTCTAGTGCATCCCGTGCATTTACTTGCCCACCATTTGGAAGTAAATTTTTGACAGACTCTATCGCTTGTAAAAATTCATCATAATTTTTTGCTAATACTTTTTTGTTGATGGTATAGCCTTTAGTTATGTGTTCACGCAAAGTTTGAGTTGACCATTTGCGAAAAGTTATTGCTACCTTTGAGTTTGTTCTATATCCGACTGATAGAATTACATCTAGAGAGTAAAAAGTGACAGGTTTATCTGAATTTGCAATATGCATTTTTTGCATATTGCTTTTTTCTTTTATTTCACCATCTTTGAAAATATTACGAATATGTCTGGAAACAACTGATTGGTCAACATCAAAAAGCTCGACAATTTGTGCCTGGGTCGCCCAAATTGTTTCTCGTTTGAAATCACCCTTAAATTCAAGAGCCCCTTTTTTGGATTGGTAGATAATAATTTTATTTTTTTTCATAAAATTTGTTGTTTAATTGTAATATATTATACCAACAAATATCAAACAAAACAAAAAACCGCCTTTCGACGGTTTTCAAATTATTATTCACTAGTCTTTCCATCAAAATGTTCTTCTATCTCCTCAGCTTTGGTATGCTCTACCAAACCATCTTTGTGCTCTGGTGGAGAATAGACGGTGTATAGTTTCATTTCTGTGTCGCCAGTGTTGATGATATTGTGCTTAGCTCCAGCTGGGACCACTACAGCGAAATCAGCTTGTAAGTCATGTTCGACACCGTCAAGGATTGCTTTACCAGTACCTTGTTCAATACGGATGAATTGGTCTAGGTGGTGGACTTCCATACCAATTTCTCCGCCAGGTTGGAGGTTCATGAGGACCAACTGACTATTTTTGGCTGTGTAGAGCACTCTTCTATAATCTGTATTTTCTAATGTTTCTTTTTCGATGTTTACTATGTAGCCTTTCATATGCGTATGAAATTAAAAATTATATTTAGCTAATTTTAGGGAAAATTTTGCTAAGTTACATTGTCCCATTGCCTCACCCTCCCAAGGCGGGCAGGCTGACCCATTGTAATTTTGACTTTGGTATTTAGACCACAATGGAACAATGGGGCAATAGAACAATGATTTGTGTTACTTATATAATACACCCATCCTACCACAAGTTCAACTGTATATAGCATATTTGTAGCTCAACCTTGACAAATTTTCTATAATGTTATATTATTCTAGCCGTTACAGCTTAGCTGGAAACGTTTTATAAATCCCTCACCTTCCTGATGTTTTCCTGCCCGCCGAATCGGCTGGTTTCTGGAAGAGAGGATTAAGGAAAATGCTATATGAAAATTCCTTCAGTCTTGGAGATGCTCCAAGCCGGTGTTCACTTTGGACACAAAGGGTCTCGTTGGTACCCAAAGATGAAACCTTTCATCTTCACATCACGTAACCAAGTTCACATTATTGACTTGGAAAAAACTGCGGCTCAACTAGAAATAGTTTTGCCACAAATTAAACAAATGGCTGCAGAAGGTAAACAAATTCTTTTTGTTTCTACCAAACCTCAAGCCAAAGCTATCGTCAAAAAAGCTGCACAAGATTGTGGAATGCCATTTTTGGTTGATAGATGGATCGGTGGAATGCTTACCAACTTTGATGAAATCAGAAAGTTGACTAAGAAATATATAACTCAAAAAGATCAATTGGAAAAAGGTCAACTTGGTAAATATACTAAAAAAGAACAATTGGAAATTGCTAAGAATCTTGAAAAAAAGGACAAATATTTGTCAGGTCTTGTAAATTTGGATAAGAGTCCTGATGCAGTATTTATTCCTTCTATGCAATGTGAAAAAACTACTGTTACAGAAGCCAACAAAATGAATATTCCTATTATTGGTGTTTGTGATACAAATGCTAACCCAAACAAAGCTGAATATATCATTCCAGCCAACGATGATGCTGTAAAATCTATTGAAATGATGGTAGGTCTAGTACGTGACGCTGTCAAAGAAGGTCTTGAAGAAAAAGCAAAAAACGCTGCTTCTGTAAAAGTTGAAGATAAAACAAGTAAATAATTACTTTGTTAGAAATTGTTCCACTGCACCATTGTCCCATTGTGGTTTTCACATTGACAATTTGACAATGGAACAATGTGGCAATCAAAATAAAAAATATAACTTTAGTTAATTGAACATACAATTACTAAAGGATTTACTTTTAAAAAACGTATTATGTCTATATCTGCTTCAGACATTGCTAAGCTTCGTGCTCAAACAGGAGCTGGCATGATGGATTGTAAAAATGCTATGGAAGAGTCCAATGGTGACTTCGAAAAAGCAATTGATTGGTTGCGCACAAGAGGTGTTGCCAAAGCTGCCAAGAGATCTGGCAAAATCGCTGCTGAAGGAAAAATATTCACTTATCTTCACGGTGCTGGAAAAATTGGTGTGATGATAGAATTGAATTCAGAGACTGATTTCGTTGCCAAAAATGATGCTTTCTTGACTCTTGGTAATGACATCACTATGCACATTGCTGCGATGAATCCAAAATATCTTTCTCGTGAAGAAGTTTCTGCTGAAGATATGACTAGAGAAAAAGAAATTTACCGCGCTCAACTTACAGCTGAAGGTAAACCAGAAGCTATGATTGAAAAAATATTGGAAGGAAAAATGGGTAAATACTATTCTGAAGTTTGTCTTCTAGAACAAGCTTTCATCAAAGATGAAGACAAGACTATTGAACAATTGCTTACAGCAGCTTCTGGATCAATTGGTGAAAAAATCAGTCTTCGTCGATTTGCTCGTTTCGAAGTTGGTGAAGGTATTGAAAAGAAAGTAACTGACTTTGTGGCTGAGGTGAATGAACAACTAGGTGCGTAAACATTGCAACACTTAAACATTGCAACAAAAAAACACTCTCGATTTGGTCGGGAGTGTTTTTTTTGTTACTAAATTTTTATTAACACTTTTTTATTTATTTTTTAATTTTTTGATATAAAATATAGACAAGTAAAAAAATTAGACCGTAACCAACTATAAGTCCACCTATTATTCCAGTCCATTCTATCCATTCCAGAGGTCCTCCATCTAATCCAAGACCACGGCAAAGATCATTTGTGTCAAACTTACAGATTGACCAAAGAATAATGTCGCTTATCCATACTCCGATTTTTGCAGGATATGCTAAAACTAATAATAAATTTTTGTTGTCAATGTGTTTTTCAAACACTAGGGCAATTACTATCAAGAATATAGCAAATAAACAACCTGAAAAAAAAGGAATTAATTTTGAGGTTTTATATTGCATTTTTTTATGTTTAAAAGTTATTTGTTTTTATTATACCTGACAATAAAGAAAGTATGCAAATTGGTGGAATCAAAAACACTCTCGATTTGGTCGGGAGTGTTTTTTTGGATTGTATATTTAAATAAAAATTTCACATAACGTTTCAGTATATCTGATGTTTGTCGTAGCGATAGCGAAGGCAAATATGGGTGGAGGCTTGTGTAGGTACGGAGCAAGCCGTAATTGCATACACAATATTATATGTTGTAATGAAAATAAATTACCATTCTGTAAGAATGGTAATTTATTTCTGATATTTTTATTCAAGGATCTCTACTGTTTCTACAAGAATATTATTTACAATTTCTCTTTTTGTAACTCGAAATTTTGTGTCTCTTGGTAATAAAAATTCTCGTTCACCAAAGGCATCATTTGGCATATAGTCTGGTAGATATATTCCTTTTTTACCCTGAGGAATGTTGATGATTTGTACAGTTTTTCTAGTTGTTTTTTTTGTGATTGTATCTATATCTATTTCAGATTCTAAGGTAGTACCCACGTAGCATGGACTTGTGAATTCGTCTGGGCTTGGGGTATCTATGCTCAATCCTCTGTGAACTATTAATGGTTTTGCTACACCGTCTATGCGAAGAAAAATAGAATCCATTATCCTGGTTTCTAGTTCGAATCGTGCAGCTAGTTCTGGTTTTATATGTTCTGTTTGGCTAGCAGCCTTTTTGCCTAAATAAATGTTTAGATTACCACCCGATGCCTGGTAATCAGAAAGAACCCTTATTTCTTCATCGGTTAAGGATTCTATTTTTTGTTCAGTTTCAGATGATGCCTTTGGGGGCTTTTCGTATGTTGGTATCTCAGCCATAAATTTTGAGGATTACTTGAATAAAAATATCAGAAATATTGAAAAATTTATATTTTTTGCTTTTCATTATTGCATATAACGTTCAAGAGTATGCGAAGTTTTTGCGTAATGGAATGGAGCAAAAATTTAGGTGAAGGAATTTTTTACTCCTTATTAAATTATAGATGAAAAATTCCTGAACCGCATACTCTTTGTTAGGTGATGTGTGACGCATTCTCATTTGATGGGTATGTGATTTTGTTTATAGTATGGTTCATTTCCGTACCTCTTATTATATGCACGCATTGTTTCGCGTTGAAAACGACTGAGCTTCTCACGGTCTATTTCAGATAGTTTTAAATAATGCATTTTTGAGCATTTTTCAGGTTCCATTATTCTAGGAATGCCAGATTCTAATTTACATAAATAGACTGGTACTACCCAAAATGGAAAATTCTCTCCTGGTAAAACCATAACTGTGAGAAGCTCATCAATTCTAATTTTTACATCATCACCAAGTTCTTCTTTGACTTCGCGAAACAATGCCTCGTGTAGATTTTGTTCATCATCAACACCTCCACCGACACCTTCCAGCATACCTATTTCGTCACGAGCTTTTGTGCCTCTTTCAAGCAGGATCACATACCCATTATTCTTAAAAATTAATGAGCCTACTGCAATCTTATAAGGTTCATGAGGTTTATTAATAGTTTTTAGATATTTACTTAATTCGGAAATTGTTTTCATAGGATTGTTAATTTTTGAGAAAGAAGGCGCCACATTTCACCTAACTCCGTGTTAAACGAACTTCTTAAAATAATTGCTAAAATACGCATTATTTTTTGTTTGAAACTTGTTATAAGAAGTTTTCTATAAAATTACACTAATTATAATGTTTTTTCCTGAACATAGCAAATAACTTTTGACTTTATAGACTTTACAGACTTTCGACTTATCACACTCATCCCCAAATTGACAAAACACTCATTTTATCATATAATCTAACCCACTAATGTCAGCATAAATTTGCGTTATAATCCGTAATTATCTGAGTTTAATAATATATATATGAAAACTTTACTAAAAAACTTTTTAATCGTCTTTGGTGTGCTACTTGTTATCACAGCTTTGCTAAGCACAGCCAATTTCAATACTAAAAAACCTGAAGTCGTCGGTATCAATGCTCTAATTCAGGACATCAATGATGAAAGTGTCAAATCTATTGAAGTAAAAGGTGATTATCTTTATGCTACTTTGAAAGATGAAAATGCCTCTCAACTGGAGGTAAAAAAAGAAATGGGACAATCTTTTTCTGAATTAATGAGCAATTACGGTGTCGCTCCTGAGAAATTAGCCAAAGTAGATGTTTCTGTCAAAGATGAAACAGGTTGGAAATTTTGGGCAGCAGTCATAGCTCCTTGGATTGTACCTTTGTTACTTTTTGGAGTACTTATTTATTTTTTCACTCGTCAAGTCAAAGGTGCCAACAACAAAGCTATGGGTTTTGGACAAAGTGGTGCCAAAGAAGCTAAACCAGATAGTAAAGACAAAAAAACTTTCAAAGATGTCGCTGGTGCCAAAGAAGCTAAGGAAGAATTGTTAGAAATTGTTGATTTCCTCAAAAATCCAAAAAGATTTACTGACATGGGTGCTAAGATTCCAAAAGGTTTACTGCTTATGGGTTCACCTGGAACTGGAAAAACACTGCTAGCCAAGTCTATTGCTGGTGAAGCTGGTGTACCATTTTTTCACATCTCTGGTTCTGAATTCGTGGAAATGTTTGTTGGTGTTGGTGCGTCTCGTGTCCGTGACTTATTCAACAAAGCTAAGAAAGTTGCTCCTGCCATTATTTTCATCGACGAAATCGATGCTGTTGGTCGCAAACGTGGTTCTGGTCTTGGTGGAAGTCATGATGAAAGAGAGCAAACACTCAATCAAATCTTAGTTGAAATGGATGGTTTTGATCCAAATCTTGGTGTCATCGTTGTCGCTGCTACCAACAGACCTGATGTGCTTGATCCTGCTTTACTTCGTCCTGGTCGTTTCGATCGTCGTATCGTGATTGACATGCCAGATATCAATGACAGAGAAGAAATCTTGACTGTTCACGCCAAAAATAAACCTTTGGTTAAAGAAATTTCTCTTCGTAAAATTGCGGAGCGTACTCCTGGTTTTTCTGGTGCTGATCTTGCTAACTTGCTAAACGAAGCGGCTATCACAGCTGTCAGACAAAATAAAAAACAAGTAGAAGAAATAGATGTACTTAGTAGTATTGAAAAAGTAATGCTTGGACCTGAAAAGAAAAATCGTGTTATGACTACCAAAGACAAAGAAATGACTGCTTATCACGAAGCTGGTCATGCTATTGTTGGACATTTTTTACCTCACTGCGACAGAGTTCGCAAAGTTTCTATTATTGGTCGTGGTATGGCTGGTGGTTATACTTTATCAATGCCTGACAAAGATGTTTATTACAATACTCTTGCTAAATTCAATAATGATTTGGCCATGATTTTGGGTGGCTTTGTTACTGAAAAACTTGTTTATGGTGACGATATGTTGTCCACTGGTCCATCTAGTGATCTCAAAAAAGCTACAAGTATTGCTCGTTCTATGGTACTTCGTTATGGTATGAGTGACAAGCTAGGTCCTCGTCAATATGCTGAAAATGAAGAAATGATTTTCTTGGCTCAAGAGATTCATGATAAGAAAAATTATAGTGAAAAAACTGCTGAGATGATTGATGAAGAAATTGATAGAATTTTGGCTGAAGCTAGAAAAACAGCTGAAAGAATAGTTGCTGAAAATCGTCCTCAAATGGATAAATTAGTAGCCGTGCTTATTGCTGATGAAACTGTGGAAGAAGACAAATTTGTGGAGATTGTTGGTAAAGGGGTGCATCACGATGAAGAGGGCGTTGAAGTGAAGCCTTAATTTTAATATTTTGATTTTAAAATTGTCCCATTGTTCTACTGTTCCATTGTGGTTTTATACTGACAGTGAGGCAATGGAACAATGGGACAATTTTTTCTTTCTTATTTGTTTTATATTTTTTTAATCTATACATGTGAATTATTTAATAATCATCGTCTCAATTTTACTTTCCGCCTTTTTCTCCGGCATAACCATCGGTTTTTTGGGATTGAAAAAAACAGAGTTACAAAGCAAAATTAAAGCAGGAAATAAGAGAGTTGTTAAGATTTATGAAGTAAGAAAAAATGGTAATTTGCTTTTGATTACTTTGCTTTTTGGTAATGTATTAGTGAATTCAATAGTTTCTGTCTATTTGAATTCTATGTTTTCTGGTTTAATTGCCATAGTATTGTCTACTGCTTTGATAGTTTTATTTGGTGAAATTGTTCCACAAGCTATTTTTTATCGTCATGCTTTGAAACTGGGTTATCATTTGGTACCTTTGGTCAAAGTATTTATTTTTATTTTTTATCCAGTTGCTTGGCCTTTGTCCAAACTTCTTGATCTTATCTTGGGTGAAGAAGAAGAAAATATTTGGTCTAAGCGTGAAATGAAAGAGATAATAAAAATTCATGAAGATTCAGAAGACTCTGAAATTGATAGAGATGAAGAAAAAATATTGTTAGGTGCGCTTTCTTTTTCAGATAAAAGTGTAAAGGAAATCATGACTCCAAAAAATGTGGTTTTTTCACTCGAAGAATCTGAAAAGTTAGATGAAAATGTTTTGAACGAAATAAAATATTCTGGATTTTCTAGAATACCAGTCTATAGTGAAGAAAAAGATAATATTGTGGCCGTACTCAATGTGAAGTCTCTTATAAATTTGTCAACAAATAGAAAGGTCTCAGATGTTCATCTGGAAGAAAAAATATTTGAGATAGATGAGGGCACTAAGCTAGATGTCTTGCTCAATATATTCATCCAAAGAAAAAGTCATATAGCTTACGTAGTAGATGAGTACAAAACATTTTTGGGAGTAGTCACAATGGAAGATTTGCTAGAAGAGATTCTTAAGATGGAAATAGTAGATGAAACTGATAAACATCGAGATATGAGACAATATTCTAGAAGCTTACAAGAGAAGAAAAAGAAAAAATAAAAACATATTTGCACAAGCCAGCTAAACAATAGCTGGCTTTTTGTCGCTTGATTTCAAAAAATATGATATACTATATTTGAAAATTATTTTTCATTTATTTTTATATTACATAATTTTATGAAAGAACCAACATATCGTGAGGCTCTCATCAAAGGTTGGCATTTGGCTTGGCATCATAAATCATTGTGGGTGTTTGGTCTTTTTGCTGCTTTTTTGGGACAAATGGGGATTTTTGAATATTTAGTTCAATCTTTTGTTGGAGCTAGACAAGTAGAAACGCCGTCTACCTTTTTTTACATGCACGATGTTTTTAGAGGTTTTAATTTTAGTGATTTTATTGGTTTGTTTCATACTTCAGCTGACAAAGTAATTTGGTTAGTTTGGTTAATTGTTATTATTCTGGGATTGCTGGCTATTCTTACTTTTGTTTCTGTAGTTTCTCAAGGTACTATTGTTCATAATACTGCTAAATCTCTTGGTGGTTTGCATCTAAAGCTTACTTCTGTAGAAAAATCTTGGCATGAGAGTAGAATTCATTTTTGGAGATTATTTACTTTGAATTTTTTCAAGAAAATTTTGACACTTTTATTTGTGACATTTATTACCTGGGGTATGTTGAATGCCAATTTGTCAGCTAAAGCGGGTGATATGTTCTTATTTATGGCGATATTTTTGTTAGCTACTATGTTGGGTATGGTAATGTCTTTGTGGTTAATTTATGCTGTGGGTTATGTGGTTGTTGAAGAAAAAAAATTATTAGAATCTTGTCGTTTAGCTTGGCGTTTATTTACTAGACATTGGTTAGTTTCTCTTGAAATTGGTTTTATTTTTATAATTTTTAATATTTTCTTGGTATTATTAGTTTTTGCTGGTATGTATGTACTATTTTTGCCAAGTTTGTTTTTGTGGACTTTGGTTGCTGTAACAGGTAATACGTTGTTGTATTTCTTAGGAGTTTTATTGGGTTTTGTATTATTTTCATTATATGTAATGTTGATTTCTTCTATATTTGTGATATTTAGTACTTCTACTTGGACATATTTATTTATGAAAATGCACAAAAAAGGTTTGAGAAGTCACTTGGTAAGATTGATTCATGATTAAAATATCTCTTGTTTTTTATTTTTAGATTTTAACTTTATTATTTATTATGTCTAATGGTTTTGGATCAATTGATGATTTGTTAAGTAAACAAAGTGGACAAAAAACCAATAGTCCTGTTAGTGCTACCGCAAAAAATGTTGAAGAAAAATTTGAAAACAAAATGGTAGATATTAAGAAAAAAGAATTGGAAATTTTGGCCGAGAGTTATGCTTTTAATATTGGTTTACCACATATCAATTTGATGAATTTTCCTATTACTCAGGAAGCTTTGAAACAAATTCCAAAAGAGATTGCTGAATCTCTTGGAGTTGTTTGTTTTTTTGTTAGTCAAGATGAATTCCGTCTAGGTGCGTTGGATCCAGAAAAAGCAGGTGTAAAAGATTTGTTAGAAGAATTATCAAAAAAGAGGTATGGTAATGGTTTGCTATATGTTATTTCAGAAGTTAGTTTCAAAAAAGTTTTGAAGCTTTATGATAATTTACCAAATTTAAAACCTATTACCAAAGATTTGGATATTAAGGTGGAAGATTTACAAAAAGTTCAAGCAGATGTCAACGATTTTACAAGTGTACAAAAATTACTTGATAGTAGTAATACTACTGATATGCTTACCATTATTTTGGGAGCTGGACTAAAAGTAGATGCTTCTGATGTACATGTTGAAACTGAACAAAATAGGGTTATTGTTCGTTTTCGTTTGGATGGTATTTTGCAAGATGTATCTGAATTGTCCAAGGACATTTTTCAAAAGCTCATATCTCGTATAAAACTTATTTCTGCCTTGAAAATAAATATCAATAATAAGCCACAAGATGGACGTTTTACTATACATTTACCTGAATATGATGTAGATGTTCGTGTTTCTACTATTCCAACAGTTTTTGGTGAAAGTGTAGTTATGCGTCTTTTGGTGCAAAAACAAGCAGATTTAACATTGGAAAATTTAGGATTTTCAGAAAGAGATCTAAAAGTTTTGAGTGAAGAAATAAAAAGACCGAATGGTATGATTATCACTACAGGGCCTACGGGCAGTGGTAAGACTACAACTCTTTATTCTATTTTAAAAATTTTGAATAAACCTGGTGTAAAAATAATAACTTTGGAAGATCCTGTAGAATATCGTATGGAAGGTGTTAATCAAAGTCAGATAGACCATAGTAAGAATTATGATTTTGCTACGGGTTTGCGTTCTATTTTGCGTCAAGATCCAGATATTGTAATGGTTGGAGAAATCCGTGATGCTGAGACTGCCGAGATTTCGGTACAGGCTGCTTTGACAGGACATCTTATGCTGTCTACATTGCATACCAATAATGCGTTTGGTGCAATACCTAGATTTTTGTCTATGGGTACACAGCCATTTTTGTTAGCACCATCTTTGAATTGTGTTATGGGACAACGTCTTGTTCGTAGATTGTGTGATAGTTGTCGTCTAGAAGTTTCTTTTAAAGATTTTGATGAACATACCCAAAGTCGTCTTTTGGAACAAGCCGGAAAAATGCCGGAAAAATTTAGAGTTGATGTCAAAAATATTATATTTTATAGAGCTGTTGGTTGCAAAGACTGTAATAACATTGGTTATAAAGGACGTATTGGTATTTACGAAGTTTTTGTTGTTAATAAAGATTTAGAACAAATAATTTTATCAGGACAAGTTTCTGAGGTAAGCGTAGAACAAATGGTCAAAGCACAAGATATGACTACTATGGTACAAGATGGTATACTAAAAGCTAGTCAAGGTATTACTTCTATTGAAGAAGTATTTAGAGTTATTGATTAGTAAAAAATTTTTTAAATAACATTTTTTAAGGAAAGGACGGCAAGAACTCCCTGTGATGTCCGACGCAGGACTCACAGGGATGAATTGCCGCCCAAGGTGTTGAAATAATAGTTAAATATGTTGTATAGTAAGATATATGACAACAAATATAGAAGGGGATATCTGGTATTGGCATCATAATGTGTCAGAGTGCTATTATCATATTCAATTAACAATAAAATATCGAAAGAGTCTGTTTGTTAAACAAACGGAAGAGAAACTGTTAGAGACGATAAGAGGACTTAAAGAGCGCTATGCAATAGAGATAAGCCATGTCGGATTTGATAAAAATCACGTACATATACTATGTAGATTTTTACCAAAATACTCGGGAGGACAAGTAATAAAACTAATCAAGAGTATTACAGCTAAAATGGTATTTAAAGATTTACCAGAAGTAAAGAAACAATTATGGGGAGGAGAATTCTGGACAGATGGTTATTATATAGCGACAGTCAGTAGAAGAGGAGATAAAACTATTATAGAAAAGTATATAGAAAACCAAGGTCGTAAAGAAGATATACATCAACTTAAATTATTTGAAATTTAGACAAGACGCCCTGTGGTCTCTGCCACAGGGTCGTTCACAATTAAACAAATTATAATAAAAAAATTTTTCATATGGTAAGTAGCACCCAAAATATTTCAAAAAATAATACTCAACCTGTACGTTTTTACAAATTTGTCGCTTTGACTTTTTTGATTATTACAATTGTACTTCTTGGTTCCATAATTTTTATGTCTTCCAAAAGAGCTGAGATTACTATTATTACTAAGTCTGAACCTGTTGAAGTAAATACTACTGTGGATATTAATCCTGATGCTACAGATGTTATTGTCCCTGGTTTTGTAACTTCTACTTTTGTTGAGCTTAGCAAAAGTTATAGTCCAAAAGGAAACAAAACTGAAGAAGACTTTGCGACAGGAGAAGTAACTTTGATAAATGATTCTAGTGCACCACAACCTCTTATTGTAAAAACACGTTTGTTGACCCCAAGTGGTGTTTTATTTCGTTTGAAAGCAGGAATAGTTGTCCCAGCCAATGGACAAATAAAAGCTGAGGTATTGGCTGATCAAAAAGGAGAAATTGGAAATATTACTAGCAGTACATTTTCTATCCCTGGTCTTAATGAAGTCAAACAAAAGTTAGTTTATGCCAAAAGTGATGTTGCTATGACTGGTGGCATAAAAACCATAGGTGTCTTTAGTCAAGAAGATTTGAACAATGCTGAACAAAGTCTATTATTAGATTTGAAAAAACAAGGTGCTGATTTGTTGTCTGTTACTAATAGTGATAAGAGTGGTTTGTTTGATGTCGTTCAATATACTTTTGATAATGATGGTAAACTTGGTGAAGAAACTAGCTCTTTCAATTTGAAGGGTAAGGCGACTGTTGTTGGTGTATTTTATGATAGTGAAAAATTGAAAAATTATACTAAAGATATGTTGGAAAAACATATTGTAGATAATAGTGAGGTTTTGCAATCAGCTAGTGAGGAACCCACTGTTGTTTTGAGTCAATACAATTTTCAAAATAGTACAGCCAAATTGACAGTTACTAATTCAGGTTTGGTAGATTTGGATCCAAATAGTCGTGAATTACAAAAGATTATGTTTTTTGGTAAGACAGAAGATGAAGTACGTCGTTATGTAATGTCTTTGAATCATGTGACTGGTATTGAAATGAATTTTCATCCAGCTTGGAATAGAGAAGTTCCACATGTTGCTAGTAAATTGGATGTTATTTTGAGACAGGTACAATAGTTTTTAGATAAAATTTGACAAGATTATATAAATAAGTTAAGCTAATAACAGTTGAGTTAGAAACAGCCCAGTAGACACTTTGTTCATTAGGGAGAGAAAGCCTTAGACTGCAAGCTTTCTTGGGACACAGACTATATGGTACCACTCTAGCGTGCTTGTGCGACAAAAAATAAAAAGTAAAAATTGCGGGTGGAACCGTCCTTTGCTTACCTTCGTTAAAAACTCAGGTAAGCTACGGCCGGCAAGCCGTCTTAATTATAGACAGCTTGTTGGTCTTAGGGCCCCGATATTTGATCATAAATTTTATGGTTAGATATCGGGGCTTTTTGTTTAATTTAGGAATTTTAGAATTTTAAATTTTAACTTGTCCGCCTTGGGTGGAAACAATGTTCAAATGTTTCAATTTTAAAATTGAAAATTGTTTCGAAATTTAAAATTACTAAATTTAAAATTTTAATTGTATGTCAGAACAAAATAACTTGGAGAAGATGCGTCACTCTTGTGCGCATGTCGTGGCAGCTGCCATCAAAGAGCTTTACCCAAATGCTAAGTTTGGTGTGGGGCCAGTAGTTGAAAACGGATTTTTTTATGATGTAGATTTGGACACTACTCTTAGTGACGCTGATTTGAAAAATATTCAAAAAACAGCGCAATCTATCATAAATAAAAACATAGCTTTTGAAAGACAAGAAATGCCAATTGATGAGGCTATTAGTCTTTTTGCTAGTATGAATCAAGACTACAAAGTATCACTCTTAAAAGATTTGAAAGAACGTGGTACAACCAAAATGTCTGAAGAAGAATTGCAAGATGTGGGTGGTTCTATAGAAAATGTTTCAATTTATAAGACTGGAAATTTTACAGATCTTTGTCGTGGTCCTCATGTAGAAAGTACTAAAGAAATCGGCGCTTTCAAACTTACTAAAATTGCTGGAGCTTATTGGCGAGGCGATGCTAACAATCCTCAACTACAACGTGTGTATGGTGTTTGTTTTGAAACCAAAGAACAAATGGTGCAGTATTTTCACATGATGGAAGAAGCAGAAAGACGTGATCATAGAAAATTGGGACAAGAATTAGAATTGTTTACTTTTTCAGATTTGGTGGGACCAGGGCTTCCACTTTTTACCGATAGAGGAACTGTCATGCGTCGTGTTTTGGAAGAGTTTGTTTGGTCACTTATGAAGCCTTTTGGTTATGCTAGAGTTTGGATTCCTCACATTGCCAAGTCTGACTTGTACAAGACTTCTGGACACTGGGACAAATTTGCCGATGATATTTTCCATGTTTCTAGTCGTAAGACTGACCAAGAGTTTGTGATGAAACCAATGAATTGTCCTCATCATACTCAGATTTTTGCTAGTCGTCCTCGTTCTTACAAAGAAATGCCAATTCGTATGAGTGAAGTAACTACAGTTTATAGAGATGAAAATGCTGGACAACTTCAAGGACTTTCTCGTGTGCGTTCTATTACCCAAGATGATGCTCACGTTTTCTGTCGTCTAGATCAAGTCGAACAAGAAGTAGCTAATATATGGAGTATTATCAAAGATTTTTACAAAGCTTTTGGTATGCCTTTATCTATTTATTTATCTTTGCGTGATGATGAACACAAAGAAAAATATTTAGGTTCAGACGAAGTCTGGAACTTGGCTGAAGGATCTTTGCGCAATTTTTTAAAAAAAGAAAATTTAGAATTTGTGGAAGAAAAAGGCGAAGCTGCTTTTTATGGTCCAAAGATTGATTTCCGTGCCAAAGATGCTATCGGTCGTTATTGGCAATTAGCTACAGTTCAACTTGATTTCAATTTACCAGAAAGATTTGAGCTTGAATATGTAGATAAGAATAATGAAAAACAAAGACCTGTGATGCTTCATCGTGCAATTTTGGGTTCAGTTGAAAGATTTATGAGTGTGCTTATCGAGCACTACGCTGGAGCTTTTCCAGTTTGGTTGGCGCCTGTACAAGTTCATTTTGTACCAGTTTCTGAAAAACATATTGAAGGTACTCGTGAA
>MFRB01000003.1:0-552 GCA_001783255.1 Candidatus Magasanikbacteria bacterium RIFOXYD12_FULL_33_17
AGTACCGAAGATATTTCTGGTGCTGTTTTTCATACCAAAGATCTTTTGGCAAATCAAGGTATGTCGGTAGTATTAGGATTTGCCAAAAATATTGTAAATATCAAAGTAGAAGAACCATTGCCAACGATGCCATTATGGTTAAGTATAATATTACTTATTGTGGTTTTTGGTGGTTTGCCAATTTTTGTTTTGATTGTGATGATTTTGATTTGGTTTTATAAAGGAAGAGATAAAAACTTGCACGATCCTATCATTGCTCAATATGATTCTCCAGACAATTTACCACCAGGAGTGGTAGGCACTATTTTGGATGAGAGAGTCGATAAACAAGATGTGAGTTCTGAAATTATATATTTGGCTATAGCTGGTTATTTTAAAATTAATCGTTTGGAAACTAAAAAGTTTTTGATAAAAAGTGTTGATTATCAATTGGATAAATTGAAAGAGGCTGATGATAATTTGAAAGAGTATCAGAAAATTTTGTTGAATGCTTTTTTCAAAAAAGGTAATAGTGTAAAGTTATCAACTTTGAAGTATGAATTATTTGCAGAT
>MFRB01000003.1:602-1174 GCA_001783255.1 Candidatus Magasanikbacteria bacterium RIFOXYD12_FULL_33_17
AGTTATCAACTTTGAAGTATGAATTATTTGCAGATTTCAAAAAAGCTACGAAAGAAATGTATAATTTTGTTAGTGATAATAATTATTTTGTAAAAAATCCAACAAAAGTAAGATTGTATTATAATATTATTGGTATGGTTTTTGTTGGTTTGGGAATGTTTACTTTTCCAGTACTTACAATGTTTTCTGTTTTAGGCTTGGGTGTTTCTGGGGTAATAATTATTTTGTTTGCGGCTGTGATGTCAAAAAGAACTCTTAAAGGTATAAAGGCTAGAAATTATATTCTCGGTCTAAAAGAATATATCAAAGTAGCTGAAAAAGAAAGAATAAAATTTCACAACGCTCCAGAAAAAAATCCACAAACTTTTGAAAAGTTTTTGCCATACGCCATGGTCTTTGGTTTGGAAAAAGAATGGGCAAAGCAATTTGAAGGAATTTATTTGGAGCAACCGACTTGGTATTCTGGAGCTGACTTGGCTACTTTCTCAGCTATAAGTTTCGTGAGTGAACTTGGTAATTTTGGTACGGTTGCCAATACTAGTTTTGCACAAAATTCAGGTTCTTCTTCAGGA
>MFRB01000004.1 GCA_001783255.1 Candidatus Magasanikbacteria bacterium RIFOXYD12_FULL_33_17
AATCACTAGCCTCGTCAGTTTCCCAAGTAATAGTCGCTTTACTATTAGAAATATTACTAACTATAATATTAGAAATAGTTGGACCTGCTATTGTTTCAAAACTGTATCCGTCGATGTCTAAGATTTTAGTACCTTCATTGGCGGAAGGGTCAGTAGATCTAACTTGGAAATAGTATTGTGTACTAGGATTAAGCCCAGTCAAAACAATAGTATGTTGTCCAAGACTATTCACATTGTCAGTCATGGTCGTTAGACCAACACTAGGAGCATTGTCGAAGTTACCACCAGTCGAAAGAATATAGTCCACATTAGAATCAGCCGGTTCGTCAGTGTCCCAAGTTATAGTCGCACCATTGGGAGTAATATAACTAATATTAACATTAGAAATAGTCGGAGCAGTAAAATCACTACCACCTTGGCCATTAGGTGCATCAGTCACAAGATTAGAATAATCTGATTCATTGTTATTGTTGTCTTGAGCTGTAATTTTGTAAGAATAAGTTGTTTCAGGATTAAGGGTAGGATCAGAATCAATATAATAATTAATACTCCTATTAGCTATAGTATCTATGACAGTAAAAGAAGTACCTCCATCATCTGAACGATAAACATTATATTGTTTGAAACCATAAGCATGGTTAGCTACTGTCGCCCAAGCAACAAATTCTCGCCATTCAGTTGTCTCTGCATTAGAAATATCTCTGTAAACAGCATGATTAGGTACACCAGGTAACTGAGCTGGAGTAACACTAGTAGTATTACCATAATAATCTTTTAGTTGGTAATAAATATTAGGACTACTGTTGTCCATTCTCCAAGTAAAGTTGGGAGTATATGCTAACCAAATACCAGAAGAAGCATTGGTACCATCTGGATTGAGATTGTTCAAATTAGAAATTTTAATCAAAAGATTGTCTAGTGTATCATCACTAGCAGTAATCGTAATATTGTTTGGATTATCATTTCTGCCATCAAAAAGAAAACCACTTATTACTGGACTGGTAGTATCTAATACAAAAGGCTCAGACATTGCAGTACCTAAATTGTTAGCAGCTTCACTATCATTGACTTTAACTCTAATTTGACAATTATTAAGATATTGTCCATCGAAATCTGTTTTTGGATACCAAATTAGACTATGAGTACTAGTGGTAAATTCTTCCACAGCTTTACTAGAAGTAGCATTTTCAGAAAAAGTAGTAGCCGTAATCCAATCACCATTACCATCTAAGTATTCAAAAGTAGGTAAGATAGTACCAGGAGTTTCTCCATTCGAAGTATCTCTATCTAAGACATCATAACTAATAATTACACTACCATCAGTACTTTCAGTAGCTATGACATTGGATACTACTGGATTAGCATTGACTACATAGGTAAGAGTTACAGACGATAAAATTGGTGTTGAAATTCCATTGCTTGTTAGCAATACTTTATATTGAAACCACTGATCATTGCTACTATCGATTAAAGATTCTGTCGTGATATCACCAGTATTACTAAAGTAAGTATTGCTACTACCATCTGGTCCTAACCATCCAGACCAATCAGTGCCATTATTAGAAGTTTGTAATTGAAATTTTATATTATTATCAATAGTAGTAGTTGCATCCCACATTATGTTTGCTAAAATATTGGCTGAGTCAGAGGTATTGTATTTAGAAGATATCAATTCCCCTGATGTGTATTTGTTGAAGTTTACAGTAATATCATTAAAAGTTGGCGTTTTTGTGATGTCATTTGTTGACATGTTGACACGATATTGTATGTATCTTGCATTGTCTAAACTAGAAATATCTCCACCATTTGCCACGCCAGTGAGCCAGTCTGTCCATGTGCCGTCTGGCGTTGCGGTGTTTCCTGAGCGGACATCCACGGTGATTGTTTGACTATTGAGTGTTGTTGTATACTCCGCTGTCGTATATCCTGCGTGAGATCCATTATCTATCACAGCTGAGGTGTACGTTCCTGAGGTGTCGTATGTTAGTGTGGCAGAGACATATTTGTAAACTGGTAATGCACTAGACGCTCCATATATGGCATGATTATCAGGATCTTGAACCAAATAAAATACGAGTGTATTAGGAATATCTGCCAAAGCTGTCCACTGTCCATCAGTTACATTAAATGTATAAAAATTGGTGTAGTCGAACCCTTGTGTGCCGTATATCTGATTATTATCTTCTTGTGAAGAATAGAAATATGGTGGATTGAAATTATTTGAATCAGAAAATTTTGTTAATGTTGTCCAGGTATTGTTGGCTATATTATATTTATAAAAATTGTAATAACTATACAAAAAAATATTTTCTTTATTCTTATCAAGGATAACACTTCTTATCCCTGCAACAGAAGGTACTGAAGAATTAAGTAATATAGATTCTCCTGTACCGACATTGTATGAATAGAGATGTGTTGTAGAAATGAAATACAATAGATTAGATCCGTTGCTTCCATTCATTGCAGAGGAACTAAGAGGAGTACCTGTAACATTATTCCAAGTATCATTTGCTATGTTATACCTTGATAGGAGTCCACTATTTTCATATCCTATATAAACATACCCCAAAACTACCTCTGGTATAGTATAGATTCTCCAACCAGCGTGAATTGAATTGAGCGCTGCATGGAGTGATGTCCAGGTGCTTGTACCCAAATTATAGGAATAAAAAGCACTACTTGCACCTGGCTCATTTGCTACTGCAAAATATAATATTCCGTTGGTAGCATCATATGTTGGAGGCATCATCAAACTATTACCACCTCCTAAAGACACACTTGTTAACGTATCCCAACTATTTTGGGTAGTGTTATATCTGTAAACACTGCCTTGGTTATTAAAATAATAAATGTAACCACCATAGGCAAAAGGACGAAAACTATATAAATTTACTGGCGGATCAGTGACCACGGTCGATGTAGGTGATCCTCCCTGTGGTTGAAGCCAATCATAAATTTCATTCACTGTACTCGTAAGTACAATACTCGCACTATCTCCAGTTCCACTCACTTCTACGCTACTTGTAGTCGCTCCACCAAAATCTGTGTCACTAGTTTTTGTAAAAGAATCAGTTACTGTATTTAATCTTATATCATTTCCGGCAGTAATAGTACTTGAAGCAGTTTCATAATAATTCCACCCAATTTTATTATCAGGGTGTAAACCTGTTGCAGTGGTTGAAGCTGTAGTCCAAATATTTTGAGTAAAAGTGTATGTAGCACCAAAGACTGGTAAGGCATGTTTATAAAAAACAATAATCCCAAGTTGTACTATCAAAAACACAAAAACAAACTGAGAAAGAACGGCTATTCTTAGAGGATAAAACTCTCTACTATTTATTAATCTACCTATGGTACGTAAATTAGTCCAGATATTATTTCTACCTCTCATGTAAGAAGGAACAAGTAAAGATAGAAACCAAAGAGGGAAGAGAAAGAAATTCTTCAAAAAGTGCCAAATAATTTGTTTTTGTAAATTAACTAATTTTTTTCTGTCTGATTTACTTTTTCCACTACTTCTATCTTTTTGTTTCAAAATCTTATAAGAATCAATCATTCCCATCCAAATCCAATAGTTAGCCAAAAAACCAGTCGTTTTTTTACGGTTGGAACTTATTTTATTATTTTTAGGTAGTATATTTTTAAACTTAAAAAATGTCATTTAAAAATGTTCTTTTTTAAAAAAATGTATTTGACCTTATTATAGCATTTTTTACATCTTTTATGAAATGTTATATAAGCCTTGTCCACAAGTGGCTACTAATACTTTGTAACATTTTTTTAAATCAAAAATACCAGTTTTTTTCTGGTATTTTTTATTGCATTTCTAATCTTTCTAACTCCTCATTTTCCCCACCCACGAGAACATATTCTGGAAAGAACCAAAGATTACCTGAAAGACAGATTCTTCTTTCTGTGGAGTAAGCATATTGATGGTTTTAGATATTGTAGAGTTACCAGAAGAATCAATACTCTCAACTTGGAATTGGTAAACAGCA
>MFRB01000005.1 GCA_001783255.1 Candidatus Magasanikbacteria bacterium RIFOXYD12_FULL_33_17
ACAAGCGTAGCAATCTTGATATTTTGTTTGAGTAAATTCATATCAAAATGCAAACCAGCTTCAAACAAAATAAAAAGTACACCAGCCAATCTCACAAGTTCTACTCCCCCAGCATGAGGCAAAACTACATTCAACAAAGCCGGACCAATCATCACACCAACAACAATCTGTCCTGCCATAGGAGCAATACCCAGCAACTTTGCAAGCCTTCCTCCAAAAGATGCAAAAATAGCTAGAAAAGCAATATCTAAAAGTATTGGCAAAATTGTATTTATTTCATGATGAATATTGTTTTCCAAAGAACTATTCAACCACCAAAAAAGAATTGATGTTGCCAAGATTTCTAATATTACGACGAAAAAATATTTTATTTTTTGCATTTTATTTCTTATTAAATAATAATAATAACTACTTTATTATATACATTTTTTTAAATGTTTCAATTGTGAATAAAGATAAATATACTTTCAAAAAAAGCTCCCTACTTTTACAAGGGAGCTTTTTGAAATATTTTATTTTCTGTATTTTTTAGCGATATGTATTCTGTTCATTTCTTTTTCAATTATGGCTTGCAATCTTGCGAAGTCTACATCTGCTAAATTCTTTTCTTTTTCTAACATTTCTTGTGCTCTGTTTTTGGCTTCTTCAGCTCTTTCTATATCAATTTCTTCGGATTTCTCAGCACTATCAGCCATTATATAGACTTTGCTATCTGGTCTGATTTCCAGAATACCACCTGATATTGATATTGAAACAGTTTCTTTGTTTGAAACATGCACAATCATTTCTCCAGTATCCAAAACAGACACCAAAGGAGCATGGTTTTCTAGTACAGTAATTTCACCTGAAAGTGTTGGAATTGTAATCCTTTCTACTTCACCTTCGTACACAATTCCTTCTGGCTTTGCTATTTTAAAGTCTATCATATAGATATTATTCAGCGATGACCTCATCAATACCACCTTTCATATAGAAAGATTGTTCTGGTTTATCATCGTGTTTACCTTCCAAAATTTCTTTGAAACCTCTTACTGTATCTGCCAATTTTACATATTTACCACTACGTCCTGTAAATTGTTCAGCCACGAAGAAAGGTTGACTCAAGAATTTTTGGATCTTACGAGCACGCATCACTGTAATTTTGTCTTCATCAGACAATTCTTCCATACCCAAGATAGCAATAATATCTTGCAAATCTTTATATTTTTGTAAAACTCTTTGTACTTCACGAGATACATTGTAGTGTTCTTCACCAACAATATTTGGATCAAGCATTGTTGAAGTAGAATCCAGTGGATCAACCGCAGGATAAATACCAAGTTCAGACAAAGAACGATTCAAAACAACGGTCGCATCAAGATGAGCAAAAGTAGTAGCAGGAGCTGGATCTGTCAAATCGTCAGCTGGCACATACACCGCTTGAATAGAAGTGATAGAACCTTTATCTGTAGAAGTAATACGTTCTTGCAAGCCTCCCATTTCAGTAGCCAAAGTTGGTTGATAACCTACAGCAGAAGGCATACGTCCAAGCAAAGCAGAAACTTCTGAACCAGCTTGAGTAAAACGGAAAATATTGTCAATAAACAAAAGTAAATCTTTTCCTTCTTCATCGCGGAAATATTCAGCCATAGACAAAGCAGTCAAAGCTACACGAGCACGAGCTCCTGGTGGTTCATTCATTTGACCAAAAACTAAAGCTGTTTTTGCCAAAACACCAGATTCTTCCATTTCTCTATAAAGATCATTACCTTCACGAGTACGCTCACCAACGCCCGCAAACATAGAATAACCACCATGTTCTTGAGCAATATTACGAATAAGTTCTTGGATAACAACAGTCTTACCAACACCGGCACCACCAAACAAACCAATTTTTCCACCTTTTAAGAAAGGACAGATAAGATCGATTACTTTGATACCAGTTTCCAAAATTTCTGATTTTGTGGATTGTTCTTTGAAACTCGGCGCTTTGCGATGAATAGGATATTTTTTTACATTTTTCATGGCACCTTTTTTGTCAATTGGATTGCCTGTTACATCAAACATTCTTCCCAAAGTTTCAGGTCCAACAGGAACTGAAATTGCAGAGCCTGTATCAATTACTTCACTACCTCTTTCTAGACCGTCAGTAGTATTCATAGAAATAGTACGTACTACATTTGAACCAAGATGTTGTTGTACTTCCAAAGTCAAAACTTCTCCAGAAGGTCTTTTTACTTCAAGAGCGTTATAAATTGCTGGCAATTGATCATTGAATTGAACATCGACAACCACACCAATAATTTGGGATATTTTACCTACATTTTTTGTCATATGAATTAGATTATTATTTTTATTTTTTAAAAGTTATTGTTATTCAAGAGCAGCAGCTCCACCAGCAATTTCCGCAATTTCTTGGGTAATACCTGCTTGACGTGCTTTATTATAATATAAATTCAAATCTTTTATCATATCATTTGCTGCTGAACTTGCATTTTTCATAGCAAGCATTCTGGCACTATGTTCACTGGCTGTAGACTCTAACAACGCTTGATAAAGTTGAACTTGTACTAAACGCGGAACAACAGTTTCAATAATTTCTTCTAGTCCTGGTTCAAATAAATAATTTTCTATTTCTACGATTTCTTCTTTTTGTTTTTCAATAATTTCTTCATCTTTCTTTTTTAAACCACCAATGTCTGCCAACATTTTTTCCAAATCGACTTGAGATAATGGTAGTATTTGTCTCAATTTTGGTTCTTGAAACAGGCTTGATTTGAAATCAGTAAAAGCCACTACAACTTTATCATATTTTTTACTTTTGTAAGAATCAATAATAGTTTTAGCGATCGGCATGATATCATCAATCCCTGGCTTTTCATCCAACTTATCATAAAGACTGATCAAGTTGTAATTATTTCTTTTTGCAAAACCAACTGTTCTTTTGCCAATACCTATAATATCTATTTGTACACTATCTTCTGGCATGATATCTTCGCCACCTTTGAGACGATGCTTGGCAATATTTTTGGTGTCATTCAATAAATTTCTAGTTTTTTTGAAAATATTAGAATTGAAACTTCCACAAAGACCTTTATTCGAACTGATAACTACTGCTAAAAGTTTTTTTACAGGTCTCATTTCAAAAAGTGGAAAATTTGGTTCATCAATATGAGCTAAATGATCCAAAAGTTCTTGAGCAAGCCTAGCATACATACGTGTATTCAAAGCAGAATCTACTGCTTTTCTCATTTTTACAGCAGAGATCATTTCCATTGCTTTGGTAATTTTTTTGGTATTACCAACAGAACGGATTCTTCTTTTTATTGCTTTTGCAT
>MFRB01000006.1 GCA_001783255.1 Candidatus Magasanikbacteria bacterium RIFOXYD12_FULL_33_17
GCCAAAAATACCATGTTTATGACTATAGCCTCTGTATTACAGAAGGTTATATCTTTTGTTTACTTCGCTATTGTTGCGCGTCAGATAGGAGCTACAGATACTGGTAAGTATTTTTTTGCTTTATCTTTCACAACTATTTTTGTGGTTTTCGTTGACATGGGTTTGACCAATGTTTTGATAAGAGAAGGTTCAAAAATAAAAGAAAAAATACAAGATTATTTTTCTAGTATTTTATTTGTAAAATTATTTTTTGGGATACTTAGTTATTTGACTGTTTTTGTGGTTATTAGATTAATGGGTTATGAAGTAGAAACTAGAATTTTAGTTTATGTTTCTGCTATTACGATGTTGTTTGATTCTACTAATCTTACTTTGTATGGGACTTTGCGTGCTTATGGAAATTTGAAATATGAATCAATTGGTTTGAGTGTTAGTCAAGCTCTTACTTTTATTTTAGGTACAGTATTTTTATTTGCAGGTAAGCCTTTGATATATTTGATGTATGCTTTCCTTATTCCAAGTGTTTTGAATACTATTTATGTTAGTTTCATTGTCAGATTCAAATATCATCTCAAATTTAGACCAAAATACAACAAAGAAGTACTGAAATATATTATTCCTATAGTCATACCATTTGCTTTGGCAGCTATTTTTGGTCGTGTATACTCTTTTATTGATTCTATATTTTTGTCTAAGATTTCAGGAGATCAAGTTTTGGGTTGGTATAGCGTCCCTTCAAAAATTGCTTATGCTTTGAATTTTATACCAATGGCCTTGGTTGCGGCTCTTTACCCAAAATTTAGTGAATATTTTGTGCATGATAAAAATAAATTGAGTTTCGCCTTTCATCAAAGTATTAAGTATTTGTTGTTAGTATCACTACCTTTTACTGTCATTATTCTGTTATTATCACAAGATATTATTGTGGCTTTTTTTAGAAGTGAATATTTGAATTCTGTTTTACCATTGAAAATTCTTATGTTGGGTGTTATTTTTGCTTTTTTCAATTTTATTTTTGGAGCAATTCTAAATGCTTGTGATAGACAAAAAATTCAAACAACTTTGGTAGGAATGATGATGGTGGTCAATATTGCTTTGAATTTGTTGTTAATACCTCGTTTTGGGGCTGTAGGAGCTTCTTTTGCCGCTTTATTTGGCAATATTGGATTATCTTTCATAAGTTTGTTTTTTATCACTAAATTTCAAAAAATTGATTTTAATTTTTTCAATAGATTATTTGTACAGCTGTTGCTAACTATATTGGTAATGTTTGGAGTGACTTTTTATATAGACAAATATTTTGGATTTATTATAGCCTTTTTTGCTGGTTCATTAGCTTATTTGCTTATGTTGTTTGTTACCAAAACTATAACCAAAAAACAGATTTTGGAAATGATGAGTTTAACTTCTAAGTAACTCAAGACTTTAGTCTTGAATACACGCTTTTCAGAACTTTAGTTCTGAGTTACATAAATTATTTTTTATGAAAAAAACATTAATCATAACATTAGAATTTCCACCACAAATCGGTGGTATTGCTACCTATGTGGATCAGTTTGCTTCTGCTTTGGATCCTGAAAAAGTAGTAGTATTAGCACCATTGTATAAAGACAAAAAAATAGTAGAAAATTTTGATAAGCAAAGAAAATATCAAATAATTCGTAAAAAATTATTGTTCCCTAAATTTTTTTGGCCACGTTGGCTCAAGATGTTTTGGCAAGTAAGAAAAATTGTCAAAGAAGAAAAAATTGAAATTATTTTGATAAATCATGTTTTACCAGTTGGTTATATTGGTACTTTGATAAAAAGATTTTTGAAAGTTCCTTTTCTTATTCTGTCACATGGAACTGATGTTATTTATGCGACTAAAAATAAGTGGAAGACTAATAGATTAAAAAAAATAATTTTGCAAGCTGAACAAGTAGTCTTTAATAGTGATTCTTTGATGAGACGTTTTTTGATAAAATTACCTGAGTTTAGTACTAAATCGCTTGTAGTTTATCCTTGTCCTGATGCTGATTTTTTGATACCACCTCCAAAACAAGAAACAGATTTTTTGCGTGAAAAATTAGCTTTGCAAGGTAAAAAAGTGATTTTGACAGTAGCTCGTATGGAAGATGGTAAAGGATTTCCACATTTAGTTAGAACTTTACCAAAAATTTTGCAAAAAGAACCTCATGTTGTTTGGTTGATAGTAGGGGATGGACCAAAAAAAGAACAAGTTATGAAAGATATCCAAAAACATTCTTTACAAAATGTGGTTAGATATATTGGGCAAGTTCCTCATAATGAAATTAAAAAATATTATTATTTGGCTGATTTGTTTGTCTTGTTTACGCATCCTGATGAAGGTAGAGAAGAAGGTCTTGGTTTGGTGTTTTTGGAAGCCGAAAGTTGTGGTCTACCAGTTTTGGCTGGTAAAAGTGGTGGTGTGGAAGAAGCTGTCTTGCATACTCAGACTGGTATTGTAATTGATATTAGACAAAATGCTATGGCTATGGATGAGACAGTGGTAGAGATGTTGAAAAATGAAGAATATGCCAAATCTCTTGCTAAAAATGCCTTAGATAGAATAAAAACAGAATTTATTTGGGAGAGACAGTTGTACAAGTTAAAAAACTGGATAGGTTAAATGGGATACGAAATACGAAACGTACGAAAGTACGAAAACTTAGTAGTTCGTATGTTTGTAATTTTCGTATCCAGATAATTTAAACTTATTTAAACAAAAAGTACTATGGATATCAAATTAAAAGAGAAGGAAAAAATAGTATCAGAAGTTTTACAATACGGTCTTACCAAAATTTGGGGATATTTTTCAGGCTTTGCTTGTTTAGTTTTTGCCTCTTTTTTTATGTTTTGGTTTTTTGATCATGATTGGTGGGGAATAAGTTTGTTTTCTTTATTACTTTTTTGTGGTTTTTTTATCATTTTTAGAAATTATTATTTGTGGAAAAAAAATGTTTTTTATATTACGACGCATCGTTTGATAGATTCAGAACAACGTGGTTTTTTTGAGCGTATTGTGTCAGAAATTCCTTATGATCAGATTGAAGATGTTCATGGTAAAATAAAAGGTTTTTTTGGTATAGTTTTACGTTTTGGAAATGTAACTATTCAAACTGGTAGTGGCAAAGTAAAAATTGTGTTAAGCAATATTAAAAGACCTTTACAATTACAACAACATATAAATGAAATGAGAGAAAGTTACTTGTCTAAGAATATTCATAATTTTAGTGGTGATATTGCAGAGGCTATTACTAACAAATTGTATGAATTAGAGTTGCCTGATTTATATAAAGTTAAAAAAGTTTTAGATAGTAGGTTAAATAAGCTTAGTAAATAGAATTTGAAATTTTTGTTAGATTAGTAACGTATTAATTATTAGTTATAATAATAAAGTTTAATTTTACTCTAATCTGTGCTATAATAATATAAATCAGCCTATCTTAATTACTTGTTTTCATGGCTATAGACAACAAACAAAAAGTCGATTTTAAAAAGCGGTTTTTTAGCTCGCGCTTGTTTTTGTTTATTATGTTGGGTATTGCTGTAGTTGTAGCTGTTGGTTATGCTAGAGCTTATTATCAAGATTACAAAATTAAGCAAGAAATAAAAAGTTTACAAGATGAAGTGTCTTCTTTGCAAAAGAAGAAAATACAAAGTTTGGATCTTTTGAAGTATGTTTCTAGTACTGCTTATACAGAAGATCAAGCTAGAATAGAATTGAATATGAAAAAACCAGGGGAAAATGTGGTTTTTGTAAATAATTCTGAAAATAGTGACAAACAAGCTGTGGATGTTTATCAAGAAGTGGATAGTGGACAATTTGTTTCAAATCCTTTAAAATGGTTATATTATTTTATTCATAAACCTCTGACCCAAGAGGAATAATTAAGAATTATGTCAGAAGAACAAAACATGTCTCCAAAAATGGAGGAAAAATCTACAGAAATGACTCCTAGTCAGGAAGAGTCAAATATTTCAACAATCAAAAAACAAAGTCCACTTATGATGATTTTGGGTGGTTTTGTGGTAGCTTTGATTCTTGGTTTTGGTATTTTTTATGGTGTAACTTTATCTCAAGTCAAGAATTTATCTAGAAGTAATTTTACTTTGAAATCTGCTGCATTGTTGAATTTGTCAATTGCTAGTATCAATGGTAAAAAAGTACTTTATAGTGAATATGTTGATAATATTCAAGCTATGGAAAAATTTTATCAGACAGATGATTCTGGTCAGCAAGTACCTACTGATGCTGAAAGATCAGATTTTGTTTTGAGTCGTTTACTTGTGAATAACTTGATAGCACAAGTTGCCAAAGATATGGATGTTAGTGTTACTAAAGCTGATATAGACAAAATAGCTGAAGAACAAATTGTTACAGGTTTCCCTAGTAGAGAAGATGCTGAAAAGGAAATTATGAATAGATATGGTTGGACTCTTGAGCACTTTTTGCAAGAAATAGTTTATTCAACAGAGCTTGAGAAAAAAGTTGCTGCTAAATATGCTGAGCAACATCCTGTTGATACTAATGCTGATGCTTCTGTTGAAGCACAAGCTATTGAAATTTTACAACAAATAAAAGATGGTGCTGATTTTGCTGAAATGGCTACACAATTTGGTTCAGATGGTACCAAAGATCAAGGTGGTGATTTAGGTTGGTTTAGTCGTGGTCAAATGGTTGCCGAATTTGAAGATGCTGCTTTCTCTTTAAACAAAGGTGAATTGAATCCTGAATTAGTAAAGACACAATTTGGTTATCATGTTTTACAAGTAACTGATAAACGTACTACAAAAGATGACGCTGGTAATGAAGTTGAAGAAGTACAAGCTCGTCATATCTTATTTCCATTTCAAGAAAGTAATGATGATGCTTTCCGTCTATTTATGAATGAACAATTGAAAAATTCAAAAATTGATATAATTGCCAATGTTCATAATCCTTTTGAAGGTTTATTTGATGAAGAAGCTGAACTTCCTGTTACAACTACAGATGAAGTTGTTCAATAAATCATAGTGGTTCCTATCTCAAGCGAGATAGGTAAGCGAATATCGTATAATGGTATTACGTTGATTATAAAGTAATACTTTGTAATTAAAAATGGGAGTTCGAATCTTCTTATTCGCACAAAAAACATTGATTATCTAAATTGTTTATCTGTATAAACAATAGCTCATGATTTTTTCATCAAAAATAATTTTTACTGTGGTGAAGAATCTCAATATAAAAATGCCATCCTAGCTCAGCTGGTAGAGCAATGGTATCGTAAACCATAGGTCACGAGTTCGATCCTCGTGGGTGGCTCTATCGGGATAAACCGTAGTTTATAGTTTCAAGTTCTGTCATAGGCTTTATTTTGAAATAATAATTTTAGAGTTCTCCGCCCAAGGCGGATCCGCCTTGGGCGGAGATCCTCGTGGGTGGCTCTATTTTAAAATAAAAAATTATAGCACGAAATTTTTTTTTGTGTTATAATATTTACATATGATTACTTTCAAAAGTGTTACAAAAAAATATACCGCAGATAGCATGGGTTTGAATGGCATTGATTTACATATAGAATCAGGAGAATTTGTTTCTATTGTTGGTCAGAGTGGGACTGGTAAAACAACCATGATCAAATTACTTATTGCTGAAGAAAAAGTTACTTCTGGTATTATTGAAATAGGTGGTTGGGATATTACTAGACTTTCTGATTCTGATATTCCTTTGCTACGTCGTCAGATAGGTGTTATTTTTCAAGATTTCAAATTGTTGCCAAAGAAAACTGTAGCTGAAAATGTTTCATTTGCTTTGGAGGTCGCTGGAGAAAAACGCTTACGTATCAAGCAAGTAGTACCTAGAGTATTAGATATTGTGGGTCTTAGTCATAAAGTAGATAGATATCCACACCAATTATCTGGAGGAGAACAACAACGTGTTGCTATGGCACGTTCTTTGGTTCATAGACCAAAAATTTTGTTGGCTGATGAACCTACTGGAAATTTGGATTCTATAAATACTCAAGAAATTATAGATATTTTGAAAAAAATAAATGAATTTGGCACTACTATTTTGCTTGTTACTCACAATAGGGAAGTGGTAAATCAACTAAAACGTCGCGTAGTAACTCTTCATGACGGTAAAATTATTTCCGATGAAGATAAAGGTAAGTATCGTTTATAATTTAAATCTATGCTATCTGGATTTTTTCGTATTATAAAATTTTCTTTTCAAGAAATAGTACGCAACATGAGTTTGTCTATCATGACAGTTCTTATTTTGATTTTGATGTTATTATCTATAAATACTTTGATGGTTGTCAAAGTTTTGACAGATGAATCTATTATCGCTGTCAAAGATCAAATTGATGTTAGTATTTATTTCAATCCTGAGGCAACACCTGATGAGATTCAAGAAATTCGAGGATTTGTTAGTGCTTTTCCTGAAGTGGAAAAAGAAACTTTTTTGACTAGTGATGAAGTATTTAATAATTTCAAAAAAAATTATGCTGATAATCAAGATGTCCTTTCTTCATTAGATGAACTTGGACAAAATCCACTTGGTCCAACTTTAATAATCAAGACTCGTGATCCAAAAGATTATGAAAAAATAATCAAAAATCTTAGTTTACCTGAATATGAAAATATAATTGAAGCTAAGACTTTTGCTGATACTCAGACTGCTATTGATAAAATTCATTCTATCACTACTAATGTCCAAAAATTTACTTATTTTTTGACAATTCTATTTGCTATTATTGCCTTTATAATCATTTTTAACACGATAAGAGTTGCTATCTATACACAAAGAGCTGAAATAGGTATAAAACGTCTTGTAGGGGCAACTAGCTGGTTTATAAGGGGTCCTTATTTGATAGAGTCTTTTATATTTAGTATTATTAGTGTAGTTATTACTTATTTCCTAGTAGACTTCTTATTGAAATTTTTAGATCCATATATAAGTGTTGTTTTTAACAAAAATAATCTTTTATCAAATTATCTATCACAAAATTGGTTGATGGTGGTGGGTATTGAATTTGGAGTAGTATTTTTGCTTACTATTGTTTCTAGTGGTCTTGCGATGAGGAAGTATTTGAGGACGTAACAGCTTAGTAAGCAGATACAGCAGATTAAGCAAAGTAAGCAGAATAATTAATGAAAAAAAACGTTCTTAAATTTTAAGAACGTTTTTTATATAAACTTTCAACTTTATAACGTTATAACTTTATGAACTATTGTTCTACCACAACTTTATTTTCTGAATCTTCGCCATCACTAATCTAATCTGTTCATAACTGATATTGTCTGGTAGTTTTGTTTTGATAGGGGAGAGCTTGGTATAATCTTCCGCTTCGCTCATGGCTTTTAGTATTTGTTTTTCTTCTTCGGCTGTAACAAAATTTTCAATGTTTAGCTCACCATCATCTTCTACATACCAGCGTATTAAATGTTGTAAAATGGTACTAACACCGAGAGAACGTATTTTGGCAATTTGTTCTAGTGTTTTTCCTTCTTGGTACATTTGGACACTTTCAAGGACCGTATTGGAAAGACTTTGAAAAACAGTTGGAGATTTTTTGTTGTCTTTGGTTTTTATTTCTTCCCATTCAAAATTTAGACAAACATCGCAATTGTTACAGCCACCATTTTGACGGATGCGACTGACATCAGGATCAGAAAAATAGCTGAGGATTGTATCTCTGCGACATTTATTATTTTCAACATAGTTAGTAATAGCTTCCAATTTGTCATATTGGGCATTGGTAATTTTTTCTATCTCTGCTATGTTTTTGCCTTGTTTTTGCATCTCTTCTCGGCTTTTGCGGATGAAAAAATGACGAAGTCCGACATCAGCTCCACTGTGCAAAAGAATACAATAAGCTTTCTCACCATCACGTCCAGCACGTCCAGCTTCTTGGTAATAACCTTCCATACTACTTGGCATACCAGAGTGAATAACAAAGCGAATATCAGCTTTGTCTACACCCATACCAAAAGCAACCGTTGCAACAATGACTTTGAATCTGTTTTCCATGAATTTTTCTTGGACTTTTTTTCTTTCGTCTGGTAAGAGTCCTGCATGATAAGCTACAGCTTTGATATTTTCGGCATTCAAAAAGTTGGCAATTTTTTCGGTTTCTTTGCGACTAAGAGCATAAACAATACCAGAACCTTGCATGGATTTTATTAGTCGTAGGACTTCGTGTTCACGAGCTTTTTTCTTTAGATTTTTTCTGACAAAAAATTTCAGATTTGGTCTATCGAAACCACGTACGAAAACTTGAGGTTTCACTAGTCCTAAATTTTTTATAATATCTTCACGAACTTCTGGTGTGGCTGTGGCCGTAAAAGCAGTGACAGTAGGTCGTGTTGGCAGAGAATCAATAAAATTTTTGATAAGTCTATATTGTGGACGAAAATCATGTCCCCATTGTGACACACAATGAGCTTCATCAATAGCAATAATATCTATTTTTATTTTTTTTAGTAAATCTTGTAGCAATTTGTTATTTAGTCCTTCTGGTGCTAGATAAACAATGTGTGTCTTACCATCTGCAATTTCTTTTAGATAACTTTTTATTTCTTGCAAATCCAATGAGCTGTTGATAAGTACAGCATTGAGTCCTCGTGCTTTTAGACTATCTACTTGATCTTTCATCAGAGCAATCAAAGGAGAAATCACTATTGTCATTTTTTGACTAGCCAAAGCAGGAAGTTGGTAGCACAAAGACTTACCACCACCTGTAGGCATTAGTGCTATGACATCTTGTCCATTTACAATAGCTTGGACTATTTCTTCTTGACCAGGTCGAAAAGATTTGAAATTGAAGTATTGTTCTAAATGTGTGCTTAACATGTATATAATTTAAAGTTAGGAACTAATATATTTTACTATAGTTTGATTGATAATACAATTATATGATTTTTAGTTAAATTAAAAAATCGTCTCAGTAAAAGACGATTTTTACAACTAAATTTGAAATTAGACATTACTGAGAAGACCATTTATCTAAAATATTTTCTATTCTTCGTTGAAATTCCTCTGCTGATAAACCTTGCTTTAACATATGTCCTGGTTTTATATTATCTTTTTGTTCATCTTCTAAAGGTGAAGTACCATTAGCTCCAAGAGAAAGAGAAGCTCTGTATGAATACTCAGTCATTCCGTGCCCCCAAGATTCATTTAGTCTATTTATGGCATTATGAAATGGTTGTGGTGCTACAATATAAAGTGCTGTATGAATTTCTCTTTCATGTTCTGACGTTAGGTTTTGCCAATTTTGTGCATCAACAAGTAGTAGACATGTTACTAATAAAAGTTGAGCATCTTCTTCAATAAATTTACCTTCATTTCTCAAATAGTTTAAAACTTCCTCTAGGTTACCATTTTTTTCTTTAATGATTTTGGGTAGTTTTTTTCTTGCAAATTCAAATAATTTTTTGCCAAATTCAGTTTCTTGTCTTAATTCTAGTCCAGCATTTTTTTGTGTTGGTACTTTGTCAATAATACTTGGTGCAAATATTTTGGAATCAGTAAAGCCTGTCAAAATAATAGCGTGGTCTTGATTTGGATTTTGTTGCTCGGCTATTTCACGAAAATATCTTGTTTTCATTACAATGGAAGGATCTTCTGCTATAAATTTGTAAAAATTATCAATCATAACTATAGTTGGTTTTACAGCTTCACCCTCTTTGTCTTTAAAACATTCTGTAATAAAAGAAGCTGTCTCTAATTCTCTTCTTCTGTCGTAAGTTGATGAAGAACTTAAATAACCAAATATACCACTATTTGTTTGTAGAATTATTTTTGCTTTTATTATTGAAAATCTGCTTCTTTCTTCAGGAGAAAATTTATTTGTTTGTAAGTCTCTTACAAAGTCTATTCCTAAAGTTGTAGGTTCACCTTGTTTTAATAAATTATCTACTTCATCTTTTTGATTAATTTCTTTAAATTCATGGTTTGTTGTAATAACTTCTGGCATATAATTTATTTTTAATTTTTATAATATTGTAATCATTATATAGCCTTTTGTAAAAAAATGGAAATGTGGTAATATATATGTAATATGCAAACCCCATATCGCAAACCAGGCAAATATGCACTTCAACCAAATGACCCTTATCTAAGTCAAGATAAGTTTTTGTCTTTGCAAAAAGATTTGGAACAATTATTGAAACAACGTCCTTTTTTGGCATCAGAAGTCAGTAGATTGGCAGAATTGGGTGATTTTTCGGAAAACGTGGAATATCAGCTTGCCAAAGGTAAACTACGAGGATTGAATAGTGCTATTAGTAAAACAGAAAAACAATTGCGCAGTGCTATTGTGATAAACAACGAAGGTAATAAGCATTTTGTGGATTTGGGTAGTATTGTACTTGTAAAAGTAAATGGCAAAGAAAAAAAATATGAAATACTAGGTTCATCTGAAAGCGACCCAGATAAAGGTGTTATTTCTCACACTTCGCCGATTGGGCAAATTTTGATGGGCAAAATAGTTGGAGACAAAGTTGTTTTTAAGTTGAATGATAGGGAAGTGGAGTATGAAATTTTGGAGATAAATTAGCCAATATCCAAAAGTTCATAAAATTTAGAAAAATAAAAAATCACCGTTTTACCGGTGATTTTTCGTGTTATTTATTTGCTAGTTTATTGTTTTGAAACTGTCTATCACTTTTTGCCATTCTAAATTGATGTTATTTTCGTATGAAAAATAATTTATTACAACGTATTTATTGCCAACTTTTTTGTATGAATAAGCCATAGCGCTATATGTTGTGTCATTTCTATAATCTTCAATATTATTCCAGATACTGATTGATCCTGCGTAAGATTGTACGCCTGGTTTATCTTCTAGAAAAAGTACTACAGCATTTTTCCAACCAGAAGTATCAGCTATTTCTTTATATTTTGTTGGATATTTTACTTGAAAATTGTAGTCAGTGTTTTTGTAAGTTTTCCAAGTTTCAGTACCATTTGTCAAATTGGCTACTGAGAAAGTGCTAATAATTTGACTCACTTCGTTCCATCTAGGTTGTAATGCCTCTATTTTTATATATTGAGCCATACCACCATAGTAATAAACTTGTCCATTAGTACCGAGGTATCTTGAGTTTGTATAATATTCCAATTCTGTAGGATGTATACTAATAGCAAAAATATCATCCCAGCCAGCAAAGCCAAACCATACTGTTTTGCCACCTTCATCATTTTCAGTTGTTTTGGTAGTATAACCTGCCCAAGTAGCTGGAAGAGTTAGACTGAAGTGAAATTCTGGATTAGTGTAAGTTAGATTAGTTGTTTGTGTTGTTGTCTCTACTGTTGTTGTTTCTACGACTGTAGTGTTGTTATTATTTTCAGTCGCTGTGTTAGTTGTTGTTTCAGAAACTGGAACATTGTTGTTTGTCGCTGGAGGTGTTGTAGGTGTTTCGTTTATGTTGATATTACAGCCTGCTCCAAGCAACACTACTGTTGCTAATATAGCACTTAAAGATATGATTTTTTTCATAGATATTTTTTATTATCTAAGTGAATTAATTGTGTTTATACTACAATAAGATGTCCAAAATGTCAATAAAAAAGGGTGTTTAACTTTTTTGTTTTTTTGTCACAATAATAAACAATAGCATCACGCATAGATTTATCCACATAGCTTAAAAAATAGCTAAAACTAGACAAAATAGATTTTTTAAGTTACTATATAGTTAATATTGGAAGTCAATAATCTATCTCTCTCCTGGGAGAAAAAATAGATTTTCCACATACTTCAAATCCAGGAGTCCCAAGTTGTCCAAATTTGCAAAGGTCGAATGGATGACATTTCATAAAAATTTAACCATAATTATATGGAAAATTTTGAACAAAAAAAACAGTCTCTAAATGGACTAAATAAAAAGGATAATGAAAGTTATGAAGATTATTTGGCATTGAAGAGTTGGCAATGGAAAAATTGGCGGGCATGGGGCTCATGGTTTAGCTGGGGAAGTCCTGTAGGGTTATCTCTTGGTTGGGCACTCTTTATTATCCCGCTTGGTATTTTTCTTTGGCTATTACATTTGTCTGGTCTCTTGTAATAGTAGT
>MFRB01000007.1 GCA_001783255.1 Candidatus Magasanikbacteria bacterium RIFOXYD12_FULL_33_17
TTTTTTATTTTGAATTACTTTGTGTCCATCTTCTTCCAATCTTTTTAGTTCTTTTTTTGATTCTGGTGTCAATGAGTTAGGCCATACTATGGCTTTGTGGACATTGATAGCTTCCAAAAATATTGCCGGTCCTTTATAACCTTTGAAATCAGCCTCGTATGACAATCTACCCCAGACAGGATCAAGAATTATTTCTTTCTTTTTTGGTTGTCTTAAAACGAATAGTTCTATACCCATCCAATCTTCTCTCGGTATTTTTTTGAGTAAGTTTGTTAGTTCAACTATTGTAAAGGTATATAGATAATCTTTTTTGGTCTTTTCAATCAGAAAAGTAATAGTTTTACTGTTTATCTTTTTTTTAA
Organism: Candidatus Magasanikbacteria bacterium RIFOXYD12_FULL_33_17; assembly: GCA_001783255.1. Classification (GTDB taxonomy): domain Bacteria; phylum Patescibacteriota; class Patescibacteriia; order Magasanikbacterales; family UBA922; genus UBA1557. The sequence goes on from MFRB01000007.1 coordinate 363, forward strand.
TTATTTTGTAATCATATATTCTTTCCCAGAAATTTAGTGAATCTGAAAATCTATTTGGGACAGTGAGCTTATTGTCTGAATCATGGCCTGATTTAGCAGTTCCTATATTTTTGTTTCTACGAGTAGGATTATATGTACTTGGCATAGGTTATTTTTTTGTTATTTAAATATATTAAACATTTTTTTAAATTTATAAAGAAATAACATTAAAATTTGCTGCTAATAGCAAAAGACTTATATTTAACTTATGTATTTTTTACTTAATTTTGTCTATTTTCCACCCACAATGTGGACATTTTTCTATAACTTTTTTTTTGTTATTATTTAATTCAGCTATAAAACCTGAACTAATAATACCAGTAGGTAAGGCTACTAGACCTATTCCTAATATAGCTATGAAACCACTAAGAAGTTTACCTATTATGGTTACTGGATATACATCACCATATCCAACAGTTGTGAGTGTGGCCACTGCCCACCACATAGAAGCTAATATATTAGGGAATTTATCTGGTTGAGCTCCATTTTCTACATAATACATTATGGATGATGCTAGTAACAATAATATGGTTGAGATAAAAAGTGTAGTTATTAGTATATCTTTTTCTTTTTTGAGAACTTTATAGATAAAGTGCATAGAATTATTATACCTATTTAGTTTGAAGACTCGAAGTAAACGTAACATTCTTATCATTCTTAAGTATAGTAAATTGAAAGGTATAATGAAAGGTATATAAAAAGGTAATATAGCTAAGAGATCTATAATAGCCATAAAAGAAAAAATGTAGGATAGGTAAGGATGTTTTTTTTCTTTGAATAATATTTGAGCAGTCCATAGTCTCAATAAATATTCTATTGTGAAAATTGCTATTGAGATTATCTCAAATATTTCCAGAAATATTTTTATATTTGGAGATATGTTTTGGTAAGATGAAACTGTAACAGCTATTACATTTAGTAATATGAAGCTTATGATTAGGTAGTCAAAAAAAGCACTAGCTTTGTCTTGGTCTTTTGCCTTTTCAATTATTTCAAAAGTTCTTTGTTTTAAATTTATTTTATTCATAATTTGGATTGATTATTTTATTTTATAATAATACCACTTTTCTTTTATTTTCGGCAAATATTTTTAGCTATTTTTGTAGTATAAAAATAGTATTCATTTAATTATATTCTGTTTCCACAGTTATTCCCCAACACAGCTCTTGACTTGTCTAGAATTTTAGTTTATAATCACACCGCATAATTTTTATGTATTTTTTTGCTCTAACAGGGCAATGTATTTATAAATATTCAAGGTCGCTGGACACAAATCTAACTGGGCCATCCCATGTTAGAGCGGCCAAAGCTACCATAGTAATATGGCAGAATTTCAAAGAACCAAAGTTCACGTTAACGTTGGTACAATTGGTCACGTTGACCACGGTAAGACTACTCTTACTGCAGCTATCTTGAAAGTAGCTTCAGCACATGGTCTTATTGCACAAGACAAAGATATTAGTGCTATCGACGCTGCTCCTGAAGAGCGCGAGCGTGGTATTACCATCGCTACAGCTCACGTTGAGTATGAGACTGAAAAACGTCACTACGCTCATGTGGATTGTCCAGGCCATGCTGATTATGTCAAAAACATGATTACTGGTGCTGCTCAAATGGATGGTGCTGTACTAGTAGTTTCAGCTGCAGATGGTCCAATGCCTCAAACTCGTGAACATATCTTGCTTGCTCGTCAAGTTGGTATACCTAGAATTATTGTTTTCTTAAACAAAGTTGACCAAGTATCTGATCCAGAACTTATCGACCTAGTTGAAGAAGAAGTAAGAGATTTGCTTAAAAAATATGAATTCCCTGGAGACGAAACACCTATCATCCGTGGTAGTGCTCTAAAAGCTCTTGAGAATCCAAATGATCCTGAAGCTTCAAAACCAGTTATGGATTTGTTAAATGCTTTGGATACTTATTTCCCAGATCCAGTTCGTGCTTTAGACAAAGATTTCTTAATGTCTATTGAAGACGTCTTCTCAATTGAAGGACGTGGTACTGTAGTTACTGGTCGTATTGACCGTGGTGTAGTAAAAGTAGGCGATGAAGTAGAAATCGTTGGTATGCACGAAGAATCAAGTAAAACTACTGTTACTGGTATCGAAATGTTTAACAAGAGTCTAAGTCAAGGTCAAGCTGGAGACAACGCTGGTATCCTTCTTCGTGGTACTAAGAAAGATGATGTACAACGTGGTCAAGTTTTGGCTAAAACAGGTACAATTACTCCTCATACAGAATTTGAAGCTGAAGTAGTTGCTCTTACTAAAGAAGAAGGTGGACGTCATAAACCTTTTTTCAATGGTTACAAACCTCAATTTTACATCAACACAACTGATGTAACTGGTGATGTAAATTTACCAGCTGGTACAGAAATGGTTATGCCAGGAGACACTGTTAACTTAACAATCAAACTTATCGTTCCAGTTGCTTTGGAAGAAAAACTACGTTTCGCTATCCGCGAAGGTGGTCGTACTGTAGGCGCTGGTGTAGTAACTAAAATTATCAAATAAAAGTAATCACTCAAGCCTCCGCCCTTTTGGTCGGGGGCTTGATATTGCCTAATTAATTAATTATGTCAGACAACGCAAATAACACAAACAACAAAGCAGAAAGTAAGTTACGTATCAAAATCAAATCTTATGATAGTAAAATTTTGGATATCGCTACCAAAACTATTATCGACACTGCAGAAAGAAATAGTGTAAAAGTAGTTGGTCCAGTACCACTTCCTACAAATATCAATAAATACAGTGTTAACAGAGCTACTTTTGTTCACAAAACAGCTCAAGAACAATTTGAAATGCGTACACACAAACGTCTTATCGATATTTTAAATCCAACCCCAAAGGCTATTGATGCTCTTATGAATTTGAACTTGCCAAGTGGTGTGGACGTAGAAATAAAGATGATGTAATATCTGTTCACATAAGTTGTTCGTTTAGTACTTTAAAAAATCTTAATAAGTTGGGGATATGTTGACATATTATCCTTGACATTTTGTTTTGTTTGCGTTAAAATAGTGCAGTTGTTATTAATTACTAATTTAGTTAGTCCAAAAAACAATTTTTATAGAACAGATAAGATCTGAGTTTAATCTCAAGAAAACATCTGAAAGTAATAAAATTTGTTAGACGGAGGTTTCATTACATTTATTAATCGCCTTACAACCAATTTTTGGTCTTGAAGGCTAGAGATGAGTAAAGCAAACAATTGTTTGTGGTATTCATTTCTAGTTTTTTTATTACGAAAAAAGGTGTAACCAAAGTCGTACATTCTGTTTATACTAAATATGTATTAAATAGTATTGAGACGACCAATTAAATAACGCCTTCTCGCAATTCATATTATGAAATTTATTATCGGGAAAAAATTAGACATGACACAGGTTTTTCGTGAAGATGGTACTGTAGTTCCAGTTACCAGAATTCAAGCAGGACCTTGTACTGTTACCAAAGTAAATACTTTGGAAAAAGATGGAGTAAAATCAGTCCAAGTTGGTTTTGGAACACAAAAAGTGTTCAGATTAAGTAAACCAGAAAAAGGACATCTTAAAGGTGTTAGTGTAGATGGCAATAGTAATAATACTGTTCGCTATTTGCATAACTTCAATAATGATAACGATTTGAAACGTGGTGATGTCTTTACAGTTAGTATTTTTGCAAAAGGAGAAAAAGTTCAAGTAAGTGGTAATTCAAAAGGTAGAGGATTTCAAGGTGTTGTTAAACGTCATGGTTTCCATGGTTCTCTAGCTTCTCATGGTCATAAAGATCAATTACGCATGCCTGGTAGTATTGGCGCCGGTGGTGTTCAACACGTATTCAAAGGTACACGTATGGCTGGTCATATGGGTGATGAAAGAATTACTGTGAAGAATTTGGAAATTATGGAATTAAATCCAGAAAATAATGAAATCTGGGTAAAAGGTGCTATTCCTGGTGCCAGAAATGGTGTGGTTTATATTTTTTCTCATGATGGTGAAGTAGTACCTCAAATTGTAGAAGAAATTGTTGAAGTTACACCTGAAGTAGAAGTTAAAGAAGAAATAAAAGTAGAAGAAAATACTTCTGAAAAAAAAGAATCAGCCACTGAAGAAGTTAAGGCTGATAAGGAATCTAACTAGTTTTATATATGACAAAAGTTGCAATGTACAATTCAAAAGCTGAACAAGTAAAAGATTTTGAATTAAATGACGTTGTTTTTGCTACACCAATTAACAAAGAAGTTGTTCATCAAGTATTTACTGCAATGCGTGCTAATGCTCGTCAACCTTGGGCAGATACAAAAGATAGAAGTGAAGTTTCTGGTGGTGGTCGTAAGCCTTGGAAACAAAAAGGTACTGGACGTGCTCGTCACGGTTCTAACCGTTCTCCTATTTGGAGTGGTGGTGGTATTACTTTTGGTCCTTTGAGTACACGTAATTACAAACAAAAAATTAATAGAAAAGTAAACAATTTAGCTACTCGTATGTGTTTGAGTGATAAATTGTCTGGTAGTAAAATTGTTGTTTTAGACAAATTTGAATTTTCTGGCAAAACAAAAGAAGTTGCTGATTTGGCTAAAAAATTATTAGCAGAAGTTAGACCAACTTTAGTTGTTTTAAATGATGAAGCTAATGCTGAAAATATCAAAGCTTTGAGAAATATCAAAAATTTCAATATTGTAAGAGCTCAAGATGTAAATGTTTTAGATTTACTTAACAACCAATATTTACTTATTAGTGAAGAAGGTGTTAAATTTTTGGAAAAACGTTTAGTAAAATAATTTAGGATTTAAATTTATATATGGGTTTATTAGATAAATGGTCAAAAAAAGATGAAGCAAAGCCAGTTGAAAAAACTAAGGCTCCTGTTAAAGCTGAAAAAAAATCCTCAGAAAAAACTGAAACAAAAAAGTCTAGTGCATCTATCAAAGGTAGTGCTCATATAGTTATTTTGAAACCACTTGTGAGTGAAAAAGCTACTATGGCTGAAGTAAATGCTCAATATACTTTTTTAGTAAATACTAAAACTAATAAAACAGAAATAAAAAAAGCTGTTAAACAAATATACGGTGTTTTACCTACATCTGTAAGAGTAGCTAATTTTGAAGGTAAACGTACTCGTTCTGGTAATGTGCATGGTAAAAGAAGTGATTTTAAAAAAGCTATTGTAACTTTACCAAAAGGGCACAGTATTAATATCCATGAAGGTGTTTAATTAATCAAATATTATGGCAGTTAGAAAGTATAAACCAACAACTCCAGGCAGACGCCAATCAAGTGTTCAAGATTTTTCAGATATCACAAAAAAAAGACCAGAAAAATCTTTGACAAGTGTGTTAAACAGAAAAGCTGGTCGTAATAATACTGGTAAAATAACTGTACGTCATCGTGGAGGCGGTACTAAACGTTTTTATAGACATGTTGATTTTGCTCGTACTAATTTTGATATGCCAGTTACTGTTGTGGCGATTGAATATGATCCAAATCGTGGTGCTCGTATTGCGTTAGTAGAAGATAAAAATAAAGACAAATCTTATATCTTGGCTGAAAAAACCATGAAAGTTGGAGATGTTGTTGTTTCTTCAAAAAATAAAATTGAACCTAAAGCTGGTAATCGTATGCCTTTGGAATATATTCCATCTGGTATGAATGTTTACAATGTTGAAATGGAACCAGGCAAAGGTGGTCAAGCTGTTCGTAGTGCTGGTAATTATGCTCAAATCATGGTTATTGAAGGTAAACATGCTCAACTAAAAATGCCATCTACTGAAATTAGATTGATTGCCAAAGAATGTATGGCTACTATTGGTGAAGTAAGTAATTCTGATTATAAACTTGTACGTTGGGGAAAAGCTGGTAGAATGAGATACAGAGGTATCAAACCTACTGTAAAAGGTAAGAATATGAACCCTGTTGACCATCCACATGGTGGTGGTGAAGGGCATAGTCCTATCGGTTTACGTAAAGGTCCTCGTACTAAATGGGGCAAACCTGCGCTTGGTGTTAAGACTCGTAAACCAAAGCAATCTAGTGGTAAGTTTATTGTCTCAAGAAGAAAAAGTAAAAAGAAAAAATAATATTTATTAAATAGCAATTTATGTCTAGAAGTTTGAAAAAAGGACCTAGTATTGATCCAAAATTACTTGCCAAAGTACAAAAAGCTTTGAGTATTGGTGACAAAAAATCTATCAAAACCTGGTCTCGCGCTTGCGTGATTACTCCAGAGATGGTTGGTTTCAACTTTTTGGTACACAATGGCAAGGAATTTTTGGAAGTATTTGTCGATGAAAATAAAGTCGGACATAAACTTGGTGAATTTTCTCCAACTCGTAAATTTAGAGGACATGGCGGTAAAATGGCCAAAGAACAAACCAAAGGTGCCCCTGCTGCAAAATAGTTTTTCCTAAAAAACATTAACTAACATATGAAAGTACAAACAAAAGCACAATTAAATTTCTTAAGAATGACACCTCAAAAAGTAAGATTGGTGGCTGGTTTAGTTCGTGGTTTGGAAGTTAGTAGAGCTTTGGAACAATTGCAATTTAGCAGTAAGCAAGCCGCTTTACCTGTAAAGAAATTGATTGAATCAGCTATTGCTAATGCTAAACATAATCACAATATTAAAGAAGAAACTTTGAAAATAGAAACTATTTTTGTTAATGAAGGTAGTGTTTTGAAACGTTGGATGCCAAGAGCTATGGGTAGAGCTACTCCTTTACGTAAAAAGAGTTCTCATATTACTGTAATTTTGTCTGGTGAAGCTGAAGAAATCAAGAAAACTACTAAAAAAACTGAAACTAAAGCTGAAGCTAAAAAAGAAGAAGTAAAAACTGAAGAAAAAGTAGCAAAGAAGACTAAAGAAGTAAAGACTACAAAAAAAGTTACTAAAAAAGCTAAAAAATAATTAGAAATTAAATCATTAATTATGGGTCACAAAGTACATCCACAAATTCATAGAACTGGTATCTTATTTCCTTGGAGTTCTCGTTGGGTAGCTAAAAGAGGTTACTCAGAGTACTTAAAGATTGATATTGAAATCAGAGAATATCTAGATAAGAAATTCAAAGAAGCTCAGCTGGATTCTGTTTTTGTTGAACGTGGTCCAAAAAACATGACTATCACTATTTTTGCTGCTAAACCAGGTGTTATTATTGGTCGTGGCGGTCAAGGTTTAGATGATTTAAGAAAAGATATTGAAAGAAAATTTTTGAAACTTGCTGTTAAAGTAAAATTGAATATTCAAGAAGTGCGTCAACCATCTTTGTCAGCTCATGTAGTTGCTAAAACTGTTGTTAAAGATATTGAAAATCGTGTAGCTTTTAGACGTATCATGAAACAAACAATTGAAAGAGTTATGAATGCTGGTGCTCAAGGTATCAAAATTACTTTGGCAGGACGTCTAAATGGTGTAGAAATTGCTCGCCGTGAAACTCTTTCACAAGGTAAAATCCCACTTATCACTCTTAGAAGTAATGTTGAGTATGCTGGTGATACAGCACATACTATGTATGGTGCAATTGGTATCAAAGTTTGGATTTATAAAGGTGAATCTTTTGAGATGATTGATAAGTTAGCTGATAAAAAAGAAGATATTAAAAGAAAACCTAAGAAATAAATATGTTGTTACCAAAAAAAGTAAAACACAGAAAATGGCATAAGCCAAGACGTCGTAACAAAGGTGTCGCTACAAGAACTAACACTGTTGCTTTTGGTAGTTTTGGTCTAAAATCAACTACACATGGTTGGGTAACTAGTAGACAAATTGAAGCTAGTCGTCGTGTTTTGACTCGTTTCGTACGTCGTGGTGGTAAGATTTGGATTCGTATTTTTCCTGATAGACCTATGACAAAAAAAGGTAGTGAAATGCCGATGGGTAAAGGTAAAGGTACTCCGGATCATTATGTTGCTACTGTAAAACCGGGAACTGTATTATTTGAAATGTCAGGTATTACAGAAGAACAAGCTCGTGAAGCTATGATCAGTGCAACTCATAAATTGCCTATCAAAGGTGTATTCGTTAATAAACAATAAATCAAATTTCAATTACGAAAATATGGATTACAAAGAATTGAAAAATAAAAGTTTGGGAGCCTTAGAAGAACTATTGGCTGAAAAAAGAGACTTACTTAGAAGTCTAACTTTTAAAGCAAGTGAAAATCAGCTTAAAAAGGTAAACACAATTCGTATTGAAAAAAGAAATATTGCTCGTATTATGACAGCTGTCACACTTTTGAAAAATAATAAAACAGAATAATTAATATTATGTCCGATACTAAAAAAGTACAACATAGAAAATTTGGTGGTGAAGTAGTTAGTGTTAAAGAAAACAAGACTATTCATGTTGTTGTCAAAACTACTAAAATGCACCCAAAATATCGTAAACAGTATGAAGTTAGTAAAAAGTATGCTGTTCATGATGAGAATTCAACTGCTAAACTTGGGGATTCTGTAACCTTTGTTGAGTGTCGTCCTATTAGTAAAACAAAAAAATGGACATTGGTTAATGTTGTTACAAAATAGTAGTTTAAATAAAATAATAATTATATGATTCAACACAGAAGCATGTTACAAGTAGCGGATAATAGCGGAGCTAAAAAGCTCATGTGTATTCGTGTACTTGGTGGCTACAAAAAAAGATATGCACGTATTGGTGACATAATTACTTGTTCTGTAAAAGAATCAATTCCTCGTGCTCAAGTTAAAAAAGGTGAAGTAGTACATGCTGTAATTGTTAGACAAAGAAAAGAAATGCGCAGAACTGATGGTACTTATATTCGTTTTGATGAAAATGCTGCTGTTGTTATTGATAAAAAGAATTTAGAACCAAAAGGAACTCGTATTTTTGGACCAGTTGCTCGTGAACTTAGAAATAAAGGTTATAAAAAAATTGTTTCTTTGGCTCCAGAGGTATTATAAAATAGAGAACTATCAATTAATAAAAATATGAAAATAAAAACAGGCGACAAAGTAAAGATATTGAGTGGTAAAGACCGTGCTAAAACCGGTAAAGTTCTTCAGGTACTAAAAAATAAATTGACTAATAAAGTTTTTGTAGTAGTAGAAGGTGCTAATTTACTAAAGAAACATTTACGCGCTGGTCGCAAAGGTGAAAAAGGTCAGATTATTGAACTGCCAGCACCACTTGATATTAGTAATGTTATGCTTATTGATAGTAGTAGTAAAAAACCAACTCGTGTTGGTTACAAAATTGAAGGTGGAGAAAAGAAAAGAATTTCTAAAGTTAGTGGAGAGTTTGTCGATTAATAATTTCTAAAAAATTATGAAACCAGAATTGTACAAAATTTATAAAGAAAAAGTCGTACCAGCTTTGAAAACTGAGTTGGCTTTGGACAACATTATGAGAGTGCCTAAAATTGAAAAGGTAGTTATTAATGTTGGTTATGGTCGCAATACAAAAGATAAAGCTTTCATTGAAAGAGTTGAAAGAACTTTGACTTTAATTTCAGGACAAAGACCTATTCATAACAAAGCTAAAAAATCAATTTCAAATTTCAAAATCAGAGAAGGTATGGAAATTGGTGTTTCTGTTACTTTGCGTGGTGCTAAAATGTATGAATTTTTGTACAAGCTTATAAATTTGACTTTCCCTCGTGTACGTGATTTTAGAGGTATTGATTTAAAAAGTTTTGATGGAAAAGGAAATTATACTATTGGTTTCAAAGAGCAATTAGCTTTCCCAGAAATTTCTGGTGAATCCGCTGATAATACTCATGGTTTACAATTGATTATTAACACTACTGCAGGAAATGATAAAGCAGGATATGCCTTACTTAGTCAAATTGGTTTTCCTTTTAGAAAGAAATAATAAATAATAATTATGGCAACTCAAGCACAAAAAGCAAAAACATTTGTACATAAACCAAAATATTCTACACGTACTGTTAATAGATGTTGGAAATGTGGCCGTAAACATGGCTATATGCGTAAATTTGGTTTGTGCCGTATTTGTTTTAGAGAACTTGCAAATAAAGGTATGATCCCTGGTGTTAAAAAATCAAGTTGGTAATTTTTTCAATAAATAATTTAATAACAAACATAATAATAAATAATTATATATACTATGATGACCGATCCAATCGCAGACATGCTAACGAGAATTAGAAATGCTCAATTAGCTAAAAAGTCCACTTTGGAGTTACCTTTCGCTAAGGTAAAGTTTATGATCGGAAAAATTCTGTCAGCGCATGGTTATGTAGGCGAAGTTACTAAAGTAGAAGGACCAAAACCAACACTTAGTATTAAATTAAAATATAATGGTAAAGCTCCAGCTATTACTTCTATCAAACGTGAAAGTAAACCTGGCCATAGAGTATATCGTGGAGTAGAAGAGTTACCAAATATTTTAAATGGATTTGGTATTGCTATTATTTCAACTTCCCAAGGTATGATGACTGTTAAAGAAGCTAAAGAAAAAGGTATTGGTGGAGAAATAGTTTGTTCTGTTTATTAATAAATGTTTAAAAAAAGATTATCAATGTAATTTAATGCTATGTCACGTATCGGAAAACAAATAATTAGTATTCCTGCCGGCGTTACTGTCAATATGACTGATGCTAGTATTGAGGTAAAAGGACCAAAAGGAACACTAGTAAGACAATTGAACGATAAAGTAAAAATAAAAATGGCTGACAATACTTTGACAGTTGACGTTGAAAATAAAGAAGATAAAAAAGAAAGATCTCTTTGGGGTACTTTTGGTGCACATTTGAACAATATGATCTTGGGTGTAACAGAAGGTTTCAAAAAAGAACTAGAAATCAATGGTGTTGGTTACAAAGTTGCAATGCAAGGTAAAGACCTAAAATTAGAAGTTGGTTTTTCTCATCCTGTAATTTTCAAAATACCAGATTCTGTTGTTGCTAAAGTTGAAAAAAATGTAATTACTTTAGAATCTTACGACAAAGAAATGTTGGGTAGTATTGCTGCTGAAATCAGATCTGTTAGAAAACCTGAACCTTACAAAGGTAAAGGTATTAAATATATGGAAGAAATCATCAGACGTAAAGCTGGTAAGACTGCAGCCAAAGGTGAATAATAAAACAAGTTCATAGCCAATAGTTTATAGTTCATAAAATTACAAACCCTTGAACTCTAAACTATTGGCTAAGAACTATTGGCTAAGAACTATTAAAAAATATGAAAAATATAACATCACAACAAAGAAGATTACGTCGTCGTATGAGAAGTCGTTCTCGTATGAATGGTAGTGCTACAACTCCTCGTATTAGTGTTTTTCGTAGTTTACGTGGTATGTATGCTCAATTGATTGATGACGAAAATTCAAAAATCTTGACTAGTGTTAATTCTAAAACAGATTTTGATAAAGCTGAAGATGTTGGAGAAAGAAAAGGAAAAGTTGCAGTAGCTTTTGTTTTAGGTAAAAAGTTAGCATTAAAAGCTAAAGAATTAAATATTACTTCTGCTGTTTTTGATAGAAGTGGTTATCTCTACCATGGTAGAGTGCAAGCTGTAGCTGAAGGTGCTAGAGAAAACGGTTTACAGTTTTAATTTTGCTAAAAAATAATTATTGAATATGTCAAAACCTCAAGGTAACAACAATAAAAGACAAAAACCTAGAAAAGAAAAACCAGAATTCGATCAAGCAATCGTTGATTTGGCACGTGTTACTCGTGTTACAAAAGGTGGAAAACATCTTAGTTTTCGTGCCTTAGTTTTGATTGGTGACAGAAAAGGTAGAGTAGGCTATGGTGTTGAAAAAGGTTCTGACGTTCAGATTGCAGTGGATAAAGCTGTTAGACAAGCACACAAAAATATAATTTTTGTTCCTTTTGACAAAAAAACTATTCCTCATCGTGTAGAAGCAAAATTCAAAGCTGGTAAAGTAATGATTAAACCAGCCCCTCAAGGTTCTGGTATTATTGCTGGTAGTTCTATTCGTACTGTACTTGAGCTTGCTGGTGTTCCAAATGCTTCTGCTAAGATGCTTGGTAAATCTGGTAATAAAATGTCTAATGTAAAGGCGACTTTTAAAGCTTTGACATTATTTAAACCTGAAGCTATTGAAAAAGCTAGAAAATCTAGAGAAAGAGTAGAAAAAAATAAAGTTCAAAAAGTAGAAATCAAATCTTTTGATAAAAAAGTTGAACCAACTGTAGCAAAAGCTCCTGTTGATAAGAAAAAAGAAGACGTAAAGAAAGCTCCTGTTAAAAAAATAGATGATAAAAAAGTAAGTAAATAATTTATTATTTAATGCGGGAAAGATTTAAGAAAGATTCCTCGCTACGCTCAGAATAATTAAACATATGTCATTATCTCCATCTACAATCTCTTCAAAAAGAGTAAAGAAAAACACAAAAAGATTAGGACGCGGTAATGCCTCTGGAAAAGGTACTTATTCAGCACGTGGTATGAAAGGACAAAGAGCCCGTTCTGGTGGTAAAGGCGGTCTTTTACGTCATGCCTTCAAAGCTCAATTGCAAAAAGTTCCTAAGCTTCGTGGTTTTAAATCACCAGCTTTGAAACCAGAAACCGTTACTTTGGCAATGCTTGAAAAATTTGCTGTAGAAGGAACAGAAGTAACACCTTATTTTTTGAAAGAACAAAAAGTTATTAGAAATTATAAGAATGGTGTAAAGGTTGTTGCTAGTGGAGAACTAAAGAAAAAATTAGTAATTAAAAATTGTTTAGCCACTAAAAAAGCGGTGGAAGCGATTGAAAAAGCCGGTGGCAAAATTACTTTCTAAATTCACCTCTTGATATAAAGCTGAAAATGCTTTATATTTATTTATAGATAGGAGAGACTGCTGTGAAATCGAAATAATCTTAATTTGTCACGAACCTCCCCTAACCCCTCCTACGAGGAGGGGGAGTGACAGTTTTTCATCCCCTTGTTAGTAGAGGGACAAAAAATGTGGTTCGCCGATAAAATCATGCCGTTCAAAAGTACTAATAACAATACTTTATTTGAATGATTTTATCCCCCTTGTAGGGGGAGCCTGCCTGTCGGCAGACAGGTTAGAGGGGGTTTTTGTCAGCAAAGTAAAGCTTTAAATCAAATCTTACTTCAAAATATATGTGGGAAAAATTTATACGTATTTGGAAAATTAAAGATTTACGCAAAAGAATTCTTTTTGTATTATTTTTGTTTGTAGTTTTTCGTTTTACTGCTCATATACCTGTACCTGGTATTAATACTGAAAATCTTGCCAAATTTTTGGAAGGTAATCAAGTATTAGGATTATTGAATCTATTTTCAGGCGGAACTATGAGTAATTTTTCTGTTGTCATGTTGGGTATTGGACCTTATATTACTGCTTCTATTATTTTCCAACTTTTGGCTATGGTTATCCCAAGTTTGGAAGAGCTTACCAAAGAAGGTGAAAGTGGACAACAAAAATTAAACATGTACACTCGTATTACTACAGTACCTTTGGCATTTTTACAATCTTTTGCCATGATTAGATTACTCAACAATTCTCAATATGAAATTTTTGGTGGATTAGATGTGTATAGATATATTTCTATAATGATCATGATTACTGCTGGTACAATATTCTTGATGTGGATTGGTGAACTTATTTCTGAAAAAAGTATTGGTAATGGTATTTCTCTTATCATCTTTGCTGGTATCGTAGCTTCTTTTCCAACAGCTTTGTCACAAGCTATTATCAACTATGATCCTTCACAACTTTATATGTATATGATGTTTTTGGTAATGTCTATTGTGACAATTGTAGCTGTAGTTATTATCAATGAAGGACAACGAAATATTCCTGTAAGTTATGCCAAGCAAGTTCGTGGTAATCACGTCTTTGGTGGTAATACTAGTCATTTACCATTACGTCTGAATATGGCTGGTGTAATTCCTATTATCTTCGCTATCTCTGTGGTGTTATTTCCTTCAATGATTGCTCAATTTTTCGTCAATGGTACTGGTTTTATGGCCCGTGCTTCTCAAGCTGTGATTACACTTTTCAATAATCAATGGTTTTATGGTATTACATATTTCTTGTTAGTATTTGGTTTTACCTATTTCTACACTGCTGTTATTTTCCATCCACAAAAAATGGCTGAGAACTTACAACAACAAGGTGCTTTCATTCCAGGTATTAGACCAGGTAAAGAAACTGAAAAGTATTTACAAGATACAATGAGTAAATTGTTATTTTCTGGAGCTTTATTCTTGGGTGTGGTTGCTATTCTACCTTTGATTGTTCAAGCTTTCACTGGCTCTCAA
>MFRB01000008.1 GCA_001783255.1 Candidatus Magasanikbacteria bacterium RIFOXYD12_FULL_33_17
GACGGCTGAAAGTTATAAGACAAGTGCTGAAATGGCCAAGTTCAAAGGAACTTTTCCAAAATTTGAAAAAAATAGAGAAGACATGCTTCGTGTGATGAGAAATCATAGGAGAGCTGCTTTCAATGCACCTGTAACTGAGTATGAAAAAGTTGCTGTAAAACCTGTGGCTATTGATCCACAATATGCTCCAGCTTATTTATTGGCTGCTGCTCGTGAAAGTTGGAATGATGCAGTAGATATGGGTGAAAAATTTGGTTTTAGAAATGCTCAAACAACTTTACTTGCTCCTACTGGAACTATTGGTTTGCTTATGGATTGTGCCACTACTGGTGTTGAGCCTGATTTTGCTCTTATCAAATTCAAAAAATTATCTGGTGGTGGATATTTCCGTATCGTCAATGAAGCCGTGCCTACAGCTTTGCGTAATTTAAATTATACTGAAAGTCAGATTGTTGAAATCATAAATTATATGCGTGGTACCGCGGACATTACCAATGCTCCACATATCAATGCTATTACTTTGAAAGAAAAAGGTTTCAATGTTGCGGATATGGAAAGTATCAATAAAGCGCTCGAAGGTGCTTTTGAAATCAAATTTATTTTCAATGTTTGGACTTTGGGTGAAGAAACTTTGCAAAGATTAGGTTTCAATGAAGCAAAATACAATGATCCAAATTTTGATTTATTAAAAGAATTAGGTTTTACAAAAGAAGAAATTGAAAAAGCCAATGATTATGTTTGTGGTACGATGACTATTGAAGGTGCCCCACATTTGAAAGTAGAGGATTACAAGGTTTTTGATACTGCTAACAAAAATGGTAAAAAAGGAACTAGATTTATTCCTTACATGGGACATATCTATATGATGGCAGCTGTGCAACCTTTCTTATCCGGTGCTATTTCAAAGACTATCAACATGCCAAATGAAGTTGGTCTAGAAGATGTAAAACATGCTTACGAAGAAGGTTGGAGACTTGGTCTAAAAGCGGTGGCTCTTTATAGAGATGGTTGTAAACTAAGTCAACCTTTGGCAACTTCTTCTAAGAGTGATAAGGAAGAAAAAGCAGAATTAGCTGAAGAAAAATTATTGGAACAAAATAAAGAACAAGTTGAACAATTGAGTAAAATGTTGCCAGCTACAGAAGAAGAAGTAAACAGCGCTGTTTTCCAAGCCAGTCAAATACTTAGTAATCACGTCGGTATCATGACTCCAATGGAATCTTATACCAAAGATGGTGAAGTAGCTGAACGTCGTGTGTATCTTCATGGTGAGAAACGTCGTCTTCCTTCCAAACGTAGTGGTATTACTGTCGCTGTCAAAATTGGCAATCAACAAGTTTGGCTTCGTACTGGTGAATATCCAGATGGTAAAGTTGCTGAAATATTTATCGATATGTACAAGGAAGGCGCAACTGTTAGAAGTTTACTAAATATGTTTGCTATTTCAGTTTCTATGGGTTTACAATATGGTGTACCATTGGAAAAATATGTTGAGAACTTCGTCTTCACACGTTTTGAACCAAGTGGTTTCACTGATCATCCAAATATCAAAAACTGTACTTCTATCATTGACTTCGTCTTCCGTGTTCTTGGTATGGAATATTTGGGAAGAACAGATTTTGTCCAAGTTCCACCAAAGGGAATTCAAAAAAATAAATTTGAAAACATGGTGAAGATTGCTGAAACTGGTAAAGCACAAGAAACTATGGATTTGAAAATAGAACCAAAAGTACAAACAGTTGTCCACGAAGATTTACAAGCCGAGCTTCCAGTAGTGTCTGAAGTTAAGCACGAGGCTGTAAGTGCTTCAGATGCAGCACTTTCGGAAATGATGGGGGATGCGCCTGCCTGTCCAACTTGTGGGCATATTACAGTCCGAAACGGAAGTTGTTATAAGTGTTTGAACTGTGGAGATAGTTTGGGATGTAGTTAAATTATAAACAGTATAGCCGACATATTTTTGTCGGCTTTTCTTTTTAAATTTTTTATATGGATATAGATGGTTTTATATTAGATACATTGGAAATAGATAAAGAAAAGTATGGTAGAATATTTGCTTTTGTTGATTTTGGTAATGTTGATAAATGGTATATAAAAGACAGAGGAACTTTTCAAGGTAAATTGTTAAAAGAGGGTTAATAGACAAAAATAGAGGCTAAAAAGTGTAAAATATGGCATAATACAGCAATAAAAGTAACTTAAATTATTATGCTAAATAAAAAAAGTG
>MFRB01000009.1 GCA_001783255.1 Candidatus Magasanikbacteria bacterium RIFOXYD12_FULL_33_17
CATCAAAAATATTCCCACAATAAATCCGAGCATGGCATTCAAAACAATATTCGGTCTAACAGGCCACTTGCTTACCACAGCATTATTAACTACTTTGATAGTCACATCTCCACCAACATATTCCCAACCACGAGCCACAAGAGCATCAGTAGCAGCATTGGCTAATTTTTCAGCTACCGCAGGTTCACGATGAAATGAAGAAACATTCAAAACTCCAGTACCATAAACAACAGAAGGTACAATCGTCTTTTGCCAAAGTTTGCGTTTTTCTCTTTCATTTTTGTTTTCAAAATAAGACCAATCTATATCATAATTTTTTTGATCTTTTACTTTGGCATAAAAATCATTGGTCTTCATAACTTGAGCAATATTTTCGCCAACACGTTCAGCTGAACGCACAACAGTATATGGATCAACACCCGTACGTGATTGTGAAATTATAAGTACTTGAGCATCAGCTCTATACTGCAATGGAAAAAGTAAGGTAACGCCAACCGAAAGTATAGCTACCAAAATTCCCACCAAAAATATTAATTTGAAACCACGTCGAAGACGTCCTAGAGGGTTGTGTGTGTTGAACATAATTGGTTCGTTAATCCCGAGCTTAGCGAGGGATCTGTAGACCCTGCTTACTTGGTTTTTGTAAATTATTTATAACGAAGTGACAAGCTGTAAATTGTCATTCCTATTAATTTTTATTATTAATTAGAAATTAGGTGAATTTTTATGTCTACTTCTTCATTATTTCTCCAGACAGTCAAAGAAAAATCTCCACTAGTTGTCAGCAATGTCTTCCACAAATTATGAAGGTCTATACTACTACCATTTACGGAAATAATTATATCACCTTTTTTCAAAATTGTAGCATCACTACCAGGATTAACTATATAAAAACCATTACCAGGTGTTCCAGTAATATCACTTATACCATGACGCTCAACAAAGTAACCTGTCCAATCAATATTATTTTTTATAAATTCACCATTTTCCAAAAGATGAGGCAATTGATAATCTGCAAACCAGGCTGTCTGCAACATACCATTTTTATCCACAAAACCAACAAATTGACCTTCTTCCGTCATAACAATATTACCTATTTCAGTTTCTGGTTCAAGTCTTAGACGACTATATTGTTCAGTAATTTTGTGTATACTTTCAGCCACAACAATAGTATCACCTAGCTGTCTTTCTTTCCAAACATTGTAATCAGAAACCCAAACTTTGGTGCCATTACCAAAGTTGTTCCAATCAGGAAAAGACATCACACGAAAATTATTACCAACAAATTTTACATAAAGCATTCCCCTAGCTGAATCAAAAATAGTATTTTCAATTTTGTATTCCAAACCTTGACTATCTAGTGCTAACCAATTAGTTAATTTTATTTTGTTGAAATCTGGATAATAAATAACTCCCCAACCACTAGAGCTAAGCATAGCCACCCTACCCAAAAAAGAACTCTCTGGATAAAAATTACCTGAAACTTGAAATGTTTTGTCAAAAATATTTATAGTACTAAATTCTAATCTCTTGGCAGCCAAAACACTAGGAGTCTGACTCCAAGTAGTGATGTCATTATCTTTATCATTATCATTTTTATTATTATTTATCAAAAAAACTCCCCCTTGCGTAGAATAAAGAGAAGGTTCAAACCAAGCAGTGATAACCAAAGCACCAGTAAATCCTGCTAACAAAGAAATTATAGCAACATAAATAATAAGACGAATATTTTGCCAACTTTGAGCTGCTTTTGTGGAATAAACTTTTTCTGGTAAATGTGGAGGTTGTTTTTTTATCATACCCATCTAATAATATAAAGTACAGAAATATACAGAATTAAATTAATTAACAAAAATGAAATTTGTTGTTTCCAAATTATATTTTCTTTTGTCAAATGAAAACGTACAAATAATTGTAACAAATACCAAATCCAAACAGTGAGTAACCCTAAAGCCAAATAACCAAATGGTAAATAAATCATCACCCACATGAGTTCAAAGACAACAGTAGCAAATATAATAGACCAAATAAGTAACTTTTTGAACTCTGATTTGAAATACAAACTCCATATCATGTAAGCCGCAAAAGCAGAATAAACTGCAGAAAAAACACTAATCAAAACAAAAGAAAAATTAGGAAAATAGATATGTAAAGCATAAGCACCTATCATAAAAGCATAAGTATTGAAAACATACAACATCATCATCATCCGACGCAAAGGTTTTTCTTTTACTTGAATAGAATGACTTGTCTGAGGTCTACTCCAATAAGCAATAAAGAAAAAAACTAATACCGAAAATGCAATGAAAATATAACGTATCCAAATATTTTCTACCAAAAGAATCAAAGCCACAAATGACCAAGAAGTCATAAAATTGAGGGCAATCTCTGATTTATCCAAAGTATATCGAAAAGCAATAAAAGAAAAATATGCAATTAATAATCCCATGCCTACAAAAAAGACATACTTATTTGGCCAAAAATTTATAACCAACAAAATTAGAGGCAATATAAATATAGAGGCAATAGCAACAAAAACAGATTTATCTTTCTTCATAATTAACTAAACTATTTAAAATTTCCAAAATTTTATCTTTACTAGCCTTTGGGTCAATCTCCAATCCTTGATCTTGCATACGCACAATTTGTAGAGTTGCACTCAAAAACATTTCTCTTTTTTCCGCAGGTACACGAATATTCAACATATCGTTTTCCAAATTTTTGGCAACTGTTGCAATATCTTTGTCACTAGTCTGTACTAAATCAATTTGTTTTTGAATTTCTTCTTCATAACTATTCAATAATTCAACAGGACTCAGTTGTTGTTGAAAATTACTATTTTGATTAGTATTTATAAAATTACTTTTTGTCTGATATCTACTAAACAATAAATACAAAATTATAGAAACCGCAATTATTACAAAAAGAGCAATTACTAAAAAAATACCCAAAACCAAATCAAATTTTTTTTTATGAGAAAACATATATTTTTACAAAAATAATTTGAATTTATTATACAACAATTACCTGAATCTTGCAAAAAACGTACAAATAGCTTATTATAGTCAAGGAAGTTTAATTAAAATAAAAGATTAACAATTTCTAAACGTTCAACAAAAATGGTCCCATTGCCAAATTGCCCCATTGTGGTTTTTGATTTTAAGGTTATTGGCAATTTGACAATAAGTCAGTGGGACAATGGAACAATATTACTAATTTTTTTAATTTCCACAAAATTTAAGCAAAGATATGCCCACCTACGCCGTCAATAAAAAAGCAAGATTCGACTACGAAATCCTCGAGACTCTGGAGGCTGGTTTGGTATTGACTGGCCCAGAAGTAAAGTCTGTACGTGGCAAACAAATGAAACTATCAGGTAGTTTTGTCACTTTTCACAATGATGAAGCTTACTTACTAAACACTCACATTTCCAAATACAAATATTCTAATGTAAAAGATTATGAACCAGAAAAAAGCCGAAAAATTCTACTAAACAAGAAACAAATAGCTTATTTAACAGGAAAATTGCAAGAAAAAGGCTTGACAATTATCCCCCTTTCAGTATATACTAAAGGCCGTAAAATAAAGGTAGAAATAGGCATTGGACGTGGTAAAAAACAATTCGACAAAAAACGTGTCATAAAAGAACGAGAAGAAAAACGTGACATAAAACGTGCCCTCAAAGGCGATTATTAAAAGACATTGTCCTATTGCCCCATTGTTCCATTGTCAGTAAACCAATACCAACAAAAATTATCTCTATTTTATCTCTATTTTATTAAAAATAACGTTTGAAATGATAACAATTAGATTGCAAAAAGTTTTGTAGTCTAAAATTGTCATTTTGACAACCAAGGGGATGACAGGATTCGATAGTTGGATCTTGTTACCTTCCATAAGCATGTCGAGGAGCTACGCTTTCCTCGTAAATACCGGCGTAGAATTTCTAAGTGCAAACTTAAAAAGTCGTTTGATGGCTGCTTTTCGCATGCCAACATTCGCATCTGTAGTAGCTTAAACAAGCTCATCTACCATCGCTTTTCGAGATACTCGATATTGAAGCCTGCGGTGTCAACCCCCATCGAGCGTAAATTGAAATGGTTTTCTGAACGTTTCAATTGACAATAAACCAGAATAGTTGGTAGTTGTTTTGCTAGTTTTCTAGCTACCATACGAAATACCAAACTTAGCTACACATGTAGAATATGGGGATAACCCATCTAGACCCGGGTTCAATTCCCGGCATCTCCACGAAAAATGGCGCAAGCCATTTTGAATTAATAATTAACAACTATTAATTAACAATTTATGGATACGCAAAAAGAAAATCCTCTTTTTGTAAAAGCTGATCTTTTCGCAAAAGAAGTTTATAGACTAACTCAAGATTTTCCAAAAGACGAGCTTTATGGACTAACCTCTCAATTAAGACGTGCGGGGCTTTCTGTTATTTTAAACATTGTTGAAGGATTTGCTAGACAAAGTGACCAAGAATCTAATAGTAGTAAAGAATTTAGAAGATTTTTGATAATTTCCTTTGGCTCGTTGAAAGAAAGTCGATATTTATTATATTTCGCTAAAGAACAAAAATATTTTACAGAAGAAGAATATAATCAAATATTGAATTTATCAAACGAAATATCCAAAATACTTTGGAGTATAATAAATCCAAAAAAATAATTTTACTAATTATTAGTTATTAATTACTAGTTAACCTATGCGAATATCCCGAAAAAAACGTCCAGAAAAAGCCCTAATTCCAAAATACAAAAAAAATAATGAGATTGAAGCTGAAGAGCTTATAGTTTTGGATGAAGAAGGAAAAAATATAGGTACAATGT
The DNA here is from genome assembly GCA_001783255.1 of Candidatus Magasanikbacteria bacterium RIFOXYD12_FULL_33_17. GTDB lineage: Bacteria > Patescibacteriota > Patescibacteriia > Magasanikbacterales > UBA922 > UBA1557. The sequence goes on from MFRB01000009.1 coordinate 4,839, forward strand.
CCAAAAAAGCAGCTCTTGATATGGCTTTTGAAAAAGAAATGGACTTAGTAGAAATCAATCCAAAAAGTACTCCTCCAGTGGCTAGACTAATTGATTTTACTGAATTCAAATACCAAAAAGAAAAAGAAGCACGCAAACAAAAAGCTCACTCTAAAACCAGTGAAACCAAAGGTCTTCGTCTTTCTGCTCGTATTAGTGAACATGACTTACAAATAAAACAAAAACAAGCTGAAAAATTTCTAAATAGAGGTGACAAAGTAAAAATTGAATTAAATATGAAAGGCCGTGAAAACGCCAGACCAGAGATAGGAATTGAAATTGTCAAAAAAATGATAACCGATATTCAAAAAACAACAGAAACTCGTTTTGAACAAGAAATCATTAGACAAGGCAAAAGTATTGTGACGATTATTGTTAAAAAGTAATCAAAAGAACCTATACACACACCATCTCTTGACTTAAGCTCAAAAGTAGTCTATAATCACGGAGCTTCAATTATCTCAAAATTATCAAAAATATGCCAAAAATGAAGACACACAAAGGCACTGCCAAAAGATTCATGGTGAAAAGATCAAAAAAAGGCACAAAAGTTCTAAAAAGAACTGATGGTCAAGATCATTTCAACTCTCGTGAATCAGGTAATACCAAACGCAACAAACGTACTGACAATGTGGTTTCTTTGCCATTGCAAAAAACTGTTGTCAAAGCTTTGCCATATTCATAAACTGTAATAAATAAATATTATGCCTAGAGTAAAAAGAGGTGTACAACACGTCAAACGCCGTAAGGCCATCATGAAAAGAACCAAAGGTTTTGAAGCAGGTAGAAAAAGTTTGATAAAACTAGCTCAAACTGCAGATACCAAAGCCGGTGCTTATGCTTATCGTGATAGAAAAAACAAAAAAAGAGAAAATCGCCGTTTATGGCAAGTAAAAATCAATGCAGCTGTTCGTGCCTTAGGTACTTCATATAGTGTATTTATAAATTCACTAAAGAAAAACGAGGTATTGATTGATAGAAAGATTCTAGCTGAAATAGCAGAAAAAAATCCTCAAGTATTTACAAAAATATTTGAAGAAGTAAAATAAAACTTTTACAAAACAAAATTCCTGATTACGTCAGGAATTTTTTTAATCAACTACCTCGCAGCAAGCTGACGAAGTATGAGAAGGAATATCTTCATAGTAAGTTATGAGGAATTAAATCCTCTCGTCCGCCTTGGGCGGATTAAAAAAATCTATATATTTTATATAATAAAACAACAAACAAAAATACAAATTTATCCTAAATTAGCTAATCTTGACAAAAAACATAAAATTTGCTAATATCTTTAATACTACTAAAGACTTTTATAGTGTTTGGCGCTGACGGGGCACCCCCTCCTTTGCTCCTATGTCACGCCGAACACTACGAAGGTCTTTTTTGTTTTTTAAGTGAGAATATTTATGATATAATGTGTAAAATAATCTTAATTACCAAAAGCCAAAATTATCACATTGCTACATTACTATTTTTTAACAAAATTTATTTAGTGAGTTCCTCCCCATTTTAGGGGGAGGTCAGGAGGGGGTCTCGCACTATGCAAACAAGAAAAACCTACAGAATTAATGATGATGTCACAAAAACAAGAAGAAAGAAATTACGTTCACTTCCCACTAAAGCGGAATATGTTCTTTGGCAAGAATTACGAGAACAAAAAATTGGATATAGATTCCGTAGACAAGTTAGTATTGATGCTTTTATTGTAGATTTTTATTGTCATGAATTGAAATTAATAATAGAAGTAGATGGTCCAATTCATGAGGAACAAAAAGAATATGATTATGAACGTGAAGAATATTTAAAAAATTTAGGATATTCTATATTAAGATTTACAAATGAAGAAGTATTGTTTTATAGAGAAAGTACTATACAAAAAATAAAAGAAATTTGTAATGTAATATCCCGTTGAGACCCTACCCTGCCCCCCTCCAATTCGGCGGGCAGGCTTCCCTACGAGGGAAGGGAACTTGGTTAAGAAAATTTTATTAAAAAATAGCATTTCAACAATGTAAAAATATAACAATCTAACCATTTATGAAACTATTCAACTTCAATTTTCTACAAACCAACTACGAACGTAGCAACAAAACAATTAAAATAAAAATCCCCATTTCAGATGAAGCCAAAAAACTCACTTCCCTACTTTTGCAAAGCAAAGAAGAAAAAGATCGACAAAGTCTGGGAGATTTGCTTTTGGATGAGTTGGCAGATCTGGCTAAAATAGATATTGTAAGTTTGAAAATATCTGATACCAAGCAATACCACAAAAAGCGCAACGGCAAAATAGCTATGAAACAATATGGCTATTACAAGCCTGGCAGTAAATACATCTACATCAGCAATAGAACAGCTGTCAGAGGCCAAATTTTGGCTCCTAAGACATTCTTAGACACACTTTTGCATGAATGGACTCACCACTACGATCACCAGAAATTGGGGCTAAATTCTATCCACAGTGCTGGCTTTTATGCCAGGCTCAAAGATATCAAAGAAAAGCTGGGCTACTTTGCTTACTAACAGCACAAATATTGACATTTAATTCAAAAAAAGGTATCATATTATCCGTACTCAACAAACTAATCCAAAATTATGGGAATGAGAAAACAAATCAACGCCAAATTCAAAATTGAGCGTGAAAAAGCAAAAATAAGAAGAGACAAGAAAAAACAAAAACGTCTTGCCAAAGCTGCAACTGCTACAAAATAGTTTGTAATTTTGGTTTAGAATTATTGTAAGTTTTCAATTCAATTATCAAAAATAATTGAATATACGGACCGGTAGTTCAACTGGTTAGAGCACTGCCCTGTCACGGCAGAAGTTGCGAGTTCGAGCCTCGTCCGGTCCGCCAGATTCCACTTTGGAAAAATCATATCGTTTTAAGAGGGCTTCATAGCCTTCTTTTGTTTTGTACTCAGCCAAATTTCCGTCAACAAATACAAGTTCGTAAAACACCGAAAGTGCGGTATTTCTCTTTTCTGTATCAAGAGAATATTTATAGTACAACATAGCGTTTTTTACCAGTTCGGAAAAAGTAATTATATAATTCAACATTTCCACAGCAGATTCACTGTGGGCTTTTTCTTTTTCTGCTATTTCCTTTAGTTCATTTTCCATTTGTACTATTTCGGAGACATAAGATTCACCAGTATACACACCACTTCTAAGCAAAGATATTTTATTGTCTCTCAAATAATCAAGGTCTTCAAAAATTTTTCTTTTTCTATTATGCAAACTTTCCAATTCAAAATTTCTTTTTTGCGTTACAGCTTCTAAACCTATTTTTGTTCTGCTTTTTATTTCTTCCAATTCCCTATCGCTAAAACATATTTTGGAAAGTAGATTTTCTATTTCAATATCAATATCACTTTCTTTAATATTTTTATTTGTATTCAAACAATCACTTTTACAATTTGATCTATAATAATTAAATCCTTTTTTCTTGTATGGTGTATAAACACGTCCACAAGTACATTTTAAAAGTCCTCTGTAAGTAAAAAATTTTTTATCAACATAATAAACACTAACATTTTTGGCTTTCAACAACATTTGCACTTGATTAAAAAGAGATGTGCTAACAAGTGGCTCATGTATTCCATCCACAATATCTTCTTGATATTTTAGTTTGCCAATATAAAAAGGATTTTTTAAAATATGTCCAATACTTTTTTCTGAAAGTGGACGTCTGACTTTTGGATGATAGTTCATTTTGTCGTCTGTGACTTCAACTTTAGTTCGTCTTTGACGCCACGGTTTGGTCGTGAGACCGTTTTTGTTAGCCCACTTGGCTAATTGACTTAAACTCCAACCACCAGTAGCGTAGAGCTCAAAAATTTGCTTTACAAGTGGTGCTCGTGATGGGTCTATAGGTTTGTTATCTGATCCTTTGTCTAGATAGCCTAGTGGTGCCGTATAAGTACACTTGCCTTCTTCACGAAGTTTTTGATAAGCGGCGCGGACCTTTTCGCTGATAACGCGGGAGTAGTGGGAAGCGAACATCCCGTCTATGTCCATGTGCAAGGCACCTGATGAAGTGTTATCATAACTAGCTTGTACAAACCTAACATCAATACCACTGTTGATAAGATCCTTCACAATCATACCGTCCTTGTCATTTCTACTAACCCTATCCCAACACAAACAAATGAAACCTTTGTACTTCTTCTTCAAAAGAAAGTCAACCAATATAGCAAACTTTGGTCTATCAATGTCATAAACAATGGAACCGTGATTGTTAATTTTTATATCGGAGGTCTTATATGCTGTATGTTTCTCTTGAATTATACCATTACTACTAAAGCCTTTAACTGTAAGTGATGAAATAGGTAGATTATTAGATTTGGAATAACTTAAACACTCTCTTGTCTGATATTCGATAGAGTTCTTTTGATTATCTAAGTCATCTGTACTTTTACGTACGTAGATGAAGTATTTGTCACCGTGGTTGGTTTTGTGAGTCATACTTGTTGTTGTTTAAATAATAACATGACTTGTTTGATCTGCCAATACTATCAAATTGATTTATAATAGAATTATCCCCTGTCTCCATAGCTTCCCTAACTAAACGGGTATGAATTTTATTTAGATTTACCAAAAAATCAACAATGTTTTCAACTGCTTTATCTGAAAATGAATTGTGTTCATTTTTTTCTGGCATACTAAATTATAAAATCACATTACCTAAATTTATTAAGGAATAAGTAACAATGGACATAAAGAACATAATGTTATATGGGGACAGGCCACCACAGGTGTGGCCATGTCCCCTATATTTAACTATTTATATAGAACTTATTGTTACTTAATAGGAAAATACCTTTATGTAACTATATAGAACTATTATGTTACTTAATGGTTTACTATATATATTAACTATATAGCGTTTAACATTTCGTCAGATTTATCCTCGTTATCTTCTGGGAAGTAATTCTTGTCCACAGCTTCACCATATTTGACCATGATATGTCTTCGTAGTTCATCCCATTTTTCCTTAGGTTCGAAATAAACTATAGGATGGGCCTTTTTGGTCTGGTCAAAATAGACTGGTGGAGTAATCCACAAAGCACGAGTAATTGGATCATCTTCATACTTTGACTTTTGAAGTCTATAACCTTTGACAGATAAGCTACCAAAATCCAAAGAGAAAATGGCAAGCAAATCAGGTTTATTAATTAACTTAAACTTAACTTCTATGTCTTCTATGTTGGAGCATAGGTCCAAATTTAATTTCTTGGTCATAATAATTTATGATTAGATTAATAAAAAAATACATTCTGCAGAATGTACTTTGTATATTAATATCTTTTTTATTTTTATGTAATTGCGACATCCTAAGCATTTCAGGTTGTCCCGTTTTTTAATCTTCTAACAAGTTTCCTTATATAATCAAAATTAATTGGAGAGGATTCATATCTTTCATTTATAAATTCAACTATATTGTTATTGCGCATACCATTCCTTTTTAGTTTTAAAATTTCTAAATCTCTTTTCAAATTTATTTTCCTTTCAATTTTTTTATTATCACATTTAAAATATTTTCTTTTTATATGTTTAAAGCTTCCATTCCACAAATCAATAACATCGTTAAGCGTTGTCTCGGGATAAACTTTGATATAAACAAAATGATCTTTTAAACTTTTTGGTGTAACAACAAATTCTGCTGGATAATCCAAAACAGCTGACAACATATTTTCAGATACAGACTCATTTAAAACAAAATTTTTAACTAGTTCCTGGTATGCATATGATAATTTGAATGCTCTACATATTTTTTTTATATCTAAATTAAATTTATGGTCTTCTTCACTTTTTATATATCTTGGTAAATTCCATTTTTCTTTTATTTTTTTCACTTTCTCTAAAAAAATATCACTAGAAGTAAGGATCCAAAATTTTTGGTTTATTTTTTCATGAAAACTTAATTTTTTATTCTTTTTAGATTCTTTTTCAGTACTAATTGGAAAAAAAATTTGTTTACCATCTAAAGTAAGATGAGCGCCCCCATCCTTTTCAATATTTTCTAAAATTTCCTCAAAAAAGTTTTTAGCCATATAGTTAACTATATATATAAACCCAAGTCATAGTCAAGAGCCTTGTCATAAAACATCTTATTTGATAGAATTGTTTTAGACAACTTATTAAGCCTAAACCTCGCAAGAGGCATGGCGCTAAAACCAACCACGATAGTAAGCTCCCCGTTCAGTTTACCGTGGTTGGTCGTGCGCCGAAAGGTGCACGGATGGCGTAAGTCATCAGCTGGCGAGGAGCTTTTTGTATTCTTGCTGGATAATCAACAAGCAATATGCTTATACTAACTTATTTTGTAATGCCAAATCCTTTTGAAATGATAAAAATAACATTCACTTGGACTTTTGCCTTTTTGTTCTATTTTTGGCCTATAGTTTTGGTCGCTTTTATATTAGGACTAACTAAATTTATAATTAGAAAAAAATTACCTAATCTTTTTTATTTTTTAAATAACAGAAGATCCTCATATAGCGAAACAAAAGTAACAAGACAAGCTTTAGCATTGTATGAAGCCCTCGAAGATAGAAACATAAACTGTGAACTAGAAAAATGGGATGGATATAAGCACGTAGACATCGCCATAGAATCTGCCAGACTATATATCGAAGTGGATGGATCTCAACATTATACAAATAAAAAACAAATGTTTTCTGATTGGCAAAGGTCTCACTATTCAAAAATGGATGGCTATCACACTATCCACATACCAAACAGAATGATTGATAATGATGTTGATGATGTAGCTGATGCGATAGCGGATATTATAAATAAAATTTAAAAATTATAAATGAGAATTATTTTTATCTAAAACACTACTCTCATTTATTTCTTTGATGGTTAATGTTACATCACTAATCCTAATTTTTTCTTTATATTTTTTTAATAATTCATAATGACATCCTCTCAATTTTTTACCACTTCCACAATAACAATTCCAATGTCCTTTAATTTTTTCTTTGCTTAAATATAAAATAAATTTATATACAGAATAAATGTCCTTACCACAAGATATATCTTTATAAAATTCAAAAGCACCTATAATTCCATGCCCGTGTGCTTCTTTTTTATTATTTCCTCCAGTTATACTATATTCTATTTGCCAAATAAAAAAAGGTTTTACAAATTTATCAAAAAAATCTAATATATCTGAATCTTCATTCCAATAAAGAAAAACTGCATCTCTAAAAGCAAGACACGCCGTACCGTCAACATTAAAATGTCTATCAGCTATTTTAGGTATCTTATTATCAATCTCCCACACTTTAGGTATCTCATTTGGAAAATTGAAAGGTATTTCTACTTTTATTTTGAAACTATCTAAAATAACTCCTCTTTTATCTTCAATTCTCAATGTACCCTTCAAATAGACAATATTGTCTTCTATATATACTAAAAGGGTTGGATAATTTTTTTTAATGCTTTCTTTTAATTTTAAAAACAACACCTCATTTTCGACATGCCAATAATACATATGATTAACCAATAGACCAAGGCTTTGGAGAATTATTATTTTTATTATAATTTTGTTTTATGGAATCCACTATATAATCTTTACTGACCTCTTCAACATTACCAAATAAAGTCTCAATTTTTTCGTCATTCATTAAATTTAAAGCATTTGAAGAGGCATTAGATAACTCTGATTTTATAGTCTGATTAAATAAATCAGATAAATCATTGCCAGAATTTGCAGGATCTTCTACAGATATGTTATCAATATTTGTACTAAGTTCTTCAAAAAATTTCTTTAAACAAACTGATAAACCATCACTATCTTTATAATCTTTCAAAACTTTAACAACAAGAAGTTCTAAAACAAAAGTTTTTACATTTAGATAATAAATACTCTTCCAAATTTTTACCAACTTTATTACCTTTACTAGCTGACTTTTCTTTATTGTATCAATATGAACATCTAAATTTGTCTTTAAACGTTTTTTTTCAGAAGAAAATTGATATAAAAAGGCATCAGATTCATCTTCGTCAACAAATCTACCTGGGACTACATCTATATGAAAATCAACACCTTTTTTACTGGTCAAACGTAATGCTGATTTTTTTGGTTCGATGTAATAATCATCCTCCAATATTTTTTTTACGTTATTGTATATTTCCTCTAAAGTTTCCCCAGCAGAATCATCATCATGTTTGAAATAAGAAACAACATCTAAATCATAACTAGCTTTAATCATTGTACCTTTCTTATATGATCCTGCATATCTTATAACTGGTTTCCAATCAAAACTATCAGAAATAATTTTCTCTACCCTGTTTTTCTCTTCCCTCAAAGACTTAATCTCAGGACTTTCGTCATTTAGACTGTCTCTCTTTAAAACTTCACTAAGATATTTTTCTGTATCCATATATTTTTGTGTTTGTTTAATTATTAATTGTTAATGAATATTCAAAATTTGACTTTTTATGCGTATTGTAAATATTAATACTAGGATCCGAATTTTTATTTAATGACATACCACATAATATAGCAACAGGTGCTGGTACTGCAGGAAACAAATCAATTTCCTTGATTCCAGGATAGCTACTTTTTATGTTACTTATACAATTTTGAAATTCTTTTTTAAATTCATACAAGTCTTTTTCTGTCCTTAAAAAGTTGTAATTTGGATTATCACTATTTAATTTCAATTCATATACATCATAGCTTGTCATAATAGTTTTTGGAAGCAAACCCCTATCTATAGGACCAGATAAAGAAAGTAGTAGCGCTACTTTTTTAAAAGCTTTATTTCTTTTAATTGACTTATGATCATATGACGCAAGTGATTTTTCTTCTTTCCATAACCAACTTCCATTATCATGATGTCTTTGAAATACTTTAGTTTTTATTTTATTATTTAATTTTGAACCAAGAAACATTAATAGCGGAATGGGACCTATTCCAAATATAGATATATGTTCATGACCATTTCTATCAAAATCTGAGTAAAATTTTTCCAATTTTTGTTCAATCTCTTTCTTTTTGGAATTCCAATAAAGTTCATCAACTAAAGCAGGTACTGAAGTAAAATCAATTTTTTCTTGTTCAACATCAAATGGGATAAGATTGTCATTCATAAGTGCACTAAACATCTCAAAATTGGAGACTTCTACATTTTCAGTGCCTATGTTGGCTATCATTTTTAAAACTTTCGTTTTTTGTCTGTCTGTAAAACTTGTAGCCAGTTTGATTCTTTCTTCATGTTTTTTTTTAGATTTTAATAAAAAATCTACTGTGTAATATTTTACCAACTTGTCTTTATCTATTTTTTCATGACAACTAGGACAAGCCAATATCAAGTTATCTATCTTATTTGTGTATAGATACTCTTTATCAGCTCTCGGACCTTTCTCTCCAAAAGCATATATATGGGCCATCTCCGACCAATTTATATCTTCACCAATAACAGAGTCTCTTATCACAGATTCATTACACAGTTCACATCTACCAGCAGATTTTGCAAAAAGTAAAATTTTAGTTGAAGGATCTACATACCTAGATTTAGATTTAATTTTAGTTACTTCTTTCAAAAATGTATTTTCACTTTCCATATTTTTTATTATATCTTCATTACATCAACAACTTTACCTTGAACCATAAAGTTATCAAGGTCAACAATATAAATTGGTTTATGTATAGGATTGTTTGAATTAGGTTTTAAAACAATCATTTTATTTTCTTTATTAAATATTTTTATAGTCGCATCATCTCCTATCAAGGCCACTATCTTTTCTCCAATACTTGGAGAACTTTCTTTCTTTACCAATACTAAATCTCCATCGTCTATACCTGAGTTATTCATACTATCACCCATTGCCCTAAGAAAAAAATAATCTCTATAGTCACCTTTTACTTCATATGGTACATACGCTTCAATATTTTCTTCTGCTAATAAAGGCGTACCGCAAGATATACTACCAACAACAGGTATATTAAAAAGTTTCTTTATATTTTTTTTAATTTTAAGACTTCTTGAAAAACCCAAATAACCATTTTTTTTTAAAATATCTGTGTGTCTTTGTACAGAACTTGTATTTTTATAACTCAAAAAATCACGAACTTCTCTCAATGTTGGTGGGGCACCTAGTTTTTCCGTTAATTCTTGTATTGTAGACAAAACCTCTTTTTGTTTAGTTGTTAATTTCATAATAAAAATAATTATTTTTCTTGCGTACATATTACCGCAACACGCGGTAATATGTCAAGTTGTGAATAACTGTACTTTATACTTCATATATTGACAAAATACATATTTTATAGTAAGCTACAAGGTCCCCAAAGGACCGTACGTCTTTGGCGTGCGAAATAAACAAGGAGAATCCCCATGAAAGTCAACATTACCATGTTGACAATAATCTTCACCATCGGAGCCATGTTCGGCTTCTTCATAACGTGGCCATTCATGTCGATCTTCTTCATCAACGTCCACCCGTTGATCCTCATGTTGATCAGCGTGATAGGGAGCGGTCTTGCTCTCACCTTGTTCCCGATGTGCTACATCTGGAGTTCACAACGGCGAGAACAACGACGGCAAACGAAATGAAGAAGTTTGGTACTTCGGTACCCGTTGGAGACAGAGCTACTACAAGCCACCCCCAACGTCATTAGATTTTCATTATCTGAAAGTTTGATGACGGGTGGCTTGTTTTCATTTTATTAAAAATCTCCAAAAGTTCGTAAAACACGAAATCTACCCCGCATAGGAATTTCACAAAAAACCTCACTACTTTAGTGAGGTTTTTTGTTTTGTTCTCAAACTAGTGATATAATAAAATCATATTAATATAATTTTCTATGAACAAAAAAAATAAAATAATAATAGCTAGTATTTTTAGTTTATTAATTATAGGATTAGCTATTTTTTATTTCTTTTATCTAAAACAAAAAGAAGACTACACTCCTCCAAGTAATACCTCCTCAGAAACATATAATACACCTAACATTTACCTCTATCAACAAGAAGATTATAATTGGCTAGATGAAAAAAATTATCTTACCGCAAAACAAATAATAAATCAAGATTGGAATATTTATCCTCTTTCAAACAAAATTCCTAATACGACTTTTAATCTATCGAAAACAACAAATTGCGCTGATTTATCAGATGAAAACAGAACATATCTATATGTCGCAGGTGGAAAATGTCAGCTAGACTATTGGCTAGAAGCAAAACAAAATAATAAAATAATAAAAATTGACACCTATCCTAAATTACTAGAAATACTTGGTGGTAAAATTGATACACTCGAAAAAGCCACACTATTTGTAAATGCAACATTTGGAGATGTAAAACGTCAAAAAGATTTGTTAATCGCCAAAACATTGGAAACAAACAATGAATTTTTTGTACAAGTAACCGAAGAAAACTCTTTTGGTTGTGGAGATCACTTACCCACTGTTGCTATATACAAAATAAATGAAGATGGTAGCACCGACAGAATAGCAGAACAAATCCAAACAGAAGAACCTGGCCCAGAAGTTTGTATAGACTAAAATTATACTATCAAAAAAAATAATCCTAATAAATTAGGATTATTTTTTTATTATTTATAAGTATTTTCATCTCGCAACTTTATACTATCAATTATTATTTCTTTACTATTATCTTCATAATGAAAAATAATACGAAATCTACCAGAACGTAAGCGAAAGAAATCAGTACCTTTCAATTTCTTAATATTCAATCCAGTCTTTTGTCCTGATAATAATTTACTGATAACCAAGAGCAACTGTTCCCTACTTTTTTGGCTAATTTTGCGAAGCAATTTTTCTATTTTGTCCATAAAAAAATTATTCAACAATTTTTTTCAATATTTTTTCCAAATCCTTAGCTTTGATACCTTTACCTTTGTTATCACGAATAGCATCAAAGACAGTGTACTCCTGACTTTGTTCTAACTTGTCCAAATCTAATGGTCTAATTTCGAGATGAGAATCTTTTTGCTCAACCAAAAATCTATCAGTAGAAAAACGTTTTCTCCAACTTGCAGGGATAGTAATTTGACCTTTACTGGTCGCTTTGGTAATAGTGATCATAATATTTTATAAAGTAATAATGTATTACATTCTTACTATACTACTTTTTTTTCATTTTGTCAACTATTCTTCAATATTTCCACTCCTCCATTCATTACCAAATCCCCAACCATTCCATTTCCAAACAGCACTATATTTACCCAGACAATCAGGACTGTCCACATAATCCCCTTCTAAAACCACCAAATCATTTTTACTATCATTATCGACGTCTAAAATCTGAAAAGCACAATTTGGAGCACTAAGATTAGAAGATTGCCAAACGGGTTTTATTTTGTTATTTACCAAGTCAAGAACAAAAAAATGATTCTTGATACTCATGTCATTTTCTTCTATCCAAAAAGGTTGAGAAGAACCAAAATTACCAGGTTTCCAGACAGACATATTTATATCCACTATTCCATCATGATTGACATCAGCTAACACAAAATCATCTACCCACCAATCAGAATTTGATTGCCAAAGTATTTCACCTACTTGTACAATTGATAAAACTCCATTTTCCAAACTATAATTTTCTAAAATACTGTTTTTGTCCAAATCAGCTTCTTCATTTTTTGAAATATTACCACTCATCATTATCAAATTATTCACTTCTAAGACAGAAACTTCCTCATTTTTTTGAGGAAGTTTCTTTTTTTGTGCTGAAAAATCTGAGAAGTCATTTTCAGCAGATAAATCAATTTCAATTTCTGTTTTTGTGGCAAAGTTGTCCAAATAAATACTAACAAAAACAATTAGCAAAAATATTACAAACCCTGCTAACAAAATTATTTGTTTTTTAAGCATCTCTATTGTGCTACAAATGAATTAGTCCAAGTAGGTAATTCAGGAGCTTCACCAGAACCCATAGCCGAAGGAATATCTAAACCTTTCGGTAACATTCTATTTGGTGTTTCTCTATCTACCAATCTTTGGAAAATAGCAGCATCAATAGTAAATCTCTGCCCCATAAATCTAAAAGCCTTTATTTCTTTTTCTCTATCTGGTTGAATTTCAGAATTAAAAACTGGAATAGAATTTATTTGTGGTGGTTCAAGTTTTTCAGTAGCTTTTACAAATTCAGCCAATTTTTCTTTGTCACTAGTAAGAGTACTAAATGAAATTTCTTTACCCAAAGTTTCTTCCAACAAATC
>MFRB01000010.1:0-12814 GCA_001783255.1 Candidatus Magasanikbacteria bacterium RIFOXYD12_FULL_33_17
GCTGTCGTGTTTTTATATTTTATAAATATCAAAATTGGTTGGATAATAGTATTCTTTTTGGCAATCATGAAAACAATATCAGCTCTTGGTTTATGTCCTGCTTACAAACTATACAATTGTCTGAAAGCTGGTGGCTGTTGTTCAATTAGCAAAAAATTAAAAAAATAAAATGTTAGACTCTCACATACATCCAGATAACTGGGGAATAATGCCAACATTATTTCATATATATAATTTTGAAGTAAATTCTTATTCATTTTTTATATTATTAGGATTAATTGTTGGATTAATTGTTTATTATATCTTGGCCAAAAAAGAAAAAGATCTTAGCGAAAAATCATTTTATATCTTGATAGCTGGTTTAGTTGGTGGAGTAATCGGCGCTAAGTTGCCAATATTACTAATAAATCTTCCAGACATTATCAAAAATTTTCCTGACATAACATATATTTTAGCAGGTAGAACTATTACTGGTGGATTAATTGGTGGTACACTAGCAATCATGTATCTAAAAAAGAAATTAAATATCAAAGAAAAAAAGGGAAATTTATTTGCTCCAGCTATAGCTTTGGGAATAGCTATTGGTAGAATTGGTTGTTTTTTGAGAGGTTGTTGTTATGGCATTCCAACAAACTTACCTTGGGGAGTAAATTTTGGAGATAATATAGCTAGACATCCCACACAGATATATGAGACAATATTTATGTTGATAATGTTTCCAATACTGTTATACAAAAGAAAGACAGCCAAGCCGGGATATCTATTTTATTTACTCATGAATTCCTATTTTATATTTAGATTTTTTGAAGAGTTTATCAGAGAAAATCCTCACTATTTTGGACTAACTTTATTTCAATATATTTCACTCATTGCTTTGGTTTTCATAAACTTGAAGCATCTAAAAGAAAAAAAATATGAACAATCCAAATAATCCAAACGGTTTAGAACAAATAGATGAAATAAAAAAAATGAATCAAACAGAGACTGACGGATATTACACAAACAAAAGTAAAAAAGTGGCTGATTTCATGATTGGTTTTTTTGGTTTTATTACAATCTCTATACTTTTAGCAATATTACTACAATCATTTTTTTATGTTTTTCCAAGAAATGATTTTATGACATGGCTATACATTATCGTACCTATAGCACTTACAATATTAGGAATTTATATACCTTTTAGAAAAAAAAGACGTTATATTGGTATAGGTATAATATCTTTCTTTATATTACCATTCTTACTTTTTGGGGCTTGTATGATAATTTTTACTGGTTTTAACTAAAAAACAAAAGACCTTTTTACAAGGTCTTTTTTATTTTCAAAAAACTTGATTCTATCACCTATTTCTGGTAAAATTAGCACAAATAAATCTTAATTAAATATATGGAAAAAATTTTAGCTTTTATTAAACAGTACAAATGGATTTTATTATTAAGTATTGCAGGAACAGCCATTGTAATATTTTTTGTAATAGCTCTCATTACTTTTACTAACACAAGTAAACAACAAGTCATAACTACACCACAAAGTGAAGAAACTAATAACGCAAAAGTTGTTGAAGAAAAAATAACAGAAGCAAAAGTATCACCAAAAAATAATATTTTAGACAATCCAAATATAGTTTCTTATCTAGATAATTTGGAATATGTTGAGGGAGAAGATGGCTTAGATTTGGCTATTTATACAATAGAAAATGAAAAAATAAATTTAGAAAGCAAAACCACTGATACAGATTTTACTCTGGAAGCAAACAACACAGAAGAACATAATTTCTTATGGAATTATTTTTATCATATTTTTGGTGAAATAGATGTCACAGAGTACATAGACAAATTTATTATAAATACCGATGGAGTCGATGGCTCATCAGCCTCGATGTATCTAAATGATGATAATGTTTGGGGTTTCTACGTGGATCCAGCTGATACTCTAGAAAAAGGAAAATTCTTTGATTTACAAGATTTTACATATACCCTAGTGCATGAATTTGGACACTTACTGACTTTAAACGATAGCCAGGTAGATTATGACAATTATGATGAATATAATTGTTTTACACATTTATTATCTGAAGGTTGTCTCTACGATGACGCTTATTCTTTTGTTTATTTCGAAAAATTCTGGAGCAATGGTCTATATGAAGATTGGAAAAATAACGTTGGTTATGATGCATACGAAGAAGATCAAACTTATTTTTATGAAGATCATCCTGGAGTTTTCATCACTGAATATGCAAGCACTGATACTGATGAGGATATCGCCGAAAGTTTTGCACACTTTGTACTAACAAACAAACCTACAGGCAAAAATATTGCCGAACAAAAAATATCATTCTTTTATGATTATCCAGAATTAGTAAATATGCGAAATACTATTAGAAAAAATATTGAAAGTGTAGAACCAGACTTTTTTTCTAAACCTTTAAATATTCAATAAAAAATTAAATAACTAATATGTAAGAATTACGAGCGTTGTTTACACTTACAAACACGTTAATAATTTCTAATTCACCTAATCTCTAATTCCTAATGGAATGTCCAATGTATAAATTAACTAATTGGAAATTTTATTAGAAATTAGGAATTAGAAATTAGGTGAATTTTAAACGTTCCTAAGAGTGTAAACAACACTATTATATCTTACAACTAATATAATCAAAACATATGGTAAAAAAAATACTTTTAGCTTTAGTCATTATAGTCCTTTTGTCTCTTTTGGGATTAGGTTTTTTCTTTTTTAATTCTAGTAAAAAATTAGTTTCAGATGTGAATACTACAGTAAATAAATTAAATGATGAAGCAAAAAATCAACAAAAAAATACAGAAGTAACTCCTAGCAAAATAGAAGAAAAAAACGAAATAGTAACTACAAATGCAAATGTAGAATTTAAAACTTACACAAATGAAGATGAAGGTGTAAGTATTGATTATCCAAGTGATTGGGAAGTAACACCTGGCGATGGACAAGTTATGATTGCTTCATTTTTTTCACCATTACAATCTACCACAGATGAATTTCAAGAAAGTGTTGGTATCATGATTCAAGATTTTAGTGCAGTTGGTATGGACTTAGCCAAATTCGACAAACAAAATACAGAAGCACTTGGACAATATATGGAAAATTTGAAAATTACTAAACATGAAGATACAGAAGTCGATGGCGAACCTGGTAAATTTCTAATCTTCACAGGTACTTATCCTGGACAAGACACACCTACAGCTACAGTTCAATCATATACTGTGTTTGAAGATTATGTATATGTGCTTACTTACACTGGCAAACAAGGTGACTTCGAAAAATTTGTAGCAACAGCCCAAGAAATGTTCAAATCATTTTCATTCTAAATAAGATATCTTCCGTTTCAACAAAGTCAAAACAGTTGGAACGGAATCATTTTATTTTTAAATAAAAAATATGCAAACAAAAAAAACTTTGTTAACTATTGTTTTTTCTTTGACAATAATTGGTGCTGGATGCAACACCACAACAGAAAATCAAACAAATAAAACCACAAAAAACACTGAAACAAACACACTAGTAAAAGCTGAGCCAATGAAATACAAAGATTTCAAAATGGGTATAACACTATATTATCCAGCGGACTGGAAAACTCAAGGGCAAGATAATGGTAGTATAATATTTTATCCAAAAAATCAAGAAAATTTAGCTGACAAAACTGGCACCAACTTAGGACTCTCTACACAAGATTTGAGTAAATTTCCACCGGTAACACTTGATCAGTACACTGAGATCATCAAAGCTGACACTCTAAAAAGATTAACAAACGCTAATATTATTAGTACAGAAAAAATAACTATAGGTGGTCTAGAGGGTGCAGTAATGACTTATACTGCCACTTATCCTAATTTGACAGACAAAACTATGAAAGTGCGCCATGCCTATGTATTGAAAGAAAAAACAGCTTATCTGTTAACTTATACAGCAACTACTGAAAATTTTGATACATATGTAGAGTCTACCAAAGAGATAGTTTCTTCATTTAAATTTGATAACTAAAAAAATATGTTTCAAGAATTCAAAAAATTTGCCATAAAAGGAAATGTCCTAGATATGGCAGTCGGTGTCGTAATTGGTGGAGCTTTTGGAAAAATTGTTACTTCTCTAGTCAGTGATATTATTATGCCCCCAATTGGTTTTATGACTGGTGGAGTGGACTTTTCAAAGTTAGCTCTTACTCTCAAAAAAGCTACTGAAACTACTGAAGCTGTAAATCTAAATTATGGAGCTTTTATAAATAACATTTTAGATTTTGTTATTATTTCTTTTTCTATATTTATCATAATAAAACAAATAAATAAATTCAAGAAAAAAGAAGAGTCCAAACCAAAAGAAACTCCTGAAGATATAAAACTTCTTCGAGAAATAAGAGACTCATTAAAAAAATAATACAAAAAAATATCACTTACAAAAATAATGTTTTTTTGTTGGTTACTTTAACTAAACTATTAATCAAAATTTAAATAACCTAAGGGGAGTTTGAGGGGGAAATTGTTTGTCCCGACGAGTCGGGATTAGTTATAAAAAGTAAGAACTGTTCTATAATAATATTCTTTCAATCTGTTCTTGAATATTGATATTTAATTTAAAATTATAACTTAAATAAAAACATCACTTTTATAAGTGATATTTTTATTTATATTTCAAATTATTTTCTACTATCTATTCTCAATTGTGTAATTGCCAAAGTTTTAGTAACTTCATCACCATACAACTTATATTTTACTTCATAATTAGCACCAACTATTTTGGTAATTTTACCAGCATAAAAATTACTAGTATTAGTGTCTCTAACTAAAACTTCAGTATCAACAAGTAGGGCATCTTTGGTAGCAGGTACATCCAAAATTATTTGAGAAGTTTCCAAACATTTTTCTGCATTATCATAATATTTTACAGTCAAACCTTTGTCACAAACACCTTGTATCTTAGCACTATAAAGTGAATCAGCCGTCATCCATTCGACTATTACTACATCCCCTACTTTGAAATTATCTTTCAACATTTGCCCAACTTCTGTTTCATCACCTCTGACAGCTGTGCGTGTATCCAAAATCATTTCATCCAAAGTTACATCTCTCTCCATTTTATCATAATATCTTACAGTATATCTATCTCCAGTAATTTTTATTACTTCTGCATCATAATAGGCTTTAGTTGTCCACTTGGCAATTACTTTGGTACCTACTTTTATTTCTTCTACTTTAAGCATTTTGTTTTTCAAAATTTCAGAAGTTGAAGCACATTTAGTAGTATTATCTACAAAATAAATATTAAAACCATTTTCACAAGTATTGTCGATAGATCCTTCGTACCAAGTATTTTCTTTCCACTCAGCAAAGACTTTACTACCAATACCAAGCTCATCACTTTCTTTCTGCACATCTTTTTTTCCAAAATTGAAACCACCAGTAGAATCACTATTTAAACTAATAGACTGTGTACAACCAGCTCCCAGCAAAGACAAAACAGCCAAAGCACTGACCAAAGAAATTTTTATATTCATAAACATATTTTACTTAAATAAACCAGGCCAAGAGACCAAGGCTATTATAGCAAGACTAAAAAGGACTTGTCAAAAGTTTGTTCACAAGCACAATTTGACAGACCAAAACAAAAAGGATAATATAGAAATATTACAACTTAATTTATGTTTGTTGGAAGTGAGGTCAAATTCCTCCACTGTGCCGCAACGGTAATTCCCGATTTAATCAGGATAAGTCCGGTCTTCAAATATGATTTATCCCGAGCAGGAATACCTATCTTATTTTTTACCAAATAAGACTTGTTTAAACTATTTTTCTGCTCACTAAAGCAGATTTTTTTATGCAAAAAATAAAATGGCAATATCACTTAATTTTCCTAACTATTTTAGTTATTGTTTCTGTCTTTCTTTTTTACTACCAAGAAAAAGATAATAATAATATTAAACAAGAGATAAACAAAGTTGAAATACTTAATACTAAAGAAGAGCCGAAAAATGAAGAAACAAAAATAAAAAAATTTCAAGAAAATAAAATTTTAGAAAAAGAAATAATCATAAAGAAATTAGAAAAAATAGTCACCACAACAGATGAACAAAAAACCGAAGAACAATCACTCCCCTTTTCGACAACAATAAAAATAGCAGACAACAATTATCAAATAAATTTTGAAGAAGAAAATATCACACTAGAAGAACTGATGAATAAATTACAAAGAGAATCAAATTTTACATACCACACAATCGATTATGGAAGTATGGGAAAATTTGTAGATGAAATAAATGAAATAAAAAATGATAACAAACAAGGTAAATATTGGGTTTACTACCTAAATGGCGTTAGTGCCAAAGCTGGAATATCTATCCAAAAAATTAATTCAGGAGATAATATAGAATGGAAATATGAGAACAGTACTTTCTAAAATTTTATTTGTTACTGCTGTAACAATTTTGAGCCTGTCAGCTTTTGATTTTGCCAATGCAACAGAAGAAATAAATATAAATTTAAGGATTGAAGGACCTGAAAAGACTATAGTCAACCAAGAAATAAATGTTCCAGAATCTTGTGTTGTTGAGGATTCATCTGGAGCAACTACAACTTTTTCTGGTTACAAAGCTATTTGTGCTTTACAATCTGCACTAGAAAATAATCTTATAGAATCATTTCAAATAAGTCCAACATTTTTTATTGATAAAATAAATGAAATAGAAAATGATACACAAAATTGGTCAGAATTTTGGATTGTTAAAAAAAATAATAATAATTCTGATTTAGGAATAGCAGAAATTTCATTAAAAGAAGAAAATATTATTAATAATTTATTTTTAGCCTATGGAGAATGGTCTCAAGATTTGTTAGATATCAATGTTACGACAAATACCATTTATTTAGGTGAATCTTTAGATTTACAATCTTTAATATGGAAGGAAAATTCTTTTGTAGAAAATACAAATCCTGTAAATTTTTATATAAATGACAGTCCTATAGAATCTACTATTGGAAAATTATCTTGGTTACCAAATAGTATAGGAACTTTTCATATATATATAGACAACAATAAATTTGTAAAAAGTAAAAATATTAATATAGATGTCTTACAAAAAAATATTTATAATCTTAAAATAAACACAACAACCACAACACCAACTATCAATACAAGCACAACCCTATATATTTATGAAGAAAACATCGATGAAAATTTAAAATTGTTTTTATCAAAATCTACAAGTAGTACACTAGTAATAAATAATATAGAACTTTTTAACGAAGATGGTATTTATGAATTACCTATTACAACTACAACACCTTATACAATTTATGCCAAAAAAGAAGGATTCATAACCAGTGAAATAACTATCATAAATCCGACAGAAGACATTGCAGAAGAAGATAAAGAATCTGAAAACAATAATTATGGCGGAAGTGGTGGATCCATAAATGTAGTGGATAACACTCCTACTTCAGCCCAAATTACAGAAGCCGCCAACAAGATTTTGAATTATTTCAAAACTCAACAAGCAGAAGATGGTAGTATCTTGGATGGTGGAACTAGTGATTGGATTGCAATGTCTTTTGGCGCCAATGGTCAATATGCCAAAGATATCAAAAATGCAATCTCAAACACTACATTATTTGATTATATTTACAATTATAATTTTACTGATCCAAGTGACATGAATCTTTGTGTGGCTTACCCCCGACATATTTTAGCTTTACTTGCTTCTGGTGTCGCCAAGACTGATAACAAAATTATTGATTTAAAAAATAAAATTAACAACGAAAATTGCTATCAAAATAGTCTATATGGACAAACAGGAATCAATGATGATATTTTTGCTTTATTAAGTTTGTCAGCTCTAGACTATGATATCAATTCACAAATTATTAGTGACATAAAAAATACTATTTTGTCTGACCAAAATTCTAATGGTGCTTTTACTTGGACTGGATATCCTGGCGCTGACGTGACTGGTGCTGTTATCAATGCTTTAGACTATGGACAAAGTAAAGGACTCAGTATTGAATCAAGCGTGATAACTAATGCTAAAAATTATTTGAAATCAACTCAACTTAGTGATGGTGGTTGGGGTTATGAAACTTCTGATGTTTTGACAACTAGTTGGTCTATGCTAGGAATTAATAGTTTAAATGAAAACATGTTAGATTGGAAAACAAACAAAGGTTATAATCCAAAAAATATTCTAATAGATAATTTGCAGAATGATGGAAGTTATGATACTTCTTGGAATCCTGGCACAGTAGATTGGTTTGGTTTGAAACACGCAGTACCTTCACTACTAGGTAAAACTTGGCCAATAATTCTAGATCCAATTATTCAACCCACAAATAATGTTGGGGGTGGATCAATTGAAACAAACACCACTTCAACAACAGCAACCTCTACCGAAGAAATTGTAACATCCACTCCTGAAATAATTGATGATATTGCAACTTCAACTCAAAAACAAAAAATTGAAATTTTACCAATAATTTTGGAATTACCAGTAGAAAATATCCAAATTACAAAGACACCAATCGCAGAAACAAAACTAACAAAACAAAGTTTGATTGCAAAAAACAATCTGGAACAAGTCCTTGGAGAAAAAACTGAAACTACTTCTGAAGATAAAATCATAGAAGAAGAAAAACAAAATATTCAAACTAACGAAACAATAGAAAAAACAAAAGAAAATGAAGATAAAAATCTACCAACCAACAAAAAAGTAGCTCTTGGACTTGGTGCCGCTTCCCTACTCTACGGACTTTACTTATTATTCAAACTATTTGCCTAGATTAATAATCACTGATATAATGTTTTTGCCTGTTATTCTGTCCAATTTTTTTTGAACAGAAATTATCTCACTATAAAAGTCTTTATTTAAGAAACCTGCCTGCCGGCAGGCAGGGATCCTATCCTTGTTTTTCGCCGGCTCAGGATGAACAAAAAATATGAACAAAAAACACCTAATTCTAGTCGTTACAATGATAATCGTTGGCTTTGTACTACGATTATTTCCACATCCTGCCAATTTCGCCCCTATCATGGCTCTAGCCCTCTTTTCCGGGCTTTATTTACCAAAGAGGCTCAATGTTATCATTCCAGTCGTAGCTATGCTTATAAGTGATATTTTCTTGGGATTTTACTCTCTACCAATCATGTTTAGTGTTTACGCCAGTTTTATCTTAGCGACAGTATTAGGTACTTGGCTAAAAAAGCACAAAAACATTGGAAACGTAATTTTGACTACTTTTGCAGGATCAAGTCTTTTCTTCTTAGTAACTAATTTCTCTGTCTGGGCTTTTGGTACTATGTACACCCACAATTTGCCTGGCCTAATGCAAAGCTATTATATGGCTTTACCATTTTTTCGTAATAGTTTAATGGGTGATTTATTTTATGTGGGAATATTTGTCGGAGTTGCTGAGATGGCGATAAAATATTTGAAAGTTGAAAAGATGAGTAAAGCTGAAAATAGAGTTTAAATAAATTTTAGACAAAACAAAAACGTCTTTGAGGAAAAGACGTTTTTTTATTAAGTAAAAGTAGCACACAGATAACACAGATTTAACGGATTTAAAAGGATCTTTTGTAATCATTATCAAAAATTTTTCTTTTTATTTGAGGATTTTTGCCAAAATTCAATAGTAATCCTACTTCTATTTTAGTTGCTTTCAAATAATTTATCAATTGATAACTATGTTCATCACATAAAATATCTACAGCTTTCAATTCCAAAATAACGCAATCATTGACTATAATATCTGCAAAGTATTCACCTATTTCCTGACTTTCATAGTGAACTTTGATTGCTTTTTGTGCACTTGCATCCAATCCATTTTTTCTCAATTCTATCAACAATGCTTTTTCATAAACTTTTTCTAAAAAACCAAAACCTAAAGTATTATATACTTTATAAAAGGCAGATATTATTTTATCTGTAACCTCCTTATGTTTCATAAAAACAGTGAAAATCTGTTTAATCTGTGTCATCCGTGTGCTATTCAAATTATACAACCACACTCACCAATCTTCCCTTAACATAAATAACTTTCTTTGGTTCTTTACCTTCCAACCATTTTTTCACATTCTCTAAAGCCAAAACTTGAACTTTGATATCTTCTTCAGAAATTTCCACAGGGACATCTATACTATCACGAACTTTACCATTGACTTGAACAACAATAGTAATAGTATCTTCTTTTATTTTTGCTTCGTCGTACTCTGGCCATTTTTCTTGTGAAATACTTTGACTATTTCCATACATCGCCCAAAGTTCTTCTGCCATGTGTGGCGCGAATGGTGAAAGTAGTTTTACAATTTCCAAATAATCTTTTTGTGAGATAAAAGGAGCTTTGGAAACTTCATTACTCAATTCCATAAGTTTGGCTACAGCAGTATTAAATCTCATGTTATCAATATCATCGCTAACTTTTTTAATAACTTGATGTATCAGCTTTTCAACGCGTTCCTCATTCCCCATTCCTCGTTCCCCATTATTTATTTTTTCTTGCAAATTCCAAACTCTATCAAGAAATCTTTTGACACCAACAAGGCCATTGGTATCCCATTCAACAGCTTGATCAAATGGACCCATAAACATAATATAAGTACGAAGCGTATCAGCACCAAATTCAACTACCACATCATCAGGATTGACAACATTACCTTTGGATTTACTCATTTTTTCTCCACCTTTAGCAAGAATCATACCATGTGAAGTGCGTTTCTTGTATGGTTCGCTAGTTGGTACAAGTCCAATATCGTACAAAAATTCATTCCAAAAACGAGAATAAAGTAAATGCAAAACAGTATGTTCCATTCCCCCATTGTACCAATCGACTGACATCCAATATTTCAATTTTTCTTGACTAGCAAATTCTTTATCATTGTTTGGATCAATATAACGTAGGAAATACCAAGAACTTCCTGCCCAATTTGGCATAGTATCTGTTTCTCTTTTTGCTTCGCCACCACAATTTGGACAAGTAGTTTTCACCCATTCAGGAATTTGTGACAATGGAGATTCACCTGTGTCTGTCGGTTCATATTTTTCAACTTGTGGCAATTCAAGTGGTAGTTCACTTTCAGCAATCGCAAACCAACCTGGATTTTGTTCATTTCCACCTTTATTTTCACTCGCACATTTTTCACAATAAACAAGTGGAATAGGTTCACCCCAATATCTTTGACGTGAAAAAACCCAATCACGAAGTTTGAAATTGATTTGTTTTTTACCAATATTCTTTTCTTCTAACCAGGTAATCATTTTTTCTTTGGCTTCTTTTGTTTCTAATCCATTTAAGAAATCAGAGTTAACAGAAGTTCCTTCACCAGGAAAACAATCTGCTTCTACTCTAATACTACTAGGTGCTCCAGCAGCTATATCGTCAGCATTTCTATATGAAGAATGAATGGCAGGTGGTAAAACAACTTTTTTTATAGCTACATTATATTTATTCGCAAACTCAAAATCTCTCTCATCATGTGCTGGCACCGCCATTATAGCTCCAGTACCATAAGTAGCCAAAACGTAATCAGCTACAAAAACTGGAATTTCTTCGTTGTTGACTGGGTTAATTGCTTTGACACCTTGCAACTCCACACCTGTTTTTTCTTTTTGTAATTCGGTACGTTCTAAGTCTGATTTCAATTTTGCCTTGTTGATATAATCTTCTACATCTGCAAAATTATTGATTTTATCTTTCAATTTTTCTACCAAATTATGTTCTGGCGACAAGACCATGTAAGTCGCACCAAACAAAGTGTCTGGACGAGTAGTAAATACTTCTATTTTTTCTTCGCAGTCTTTGATATTGAAAAATACACTAGCACCTTCACTTTTCCCAATCCAATTTTGTTGTTGGACTTTGGCACGCTCAATATAATCTACATCTTCTAGACCTGACAAAAGTTTGTCAGCATATTTAGTAATAGCGAGCATCCATTGATATTTATCTCTTTTTTCTACTTCTCCACCACAACGTTCACATTTACCATCGACGACTTCCTCATTGGCAAGACCAATTTTGCAACTTGTGCACCAATTAATTGGCATATTTTTCTTGTAAGCAAGACCGTGTTTGAAAAGTTGTAAGAAAATCCATTGTGTCCATTTGTAATATTTTGGATCAGTAGTATCTACCACGCGAGACCAATCGAAACTAATACCAAGACTTTTTATTTGTCTGGTAAAATTAGCAATATTTTCAGCTGTCACTTCAGCCGGTGGACGACCGGTCTTGATAGCATAATTTTCAGTTGGCAAACCAAAAGCATCAAAACCAATTGGATAAAGGACATTGAATCCTTCCATTCTCTTTTTACGAGCAACAATATCCATACCAGTATAAGGACGAGGATGTCCCACGTGCAAACCAGCTCCAGATGGATAAGGAAATTCTATTAGAGGATAAAATTTTGGTTTAACAAAAGAATCTTCAGCACAAAAAGAATTATTCTCTTCCCAATATTTTTGCCATTTGGCTTCAATTTCTTGTGGATTGTATTTGTTCATAAATTTATTTTTATATCATTAGTTCTTTTAGTTTAGCGAAATTCTAAGAAAAATGCAAGTCAAACAAAAAAGTCCTTTTTGAGGACGTTTTTTGCTGTTATTTACAATTTTCTAGGACCTTTACCATAAGTTTCTAAAGCTCGTCTTGCATCTGGAGGAAATTTTTTTTGTGCCATTTCCCAAAGAGACAAAAAATATTCTGTACTAGGATTTTCATCCAAACCTTTTTGTCTATTTTGCTCTCTTACTTCCAACATACTCTGTTTTATGGTAGCTCTGGTTTCTGAATTTTTTAA
>MFRB01000010.1:12848-13073 GCA_001783255.1 Candidatus Magasanikbacteria bacterium RIFOXYD12_FULL_33_17
TTCTGAATTTTTTAATTCTATTTCATCTAGAAATTTTTGTAATTTTGCTTCAAATGCTTTGTCATCAATCATAAAAGATAAATTAAATATTAATATAAATTATTATGTTTACGTTAATCATTGAATAAAAAATACAAAATGTAAATAAATGACTATTTAGTATTTCCATCAGTCTTTACAACAGTATTTCCAACTGAAATAAACTTATTTATATGATCTTGTATT
>MFRB01000010.1:13182-28119 GCA_001783255.1 Candidatus Magasanikbacteria bacterium RIFOXYD12_FULL_33_17
CAATAAATATTCTTAACTTAGCATTTTCTCTTTCAGTTTCGCTACTTATGATATCAACGTTACCTTCAGACAAATTATCTACATATTGTTTACCAGACTCAGACATAATATAAAAGATTAAAAAATAACTTACCTAAATTTTAATCTATTATCAAGAAAAAAACAAGAGTACAAAAAATTAATAACTATAGATAGAACCAGAATCTTCTCCGCTATAATCCGCTCCAGGAGCTCCTACCAAGGTGAAGTTATCGTCAAAATACACTGAATAGCCAAAAAGATTTTCTGAAATAGCATCGTCAAGAACAAGCTGTGTAGCTGGAAGCCATACCCTTCCAGGTTTCATAAAAAAATCTACAGAGCCAGCATTTTCAATATTTTGCAAATAGCTATAAGGTGCCCCAACCATTATGGTGTTATTATGTACAGAGACACTAAAACCAAATAAATCTTTTGAGAGTAAACCTGTTTTATGAAGAATAGCTTCCAAATTCCAATCAACTAAATTAATGTCATTCCTGTATACATATACAGCTCCTGTTTCATGTGAATCAAATTTACTATAAGGTGCTCCCAAAACTAATAAACCATTTTCTATATCAACATCATAGCCAAAGCCTTCTCCATAATTTTCTCCTCTTATTTTATTTTTTAAGATATATTTCTCTGAATCTTTGTCAAAATTATATATATAAACAGCTCCAAGTCGCTCATCATTTTCATTATCAAAAGGAGCACCAATCACAAGTGTATCTCCATCCAAAACCAAAGATTTACCAAAATAATCTTTATGATGTCCATTTTCAGGTGTTATCTTTTGTTCCAACGTCCAAACACCAAATACTTTTTTATAAAAATATACAGCTCCAGAAAGATTGAAATTTCCAGATTCATCAAAACTATAATCTAGGGAAGCACCCACAACTAAAAAACCATTTTCTATATCAACACTATATCCTACATAAGATTCTCCTACCGAAAGTCCTGTATACAACTTATCTACTTGTTGCCAATTTCCATCTACACTTTTGTGAAAAATATAAACTGTTCCATAATCTATTTGACCAGGAAAATCACAACCAGGTGAACCAACCACGATATCGTCACCACTGATATCAACACTCCAACCAAACAAATCTCCTTTTTCCACACCTTCGCCCATCAACTTTGTCTGAAATTGCCATTTTGTACCATCCCAATGGTATACATAAACTACACCAGATTTTGAACCATTAAATTCTGAATATGGCGCACCGACTACCATAGTATTACCATCTACAGCGATACTATATCCAGCTTGATTGTGATAACCAAATTCTGGTAAATCAATTTTGTGAGAAATATCATAATAATATATAGCACCAGAATCAATTATGTCAGAATCAGACAATGGAGACCCTACAACTACTAAGCTATTGTCAATTGCCACAGATTGACCAAAATAATCTTCATTATGACCGTCACTAGGTCTTAATTCAGACTCTTGTGTCCAAAAAGTATAAACACCTTCTTCTTGTTTATGAAATACGTAAACTGAACCAGAAGAAAGTCCACTTTGTCCATAAGAATTAATATGATTAATAGCACCTACAACCAAAGTATCATTGTACATATCCAAACTAAAACCAAAATAATCAGCAGAAGAAAAATCATTATTATACAACTCAACTTGTTGTACAAAATAATTTTGTACATTATCTAATCTAAAAACATAAACCAAACCATTTAACAAGCCTCTTTTTGAACTATAAGGAACACCTACTACTACATAGTCACCATCAATGACAACACTATGCCCAAAATTATCACCACTTGCTAAATTACTAGGTAGAAGCTTTTGTTTTTCTACCCAATCATAAGTGGAATCTACACTACAACTTTTTATTAATTTTGAAAAAACAAAACCACAAGCATTTGTTTTCAAAGAATACACATAAGATGCTCCAGCGTTTAATCCACCTTTATCACTAAATGGAGATCCCACCGCTATCAAGTTTCCAGACAATGAAACACTTGCACCAAAATTATCACCTTTTCTACCATCACTTGGTAATATTTTTTCTTCTTTTGTCCAAATACCGTGAGAATCTTGTGAAAATACATAGACAGCACCAGCATTAAGTGCTTTGTCATCATCACCTACAGCACCGACAACAAGACGTGAACCTTCCAAAAAAACACTTGTCCCAAATTCATCTGTACCTTCACCATCCTCAGCAAATATTTTTTGATAAAGTTGCCAAGTGTTATTTATTTTTTTATAGATATAAACTGCTCCAGAATCCTGACTTACACCATCACCAAAACGACTACCAACAGCAATATAATCATTATCTATACTCACTGACACACCAAATCTATCATGAGCTTTGAGATCAGTTGGTACTATTTTTTGTTGTTGATTCCAATCATCATTATTAAGTTGGTATATATAAATAGAACCAGCATAGTCACCTTTGATATTATCATTAATATTACCAGCAACCATATAAGTTCCTGATATATCTACACTATCACCAAAAAATCCAGCTTCAACAGAATCATTTCTTTCAATTTTTTGATATTCATAAGCATAGGTATTTGAACCAAAGAACAAAGACGCAAATAGAGCAATACTAGCAACAAACGTAAAATACAACCCTTTCAATACAATATTTTTCATATATTTATGATAATAATTAAAAACTAAGTAAATTCACACTACCATAATGCAAAAAATAAAACAACCTTATGAAAGGTTGTTTTATTTTTTTGATTACAAGTGCTTATTAATCATTTCTTTCAATCTTTCTTTTGGTACTCCACCAATCATTTGATCGACGACTTCACCACCCTTAAAAACCAAGAAAGTTGGAATACTCATCACCTTATAGTGACCAGCGGTAACACCATTTTCATCGACATTCAATTTGGCAACTTTAGCTTTTCCAGCCAATTCTTCCGAAATTTGTTCTACTACTGGACCCATCATTTGACAAGGACCACACCAAGGAGCCCAAAAATCTACCAAAACAGGTACTTCTGATTTGAGTACTTCTGTTTCAAAATTTGCATCTGTTAGGATAACTTCTGACATACTATTTTCTTTTTTAAGAATTAATTTATAGTGTAGATAATATACTACTTTTCAAAGTTCCTGGCAACTGTGGAAAAAATAAAAAAATTTCTTACAAGAATTGTATCTCTCTCGCCTTCGTCTCTTCAGTATAGAATTCCAATACATCATCAATTTCAACTCTAGTTTTACCTTCAAACCTCACACCACATTCCATACCTTCGTGAACTTCTTTGGTAACAGATTGTCCCATACGACATTCAGTAATCTTTCCCATACCCATATCCAATTTTTCATGTTTTACTCTAGCTAGAACATTTTTCATGACTTTGCCAGTTTCAATTCTACCACCAACAATCATCGCACCTTTTTCTTTTCTAAATATAGCTACCACTTTCATATTACCAAGTTCCGTAATAATCTTTTCATCACTTAGTAATCTTCCCAACTCTTCTTTTACCCAATCGATCAAATCATAGATAATATCATATTGTAAAAATTGTACATTCTCTTCACGCATCATACTACCAGCCAAAGGTGTAGCATTGACATTGAAACCAATTACAGTCGCACCACTTGTTGTTGCTTTTTTGACATCATCTTCTGTAATATTTCCTAGACCTTTACCAATAATTTTGACGCCAACTTCAGCATGTCTGATTTTTTCAAAAGAAGAAACAATAGCTTCGAGTGAGCCAAGTACATCAGCTTTGACAACAATGTTTAATATTTTTTTCTTTTCATCTTCATCACTACTACTATCTGCAGTTATGATAGTACGTTCTGCACCTGTTTGTTCAGATTTTTTCTTACGCAAGTTTATTTCAGTAGCAGTACTTTCTTTGGTAATATCCAAAACATCACCTACTTCTGGAGCAATTTTGAAACCAATAATTTGGATAGGTACTGAAGGACCGGCTTCATCTACTAACTCAGCTTTGTAATTTTTCATCGCTCTGACTTTGCCATAAATTTCATTGTTGAGAACAAGCTTATCACCACGGTGCAAAGTACCAGATTGGATAAGTACGGTAGCGACAGGCCCCATACCTTTGTCTACATTGGATTCAACCACAGTACCAATTGCTTGCAAACCTGGATCAGCTTGAATTTTATCTTCATTCATATCAGCTACCAAAAGCAAAACATCTAGTAATTTGTCAATATTAGTATTTTGTTTGGCTGAAATTTCTACCATAGGAACATCTCCACCCCATTCTTCGGACAAAACACCTTTTTGCGATAAATCTGTTTTAGTTTTTTGGACATCCGCACTTTCTTTATCAATTTTGTTGATAGCTACGACATATGGAAGTTTGGCAGCTTTGATAATATTGATAGCTTCTTCAGTCTGAGGCTTCACGCCATCATCAGCAGCCACAATAAGAATAGCAATATCTGCCACCTTGGCACCACGACTACGCATCATAGTGAAAGCTTCGTGACCAGGAGTATCAATGAAAGTAAGAGCACGTTCTTTTTTGTTTTTTGGATCTTTCCAAATTGTCTGGTAAGCACCAATGTGCTGAGTAATACCACCAGCTTCGGTATCGACAATATTGGCCTGACGAATAGTATCTAACAATTTTGTTTTACCATGATCGACATGACCCATAACCACAATAACTGGAGCACGTGGTTGCAAATTTTTTCCTTTGGAAAGCGCTTCTTCAAGATTTTGGACACGTTCTTCTTCTTTCTTTTCATCTTCTACATTACCATCTTCTTTGTGAACAGTGAAACCAAGTTCTTCGGACATAATGGACATAGTATCGAAATCAAGATTTTGATTTTGATTAGCCAAAATACCATTTTTCATTAGTTCGGTAATAATTTGGGTAACTGTCATGTTTAGTTTTTCAGCAAATTCTCTAACAGTCAATTTGTCTCCCAAAGTTACATCTTGACCAAGTTCTTTTCGTAATTCTTTTTCTTTTGTTTTCTTTTCTTCCAATTCTAATTTTTTCTTTTCTTCCAATTCACGTTTGATATATTTCCAACGACGTACTACTTGTTCAGCAGTCACATCATCAATCTTGATAGCTTTTCGTCCAATATCAAAACCGTATTGAGGTAAGACTTCCAATAATTCTACAGTATTTATTCTAAGTTTACGGGCTAATTCGGTGACGTTCATGTGATAAGAAGGCTTAAAAAGCTTGAAAGGCCTGAAAGGCTGAAAATGCTTCCGTTATTTAATTGTGGACATTATATATGAAATAACAGAAAAAGTCAATTATTTGGCTAAAAATGCTAGCAAACAAAAAACAATTTAGCCATTTAACAATGTAACAATTTTTACAATTTAACATCCAACAACTTCTTTTTTATATCCTCACTCGTCAACCCTGCCATTTCATAAACTTCTTCCACACTTCCACTCTCTAAATATGTATCCAGACCAATCGAGCGTTCATCGTAAAAATCATTATCAATGAAATCACGCAAAAATCCTTTCCAGCCAGCATGAAGTGTTACACAAACTTTTCTATCAGCTGAATTGAAAATACTTTCAGCTTTCTTTTTATTTTTCTTTTTTAATTCTGTGAAAAGCTCTGGTGAAGTTACTACCACAACCTTGATATCTAATTTTTCATTTTCAAGATCTGGTAAAATTTCCAATAAATTATTCAAAACTATAGCACCAGAAACTGCTACGCACATTTTATTATTACCATTATTTTTATAATCTTTGAAAATATAAGCGCCGTTGACAGCTTCTTTGGCTGGTGGCACAAATTGTCCACAACAAGCATTTTTACCACGTTTGAGAACTGGAACATCTGGACGAGAAACTGAAAGTACAATTGGCTCACCAATTTTAATTGCATGAAAAAGCATTTCAATTGTTTCGTTAGCATCGGTTGGTTTGTAAACTTTTATTCCAGGATAAGCTGTAAACATACTCATCCAATAAAGTCCTTGATGTGTAGGACCATCCTCACCAACTTCTGGTCCGTCGTGACTAGCAAGTACAATGAAAAATCCTTTGTGTTTTGGATAAATATGATTATTAATAACTGCCACACGAATACCATTGCACATCATAGAAGTAAAAGCAGCGTAAGTGCCAACGACAGAAGCTGGCGCAAAATTTCCTGGCAATCTATCTAGTGTCATGCCAGTTCCCATCATTCCCATATTTTGTTCAGCAATACCATAACGAATACCACGACCATAAGTATTTTTTTTATTTATAATACCAAAAACATTTTCAGCTTTATCAGTCTTGACTGATTCTGACAAATCACCTGCTCCAGCCCAGAAAAAAGCGCTTTCTTTCATAAGATATTCAAAAAATGCTTGACTTGCTTTGCGAGTAGCCACTTTATTCTCCGCTTCAAAAATCAGTTCTTTTGGTAATTTAAGTGGACGTTTGATTGAGGTAACACTTTGAAACTTTCTTTTAGCTAATTTTTTTTTCATTTGTGTTACAACTTTTTTTTCAGTTGGAATATTTTTAGCAGAAAATTTTAGTCTACCAACAATATACGTTGTCAAATCATTGTTTAGATTAGACAAAATAGTTTCAATATCTGATAAAATATTTCCTTCCTTACCCAAAATGAAATTATTTTTGTTCAGTTGCTCACTTTGGCTTGTTATCAATTTATTTTCTATTGTCACATATTCTTCGTGACTAACTTGTGCACCATGTGATTTGTTAGAATTTTCCAAACTACCATATTCTTTTCCTTTCCAAGTATGAGCAATAACAACAGTTGGGTTATTGTTGTCAAAAATTTTCAGAGCAGCAAGACGATATGCATAAACACATTCCAAAATATTGTGACCATTTATTTCAATTACATTCCAGCCAAGCCCAAGCCAATTGTTGATATATTTATTTGATAATACTTCAATAATATCACCATCAATACCAAAATTATTGTAATCAAGAGAAACAATCATATTGTCCGCTCCAACAGTATGCAAAATATTGCGTGCTTCATAGGTCATACCTTCTTCACTTTCAGCATCACCCATAAAGACCCAGACTTTACTTCCTGTGCCAGCTGATTTGTGAGTAATAGCTAGTCCACCAGCAGCAGAAAAACCATGACCAGAAGGACCAGTAGAAATATCACTAAGTGGTGTATAACTTTCAGCATGACCAGGTAGACCTCCACCTTTTCTAAATCGAGCCAAATCTTTGGCCAAAATAGCATGCAATTTTTTGGCATCAAACTTCATGCTTTTCTTTTTCAAACTTTCATAAAACAAAGCCAGACCACTATATAATCCTGGCGTACAATGTCCAGCTGACCAAACCACTCTATCTCTACAAACATTTTTTGGATTAAGTATATCAAAAGCCATATCACCACCAAGAGTCATGGCAAGAAATTGTTCTACTTTGGCACTAGAGCCACCAGGATGACCAGAGCGACTACCCTCAACAGTGGCAAAAATAAGCTCACGCATGAGAGTTGCGATTTTGTTTAATTTATCGACTTCAATACCAGGCAAACTTTCCAAATCTAAATTCTGCAAATTCAAATAAGCTCCACCTTCAAAATCATATTTGAAATTTTTTAGATTATTTTTTTTAAATTTTTCGAAATCTGTTTTGTTTAATAAATTGTAAGGCATACTTTTAAAATTTAGGAATTTAGGAATTTTAAATTTTAAAACAATTTTCAATTTCTAAATTTAAAAATTTATTCATTATTTTAAAATTCAAAATTGCTAAATTTAAAATTAAAAACTATATAGTAATTGGGACATCATTCATTATAGTGCTTTTTCTTAGCAAGCACAACATACCCCTGTACTTCCAAAAACCTACCAATCGTCAACATCTCCACAAGTCCATAAAATTCAGCCAACGCAGTAGAAAATGGATAAGTTTTTTTCTTCAACCAATACAAAATTCTATTTATATTTCTTAAGAAAAAGAAAGCTTCTCGTTTTTGCAAACTTACATAAAATTCTTCGGGATGAACCAAAAAACTTAAGAAAAAAGCACTATACATTTTTTTTATTTCAAAACTATTTTGCTCTAATAAACTTTTCAATTCACTTTTGGCATAAAGTGAAATATGAAAATTAGCATGTGGATCAGTATTCAATCCCCTTTTCAGCAAATAATTTCTAACATAAGCGTGCTTACCCAATTTTGATTCACAAAACATTGCCAATCTGCCACCTGGTAACAAAACACGTTGTAATTCTTCAAGCCAATTTGGTACATCCTCAACATGACCCAAAACATCGGAAGTAAAGACTACATCAAAAAAATTATTTTTGAAAGGTAACAAAGTTCCCTCATAATAAGATAGATCAGCCCAAACACCATATTCTTTGATTCTTTCTTTGGCTAATTCTACTTCCAGATTTATCACATCAATACCATAAACTTCGACTTCTTTTCCCCAAAGTTTTTTCATTTCAATTACACTAGCACCAGTACCACAACCTACATCAAGAATACGCAATTTGGAAAATTTGCCAGTCATTTTATTTTCTTTTCTTTTTTCAGACAAAGCTTTTCTAATCCAATTGTAAAGTAAAATCTTTTTTGGGAAAAATACTAATTTTACTTTGTCCAAAAAAGTAACTTGCTCACCCAAAAAAATAGGTCTTGCATCCCAAAATTCAGCAATACCATTTTCTGATGCTTTACCCCAACCCATAACTTGTCTTGATTTTTCTTCCATATTGACATATTATACCATAAAAGCTAGAAAAACCTAAAAGGCTTAAAAAGCTCAAAATGCTTTTATTTTATGAATGGTAATTTTCTATTAATTGACAAAGAAGCTACTTGGACCAGCAATGATGTGGTGGCCTTTCTTCGTGGTAGATTCAAAAAAGAAAAAGGAATAAAAAATTTGAAAGTTGGTCATGCTGGCACACTCGATCCTTTTGCCACAGGATTACTTATTGTTGGAGTAGGCAAAGAAGCTACAGTCAGACTAGACGAATTCAAAAATCTAAACAAAACTTACGAAGCCACACTAAAACTTGGTGAAATTTCAGATACGCAAGATACAGAAGGAACTATAAAAAGCACCAATTTTTTAAATAGTATTGATTTAGAACAAATTGAAACTGTTCTAAAAAAATTTTTGGGCAAACAACAACAAATACCACCCATGTACTCTGCCAAAAAAATTCAAGGGCAAAGACTCTATGAATTAGCCAGACAAGGTATAGAAGTAGAAAGACAAGCCAATGATATTGAGATTTATGATATCAAACTTATTGACTATGAATATCCAAAATTGAAAATAGAAGTCAAATGCTCTACCGGTACCTATATTCGCCAGCTAGCCCAAGATATTGGTGAAACTCTTGGTTGTGGGGCGTATTGCGAAGAACTGAGAAGAACGAGGATTGGTGAATACAATGTTGAAGATGCAAAAAAAGTAAAGGAAATTTAGTCAAAAATAGAACCATTGTTCCATTGCCCCACTGACAAACTGAAAACCACAATGGGACAATTGGTCAGTGGGACAATGAAATATGAAAAATTATCCACAGCTACTCAAGCAAAAAACAGATAAAAAAAGTGATTGACAAAAACATACTACTGTGCTATTATTTATTAGTAAACGAACTACAGAAATTGACAAAAACGTTGATATAAGAAATAAAGTTAGTTTAGCGAAAAAATGTCTTTTATTATCAAATTATGTTTGTAAAAACTTCCGAAAAAAGCAAAACTATACAATCTTCTTAAATTGCCTTGATTTTAGGTAATTATTTCTATATAGGCTAAATTTAGCCAAAAAAATATCAAAATTTCTGCCAATCTCTGTAGTTGAGAGATTTTTTTGTTTTATGTAACTCAAGGCTTTAGCCTTGAAAACATATTTACATTAAGATTAATTAATTAAAAAAGTATAAATAAAATTACGAAGTGCACAGAGTCTACAGATCCCTGCCTGCCGGCAGGCAAGTCTCTCTAAACTTCGAGATTAAGCAAAAAAATATGTCAGAAGTATTATTATTAATAGGGATTCTTGCCGGTGTGGGCGTCGGCGTGGGTCTTGGTTATTTCATTCGCAAACAGACAGCCCAAGCTAAAGCAAACTCTATTGAGGCTATAGCAGAAAAAATGCTTACAGAAGCAAAACAAAAAGAGCAAGAAGTATTACTTCAAGCCAAAGAAAGAGCCATCAAAATCATTGATGAAGCCAAAAAGGACGAAAATGACAGACGTGGTGAAATCAGTCAAACACAAAAACGTCTTGAACAACGTGAAAACATGTTCGACAAGAAATTAATGGAATTCGAAGACAAAAAAACTCATTTACAAGAAAAAGTAGAAGAAGTCCAAAAAATAAAAGAAAAAATAGAAAATTTAAGAGTTCAAACAGCAGAAAAATTGGAACAAGTAGCCAAATTATCTGTGGAAGAAGCTAAAGAAATACTTTTTCAAAAAATAGAAAAAGATTCTTCTGAAGAACTATATAGTAGAGTTCTAAAAGTAGAACATGATCATAGTGAAACTTATGAAAACAAAGCTCGTGAAATAGTCATAGATGCTATTCAACGTTGTGCTTCTGATCATTCTAGTGAAACGACTTCTACAGCAGTAGTCATACCTAGTGATGAAATGAAGGGACGTATCATCGGAAAAGATGGACGCAATATCAAAACTATTGAAAAAATGACAGGTTGTGAACTCGTCATCGACGATACACCTGGCGTCATCCTTATCTCAGGTTTCTCCCCTATCCGTCGTCGTGTTTGTCAATTGGCTCTTGAAAAACTTATCAAAGATGGACGTATCCAACCTGCTAGAATTGAAGAATTCATTCTAGAAGCCAAAAAAGAATTGGCACTAGATATCAAAAAAGCTGGTGAAGAAGTACTATACAAACTTGGTATCACAGGTATTGATCCAAAACTTGTTTCTATCGTTGGTCGTCTAAAATACCGTACAAGTTACGGACAAAACATCATCAATCATTCTACAGAAGTAGCTCAATTATCAGCTCTTATCGCTGAAGAACTTGGCGTAGATCCAGTGATGGCTCGTAAGGCAGGTTTCTTCCACGATATTGGTAAATCTGTTGACCAAGAAACTCAAGGTGGACATCCTGAAATCGGTGAAATGATTTTGAAAAAATTTGGTCTTCATGAAGAAATCCAACTGGCTGCTGGTCATCACCATGATGATAAGCCAGAAAGAATTATCACTCAAATTGTCAAAGCAGCTGATGCCATCTCTGGCTCACGTGTCGGTGCTCGTCGTGATTCTTATGAACAATATGTTCTTCGTCTTGAAGAACTTGAGAAAACTGCTTCTAGTTTCAGTGGTGTAGACAAAGTCTATGCTATCCAAGCTGGTCGTGAAGTTCGTGTCTTTGTAAAATCAGAAGAAGTAGATGATTATTCAGCTTTCAACCTAGCCAAAGATATCGCTCGTAAAATCGAAAACGAACATCAATATCCTGGTGAAATCAAAGTCAATGTGATTCGTGAATCTCGTGTAGTTGAATACGCACGTTAAAACGTTTTAGTTGAATAAAATTTATCTTTAAAAAGAAAAACCGAAGAAATAACTTCGGTTTTTTATTGTCCCATTGTCTCATTGCCCCACTGACAAAATAAAAACCACAATGGAACAATGTGACAATGGGACAATTATTATTTAAAAACTAAATTTCACAACTTTTCTGCAATGTTCATTTTTTAGTAACGTCTTTTGGCTCTATTGACACTTTTTCTTAAATATTATACAATATGGGCATACAAGTAACTCACCCTGGACATACAGGGATAATACAAAAAAATATGAACAAAGCAGTTCTCGCTCAAAAGATTGCTGAAAAAGTAGGCGTCTCAAAAAAAGAAGCTGAAAACATGTTGGCAGCTTTTGTGGAAATTACAGTAGCTACATTAAAATCCGGTGACGAAGTAACAATATCTGGTTTTGGTGCCTTTAGTGCCAAAGTACGTGCTGGACGTGTTGGTGTCAATCCACAAAATCCAACAGAAAAAATTCAAATCCCTTCTGTGACTGTACCAAAGTTTAAAGCAGGAAAAGGATTGAAAGATGCTTTGAAAAAATAAAATTTTTCATAAAAACACAAGAACATTAAAACATAAAAACAAAACCGAGTGATTAGCTCGGTTTTTTTATTTTAATATTTTTTAATTAAGATACATAATTTTCAGCTCCACAGTGTGGACAAAAAACTTTCTTTTTAGTGCCATAGCCCCCAGTAATCATTGTGGCTGTATTATTTTGATCTTTATATTGAAATCCTTTACCACATCCAAAACAAATCATTGATTTGATAGGGTCATTCAGACCATAAACACCATACAAAGAACCTATATCTGACATTGCTTCAGGAATTGTATATGAACTAAGAGATAATTTATTTTTGTTTAATTCATCAATATTTTTCTCTAACCTCTCTATTTCTTTTTTATTTTCTTTATCCACACCTCGTAATTTAGTTTTATATTCTGCAATTAATTTATTGAAAGAATCTTCATATTCTTTAGCTCTTTTTTCTCTTTGTTTTGAAAGTTCATTTTCTTTTTCACTTCTTTCTTTTATTATTCCCATTTGTGCTTCAATATTTTCTTCTTGTTTTTTGAAAAACTCTTCACTTCTTTTCTTTTGATCGCTACTATTCTTCCACAGCAAAAATGAAACAACAATTGCTACTATTGCAATTATTATTGCTAACAAACCAATCATCAAACCATAAGGATTAGTCCACAAATTAAGTTGCTGATTAGTTTTTTCTAATATATCAGCATAATTACTTAACATTATTTGATAAGGATCCACACCTTGTATTAATGTACTCGTTACATCCATATATTTCATTTTTAAAATTACTTAGACTTTTTTACTTTCGACTTTATAGACTTTACAGACTTTTGACTCTTCCCCGTTTTCTCTCTCGCCTTCAACTCCCTCACTTCATCCCTCAAAATCGCAGCCAACTCAAATTCAAGTTTAGTCGCCGCTTCCCGCATCTTGAATTCTTTTTCTTTGATAATCTCTTTGAGAGGTCTAGCATCGCCCATGATATCAAGATTCAAAATACTACCACCTCTACGATTTATTTTTGTTTTAGTATTTTTGACACTAGTACTAGTCAACCCAAATTCTTCTAGAATATTTCTAATATTTTTCTCAATAGTTTTTGGAGTGATGTTGTGCTCTTTGTTGTAAGCAAGCTGAATCTCACGACGTCTCTTGGTCTCAGAAACAGCCCTATCAATCGATTTCGTCATCTCATCGGCATACATTACTACTTGCCCATTGACATTGCGGGCAGCACGACCAATCGTCTGTACTAGACTAGTCTCATTACGAAGGAAACCTTCTTTGTCAGCATCAAGAATAGCTACAAGTGAAACTTCTGGAATGTCTAGACCTTCACGAAGCAAATTGACACCGACGATGACATCTATCTCACCTTTACGCAGTTTGGTAATAATATCAATACGCTCTATAGTCTTGATATCACTATGCAAATATTCTACTTTTATTTTTTGTTCTTTTAGATAATCTGACAAATCTTCGGCCATACGTTTGGTCAGTGTCGTAACCAAAGCACGTTCTCCTTTCTTAACTCTATCTTGAATACGCTCGATGACGTCATCAATTTGAGACCGAGAAACTCCTCCCCTCGTAGGGGAGGTTGGGTGGGGTTCATCGTAAGATACAACGTTTTTATTTGCTTGCAGACCCCCTCTAACTCCCCCTACTAGGGGGAGAACCTTACCACCAGTCACCGGACAAATAACAATTTCAGGATCAATAAGACCAGTCGGACGGACAATTTGTTCGACGACCTGACCACTTTGTTCAATCTCAAAAACAGAAGGTGTAGCTGACACAAAAATAGTTTTTTGAATTCTTTGACTAAACTCATCGAACATCAAAGGACGATTGTCTAGCGCACTTGGCAAACGGAAACCATGCTCTACCAGATTTTCTTTACGAGCACGGTCACCTGCATACATACCACGAATTTGTGGGAGAGTGACGTGTGATTCATCTATAATAGTGAGAAAGCCCTTGTTTTTGGCAACGTCAACACCTCTCCTATTAGGAGAGGTCGACTGGGACGACGCAGTCCCAGCGGGTGAGGTCCCGGCTGCATATTTGAAATAATCAATCAATGTAAAAGCCGGCTCCCCTTCTTTGCGTCCGTCGAAATGACGAGAATAATTTTCAATACCATTACAATAACCAACTTCTTTGATCATTTCCAAATCATATTTTACTTTACGTTTCAATCTTTCATATTCAAGAGCTTTGCCTTGTTTTTTGAAAGTATTCAATCTGTCTTCGAGTTCACTCGAAATAGTTTGAAAAGCCTGATTTTGTTCTTCTTCATTTATCACATAATGTTTGGCTGGAAAAAACCAAGCATCATTACTATTCGCTTTCACATTGCGTGTAATTGGATCCACAATTTCTATCAAATCAATCTTATCACTAATCTCAAAACGATAAATCAATTCTTCATTGACTGGCATAATCTCAAAAACTTGCCCACGCATACGAAATTGTCCGCGTTTTAACTCTGTGTCATTGCGGTCAAACTGCATAGAAATAAGTTTTTCGAGCATACCTCGTCTATCTAGACTTTGTCCGACTTCAAGATGCAAAACAGTTTTTTCATAATCGAGAGGATTGCCAAGATTGTAAATAGCCGAAACTGAAGCGACGACAATCACGTCATTGCGAGTAATCAAAGCTTGGGTGCAAGCATGGCGAAGTCTATCTATTTCTTCATTTATCTGAGCTTCTTTTTCAATATAAGTATCACTACCTGGCATGTAAGCTTCTGGCTGATAATAATCATAATATGACACAAAATATTCTACCGCATTGTTCGGGAAAAATTCACGAAATTCATTACAAAGCTGAGCTGCCAAAGTCTTGTTGTGAG
>MFRB01000010.1:28154-30813 GCA_001783255.1 Candidatus Magasanikbacteria bacterium RIFOXYD12_FULL_33_17
GCTGCCAAAGTCTTGTTGTGAGCAATGACAAGAGTCGGCATCTGCACTTTTTCAATCACGTTGGCAACTGTGAAAGTTTTGCCAGATCCTGTCACACCAAGTAATGTTTGATTTTTGTAATCTTTGTCCAAACCTAAAACAAGCTCTTTGATAGCTTCGGGTTGCGAACCGGCGGGTTTGTAGGAGGATTTTAGTTTGAATTGCATAAAAAAAGCTTGAAAGGCCAGAAAAGCCAAAAAGGCTTTTAATAAACTAATATTAACTTAAATTTAGATAAAAATCAAATAAAAAAGCAATCTTTTAATATAAAGATTGCCTTTTAAGCATTTTAAGCTTTTTGTGCCTTTCAGGCCTTTTACACCTCCACCACCTCATCATACTTAGCAATATGAGCTTCTTTTTTCAAATCACTTTTTATTTTATCTGCAAAAGTAGTCAAAGCCTTACCTTCACCATGCACACAAAAAACTTTTTTGACTTTTTTTCCAGTGCCGAGCCACTTCAATAATTTGACTTGATCACCATGAGCTGACAGCGCACCAATAGCCTTGATAGTACACTTCACATCAATATATTCACCCATCACGTTCACTCTCTTTTCACCATCATACAATCTTCTACCCAAAGTACCATGTGCCTGATAACCAACGATAATAAGAGTAGAGTGTGGATCTGACAAATACCTGATAGCATGATGCAATATTCTACCACCATTCATCATTCCTGCACCAGCAATTACCATTTTTGCACCAATAACATGATTTATTTTTTGAGATTCACGTTTACTATAAGTGACTTGAAGTTGTGGAAAATTTAAGAAATCATCACCCTCTTTATACAATTTTTTGGCATTATCATCATAATATTCATTATACTTTTTGTAAACTTTGGTAGCATCTATTGCCAAAGGACTATCCA
This sequence comes from Candidatus Magasanikbacteria bacterium RIFOXYD12_FULL_33_17, assembly GCA_001783255.1. GTDB lineage: Bacteria > Patescibacteriota > Patescibacteriia > Magasanikbacterales > UBA922 > UBA1557. The sequence continues at coordinate 29,073 of MFRB01000010.1, forward strand.
AAAAAATAGGAATATGTGGCAAATTGTGATCATATTCACTAAGCTCATTCAATTCATACAAAAATTCTTGAGTTCGTTCAAGAGAAAAAGCAGGAACCATGATAGTACCACCTTTCCCAGCACCTTCTTTTAGCAAATTGGCAATAATACTTTTTCTGACATCAACACTCTCGTGGATACGATCACCATAAGTAGATTCACAAACAACGAAGTCCACATCAGAACTCAAACTTTCAGTATCTTTCAAAATTGGCACATTTTCGTTGCCAATATCACCAGAAAAAGCAATTTTTTTACCATCAACGGTAATTTCGATAAAGGCTGAACCAAAAATATGTCCAGCATCTTTCCAAATTGCTTTGACACCATGACCCAAATTTAATTCTTCATGATAGTCTAGACCATGACAAAGAGCTTGAGCTTCGGCAATATCTGTTTCTTCAAACAATATTGGATAACCAAATTTACGATTATCATAAGACATAATATTGTAAGCATCATACCAAATAAGTGGCATAATATCACAAGTAGCTTTAGTAGCATAAATTTTTCCCCCAAAACCTTCTTTGACCAATTTTGGAATACGTCCAATATGATCTAGATGCCCATGAGTGACCAGTAAAACATCAATAGTTTTTGGGTCAAAAGGAAACTCATCATGATTACGACCCTCATTAAAATCTCCACCCTGAAACATCCCGCAATCAATGAGTATCTTCATTTTGCCCGTGTCCAAAAGATGACAAGAACCTGTAACGCCCTCGTCGGCTCCACTAAAATGTATTTTCATAATTTTGTTATTTATGGATACGAAATACGAAAAGTACGAACATACGAAAATTTCGTAATTTCGTAACTTTCGTATTTCGTATCCTAAGAAACTATTATAATAATACCAAAATAAAAGCTACTATACAAATCAAGGATTTTTTGCTATAATGCTCACAACAAATATGCGTCAAGAAATCGATAAAATCAAAATAAAAGAACCTCCAATCGAAGAACTTAGTAAGCAAAGATCTTGTCTAAAATCTACCTGTGCTGGCGGTTGTGGTTGTTTTACGATACTTTTTATAATTTCTATATTACTATTGAAGTTTGCTTTTGGTCCAAGCACCAAAGAATTGAAGGATTTACCAGAAAGTTTTACAACAAAAATTCATATTTATGATGCAAGTAATGTCGAAAAAATTACACAAACTTCTGGTAAAGAAAAAAGTAAAAAGATAGAAAGAGCTGCTTTTTTACCAAAATTAGTATTATCACCTTTCATTATTTATTTTGATAAAGACTTCAAATATATTCCAAGAACAAAACCCGAAAATGAAGAAATGACCAACATAGATAAACTAATTGCTTTTATGCAAAAACCTTTATCTGATGAAAGAGATACCTACAAAATAGAATGGATTGAACTTGATGCAACGCAAGATTTCTTACTGGAATATTATCAAACAGAATTAAAGAAAAAAGGATTTGAAATAGAACAAGAAAGTCACAACAAAAATATCAAAGAATTTGTTTTTTCAGCAAAAGATGAGCACGTAGATGGTGTCGTCTACACAATAGATAGTCCAGAAACAAAATATACTGACTATTTATCTATCACAGTAAATCTACCTAGCGAATAGTATAATTAAATACATAAAAATTGGATACTAAATAATATCAAAAAACATGTCAGTCAAACAAATAAAACAATCAGGTCTTACCTGGACAAATATCAGTACTGTCAATGATG
>MFRB01000011.1 GCA_001783255.1 Candidatus Magasanikbacteria bacterium RIFOXYD12_FULL_33_17
GGAAAGATTGCAAAAGATTGAAAAAATTACCAATGAGGATATAATAAAGGTAGCAAGAGAAGTATTTAAGTGGAATCAGATGAGAGTAGCGATTATTGGAAATGTTGAGAAGAAAGATATTAAATTTTAATTTTTGCATATCACATATCGCATAACACATATCAAATCAGTATGCGATACGCGCTATGGGTTACGCGTCATTTTTAAAGATTAACTTTTTAGTAAATTTAAATTTTGAACATATGAAATACATATTTGGTAACTGGAAAATGTATCTTGATTATAAGCAATCTGTGGATTTGGCTAATTCTTTAGTTAAAGAAAATCTTAAAAATGAAAATGTTGAGATTGCAGTTTTTCCAACGGCTTTGACAATGAAAGATGTTACAGACATTTTGCAAAACACAAATTTCAAAACAGGCGCGCAAGATGCGGGTCATCCTTCACATGGTGCTTATACTGGTATGATTTCAGCTGAGATGTACAAAAATATTGGTTGTACTTATGCTTTGGCTGGACATTCAGAACGTCGTCATATTTTTGGTGAAACAAACAAAGATGTTCGTGCAAAAATAGAAAGTTATTTGGATGCTGGTTTGAAAACTGTCGTTTGTATTGGAGAAACTGAACAAGATAGAAACAATGACAAAGCTAGATATCGTCTGGCCAAACAAATTTTGCGTGCGTTTGAAGGTTTGAACTTTGCCCAAGGTCAAATCTTAGTAGCTTATGAACCTGTTTGGGCTATTGGTACAGGTAATGCTTGTTTGCCAGCCGACGCTATTGATAGAATTGATTTTATCAAATTAGAAATAGCTAAGTATAGCCAAAATATGGTACCTGTACTTTATGGGGGTAGTGTAGATGAAAATAATGTGTTATCATATTTTAGTGAAGATATTATAGATGGAGTGCTTGTAGGTGGTGCTTCTGCTAAGTTAGATAATTTTACAGACATTATTAAAAATGTTTTGAAATAGTTTTTATGTTAAATATTTTACCATTTATTCTTATTATATTATCTTTGGTAGTAATAATTTTTGTGATTGTGCGTAAATATCCACAGTTATTGCTTTTGGATGTTGAAACTTTGCCAGAAATAAAAACTGCACGTAGTAAAAATAGAATTATAATGCGTAAATCAGAGCAACGAGAAAAACAATACTATGCTAATTTCAAAAATAAACTTACTCCTTTTGTAAAATTATTAAAAAAAATTCAATTAGCTTTTCGTATCTTAGTTGGTAAAGTAGAAAGAAAAGCTGGTGATAAACATGATATTACTGAAGGCTATAGTGTTACAAAAGAAAAAGTAATTACTTCCAAAGGTTTGGTAAAAGATGCTCAAAATGATTTGGAACAAGAAGATTATCCTACCGCAGAAAAAAAGTTTTTGGCTTCACTCAAATATGATTCAAAAAACAAAGAAGCTTACCGTGGTTTGGCTGCTGTTTATTATGCTCAAAATCAAGTAACAGAAGCAAAAGAAACTTATAATTTTCTTTTGCAACTTGATCCAGATGATGAAGACGCCAATGTAAAACTTGGCGAGATTTATGAGGAAGAAGGTAACAAAGAAACAGCTGTAGGTTATTATCAACAAGCTGTTCTTACCAATCCAAATAATCCAGAAAGATTTTTGAAAATTCATGATTTGCTTTTTTATTTGAAACATTATGAAACAGCTTTAGAAGCTATACAACAGGCTTTGGACATTGAACCACAGAATCCTCGATATGTTGACAATTTTATAGAAACTAGTATAATACTCAAGCGTAAAGATTTGGCTGAAGAAGGCTATAAACAATTACGTATGATAAATCCTGATAATCAAAAATTAGAGATATTCAGACAAAGGATTGACGAGATAAAAGATTAGTGTTATAATATTCGGGCAGAAAAAATTAGTTCTTTAAAAAATTCACAATTTGTAAATTAATAATTACTAATTATTAATTAAAACGTGCCATATTTTCCGACTTGGTCGGGAGGTAGAGCATACATGCCATCTTTCCCGATTTAATCGGGAGGTAGAGCAATTATTATATGCCATCTTAGCTCAGCTGGTAGAGCTACGGTTTTGTAAACCGTCGGTCCGGGGTTCGAATCCCCGAGATGGCTCAGAATAGTTAA
>MFRB01000012.1:0-4680 GCA_001783255.1 Candidatus Magasanikbacteria bacterium RIFOXYD12_FULL_33_17
ATACAGAGATCATTTATTAACCATTACCTTTTAAAGTTGTTTTTTATACGTGTCCACTAAACGGGGTACAGATCAAAGTAGCTGGTTTTTTGTTAGAGACTTGTGTATAAAGTTTGTCAAAAATGTTGTACAATTCCCCTCCTACTAGGAGGGGTTAGGGGAGGTCTAGAGTATAATAAAACGTTTTATCTTGCTAAAGACCCCCTCTAACTCCCCCTACTAGCGGTAGTGTACAGTAATTTTAATTAAAATCAAGAAAATTACGCACAACCTTGCGAAGATTTGTCACAGGTCGAGTGTTGAACCTAAAAACCGCTTCTAAAAGGTATGGTTTGTAAAGATTTTTACTTATAGTTCTCTTGCTACGAAAGAAATATCTAAGATACCTCCAGAATGATTCAATTCCATTAGTATAGACACTTTTGTCAGTAACATAGACATGAGCATGGTAGACAACTCTATGTTTGTAGCCGAGTGATTTAAGTGGTGCATAAGCACCAAAGCCATCAGAGTAGATAGTTGTACCAGGAGAAACCATTTTTTGAATAATAGGAATTATGGTTTCTTGACGTGGTTCAACATTCATTGTTGTGACCCAGACTAAACCGGTTTCCCTGGAGCGAATACCGAAAAAAGGGACTTTACCTACCATTCCAGTACCTTTCATACCAAATGGTTTTTTACCAAAATAACTTTCATCTACTTCCACCGCTCCTGTAAACAGAGGTGGCGGAGGTAGTTGAAGGATTAATTCTTGAATCCGTTTATACCACAAATCTGTGGTTCGACGAGTCAAGTTTAACTTTTTTGCACAGACTGCTGAAGGTATGGAATAACACCATTCAGTGATAAGTGCATGCATCTTAGATGCAGTAAGGTTAGTGTTTTTTATTTTTGCATACATTACTTACCTTACACCATTTTATTCAAATTGTATGCACTACCGCTAATAGGAGGGGGAACTATCCATCACATATCATCCCACTTTTTTATTTATCCACTTTATTTTTTTACAACAAAAAAAATCCCGATTTAATATCAGGATTGTTTTTTTAAATTTGTTACGTGTTATGTGTTACACGATACGCGATTAATAGTCACGCAACTTCTTAATCACATCAAAATCCTTAATCTTGTCAAGTGCTTTTGATTCAATCTGACGAATACGCTCACGAGTAACACCAAATTCTTTACCAACTTCTTCCAAAGTATGAGTGACACCATCGTCTAAACCAAAACGCATTTCAAGAATTTTTTTCTCACGAGGAGAAAGATCTTTGACGGCCTCTTTGATATAATCTTTGAGAAGCTCCACACCAGCTGCTTGAGATGGACTGACACTTTTCACGTCTTTGATAAAATCTGCCAAAGATGTGTCGTCGTCATCATCGTCACCAACTGAAGTTTCAAGTGATACCGTGTCTTGAGAAATTTTGATAATATGTTTTACTTTTTCTACTTCCTCACCCATTTCAGCAGCAATTTCTTCTGGAGTTGGATCACGACCCAAGTCTTGAAGCAAATGACGAGAAACTTGTTGCAATCTATTGATGGTCTCGACCATGTGAACAGGAATACGAATAGTACGAGAATGGTCAGCCAAAGCACGAGTGATAGCTTGTCTTATCCACCAAGTGGCATAAGTAGAAAATTTGTAACCTTTGCGATAATCAAATTTTTTCACAGCACGGAAAAGACCAATATTTCCTTCTTGAATTAGATCAAGCATGGACAATGATTTACCAACGAATTTTTTAGCAATAGAAACAACTAAACGCAAATTAGCTTCAATCATTTTTCGTTCAGCATTTTTGTCCCCTCTTTCACGACGTTTGGCAAGACTGACTTCTTCATCAGCTGTAAGAAGTGGCACTTTACCGATTTCACGCAAATACATTTGGATAGAATCTTGAGAAATATTTCCCAAATCAAAAGACAAACCAGAAGCGACATCAGGCTGATCACCTTGAAGACCTGTCATAACATCATCACGTTGATCATTGTAAGTCTTTCCCAACAAACCACCTTGCTGTACTTCTATAACAGAAACACTATTTTTGTCTACCAAATCTAAGAAAGATTCATAAACATCTAAGTATTGCTCAAGTCTAGAAAAAAGTATAAGGATTTCATGTTCTGTCAAAAATCCTCTTTCACGTCCTTTTTTTACAAGTTTAGAGATTTGATCTTCTGTAGGTATGTCAAAATTCTTGTCAAATTGTGATTTGTCAAGTTTGACGCTAGGTTTTTTAAGATGATCAGACGGTCGTCTCACATTTTGGTGAGCCGGTTTAAACGGTTTTGAACTTGTTTTTTTTGACTTAACTATTTGTGTATTTTTTACAACCCGCTTAGTAGTATTTTTTCGGGTAATTGTATTTGCTTTGAAAACCTTAGCCTTAGCTGTGGTTTTTTTAGCTAATTTGGGAACTGTTTTTTTAACAGTTTTTTTGATGGTCGCAACAACCTTTTTACTTACTTTGGTTTTTGCTAATTTAATTGTACTCTTTTTGCCGCGTGGCATGGGGTTAAAGTTAGTTCCAATATTTTAAAATGGAACAAGGTGAATAATTTTAAATTTATAAATTAAAGACTACTTAAGTGTCTGAAAATACTTCATCAACTCATTTATCTTATCATTATTTCCATCACCCTCAGCTTTTATCATCTCATTTTGGATTCTGTTTCTTTCTTGTTTAAGCCACTCTTCTCTAACAATTTTTGACAAATCTTGTAAATCTTTTTTACCTTCAACTCCTGTAAAGCCAAAAAAATCCTTCTCGCCTTGCATAAGAAGAACATCTACAATATTTTCTTGATTTTCAGTTGAAAAAATTTCTCTGACATGTGTGATGTCATTATTGTTGCTATTATACATGGTTTTTAGCTTTTCGTAAAGAGCAGAATATTTACCTGTGGATAGCGATAAATCTATTGAAAAAAGATTACTAATACCTTGTACATCCGCTGAAAAACGCAAATACAAAGATAAGAATCTTTCTACCAAGCTATCCAAACGCGTTGGAGGCAAATTTACTACCTTTTTTTCTTCTTTTTGATTGACAATTCTAGCTTCTGGAGACTTTTTTTCTTCTTTTCTAATGCGATCTAATTCCTTACGCAATACATCAATATCTGTTAAAAGACGATGACTAAGTTCTTGCAACCAATGATCAAGTACTACAGGATATGGAATATGTTGAATTATATTCAACAATTCAAATGAAATATCTTGTTTATCTTTAGGATTATGAATATCTTTCCCAAAAAAAGCTCGCTCAAAATACCAATCCATAACTTCATTAGCATTTTTGACAGCTTCAAACCAGACTTCTTTATTTTTTTTGATACACTCATCTGGATCTTTTCCTGCACCTTCAGGAATTTGAATGATTTTCACATTGATACCTTGAGCAATCGCAAGTTCAATACCACGACGAGCCGCTTTTTCACCAGCATTGTCCGCATCAAAGGCCATACTAATATTATTGCTATATCTCTTCAAAAGTTTTATTTGTTCACTTGTCAAAGCTGTACCACTGGTAGCGACCACATTGTTCATACCAGCTTGATGACAAGCTATCACATCCATTTGTCCTTCGACAAGTACAACTAAATCTTTGACCTTAATCTCTTTTTTAGCTTTATTAAGAGCAAAAACAACACGAGATTTATCAAAAAGTGGAGTTTGTGGAGTATTGACATATTTACCACCACTTTTTTCAGTCTCGACCAAAACACGCCCAGTAAAACCAACTACTCCATCGTGTACATCCCAAATCGGAAACATAATACGACCACGAAATCTGTCATAAAAACCTTGATAAGTTTGTGCATTGGCATTGTCACGTTTGATTGTCAAACCTGAAACAACAAGATCATCAATACTATGACCTTTTTTCAATAAATATTGTGTCAGCAAATCCCATTGTTCTGGTACAAAACCAATTTGCCAATTGTCAATTGTTTCTTGAATCAATCCCCTATTTTGCAAATAATCACGAGCATCTTTGGAGGCTGGCATTTTTAATAAAAAATTATAGAAAAAATGAGAAGCATCTTTGTTTATTTCTTTCAATCTATTTTTTTGACTTGTTTCTGCTTGATTTTGAAAAGTATTAGTCAATTGTACTCCAGCTTTGTCAGCCAAATATTTTAGAGCTTCTCTGAATTCCATACCTTCTATTTCTTGCACAAAAGTGAAGATATCACCACCCTTGGCGCAACCAAAACAATGCCAACTTTGTCGTTCGCGATTGACCATAAAGGATGGACTTTTTTCATGGTGAAAAGGACATAGTCCTTTGTGATTGATGCCAGCCGGTTTCAGCTGAACATACTCACCTATGAGGTCCACCACGTCTATTTTTTCTTTGATTAGGTTTATATCGGACATAGGGACAATTCCATCCCGATCCTCCGAAGCTCTGTGAAACAAGAGCGTAGGTGGAGGGGGATCTCTACCTGTCGGCAGACAGGTTTCTTAAATCTAAATTATTTTAATTAAAAATACTCACAAATGATTCTAAATTCAGTCTAAACAAGTAACTTACAAACTAATCTTAAGCCATTTTGAAAGAAAAATCAAGTTTTGTTTGAAGTACAATTTACAAACTACAGATTGAAAAAAAAACTGCAGGATCCAAAAAAAGACAGCCCTTTTTAAGCTGTCCTTTGATA
>MFRB01000012.1:4868-22011 GCA_001783255.1 Candidatus Magasanikbacteria bacterium RIFOXYD12_FULL_33_17
TGCGAAATGTTTTCCAATCAATATTCTCAATTATTTTAGCATCAGGAAATTTTTTAGGATCTTTATCATAAACATATTCAATATTTGACAAGTTCAACATTTCCTTAGCACCATAAGTCTTGGCAAATAGTACAGCGTCATAATCAGTACTACAACCAGGTTTGTAACCAGCTGCCACAATGATTGCTTGTTTACTTTTTATTTTTTTTGTTGGATTAGTCACCACTTCTTTGTAAGCAAATTCGCCAAACATTAGTCTCACAAAATTAGCATTGATAATTGTCGCACCAATTCCCATCCAGTCCAAGTCCACATCTTTCAGTTTTACAGTTTCTTTCAAAGCATCTTGATAAACTCTAGCGGTACTTCCACCACCAATAATCAAAATAAATTTTTGTCCTTTTTTGACTTCGTCCAAAATCATCTGGCGAAATTTTTTGAGAAAATTAATATCAAAACCAGTTTTTGGAATAATGATAGAGCCTCCTACTGAAATTATTTTTAGGTTGTTTTTCATAAATTAAGTTAAACTCTCCCCTAACCCCTCCCTTAAAAAGGGAGAGGAACATAGAGTAAAGTATTTTTTATTTAAATTATATTTTTCAAAAGTAATAAAATTTGATTGATATTTTTCTCTACTTCTTCATTACGAAATCTTATAATTTGTATACCTAGACCTCTCAAAACGTTTTCACGTATATTATCATATTCTTTTTGAAATTCATGAATACCTCCATCTACTTCTATAATTAATTTTTTCTCATGACAATAAAAATCTGCAATAAAATAATTTATTTTCTTATCAAAAATAAATTTTATAGGATACTGACGATAAAATTTCAAATTATAAAATCTTCGATTACGCAAATAATTCCACAACACACCTTCAGAACTAGTTTGATTGATTCGCAATATTCTACATCTCTTTTTTATTTCTTGTAATTGTGAATCCATAACAAAATTTTTTACACAATTTCCCCTCTCTTTACAAGAGAGGGGTTAGGGGTGAGTTGCATGAAAAATTAATTTTCTTTTTTGAGTAACAGACTAATAGCAAAACTCAATATTGAAAATAAGATTGAAGCAAATAGTGCCGTACTAAAATTTTCTACACTGAAACCTTTGACAATACTTGCTGCAAACCAAAACATAAGAGCATTGATAACAAAAGTAAAAAGTCCCAAAGTCAAAATATTTACAGGCAAAGAAAGAATGAAAATGATTGGTCTAATGAGTGCATTGATAAGACCCAAAACTATAACAGTAATTAAAGCTGAATACCAACCTCCCAGTTCCATACCTGGCAAATAATTAGCTATAAGCAGTAAAGATCCAGCATTCAAAAGCCAACGTAAAAGTATTTTCATATTTTTATTTAAAATAAGTTATTCAAATAAGTCATGAATAAATTATACGCAAAATTAAGCAAAAAAGCAAATATATAAAAATAATGAAGTAAGGGGTGTGTTGTGAAAACACCACCCCTCAAGATAAGACGTCTCAATCACCCCCACACATAGTGACTTTTCACTAACTTTTGCAAGTCCGTGAAAAAACATCTAGAGTTTTCACATTGGGGGATGTGAAAAACACTACAAGATGTTTGAGACAATATAAGGTATACCAAATTATAAAAAAAAGTCAACAAAAAATTGACAACACAACTAATATATGGTTCATTTAATACATGAGACTAACGATTTTCTTTCAATTGCGCCACTAAGCAGGGAGGCTGTTGAAAAAAATCGTTAGTCTTTACTTACACAAAAGCGTTTGGTCTTGAGACTCTTTTCCTTTTGGAAAATTGAGACTTGAGACCAAACGCACCCACAATCACACAATTTCAATTCCTCTAAACTAGAGGATTTTTTTATTTATACAAAAATACTTGACAAATAAGCCAAGATATGGTTTATTATCTGCAAGTTAAAAAAAGGAAAAATGAGACTTCCCCCGACGGCCCTTGAGCCGCCAAACCCTAGTGGCCTCCCTGTCCTACGGTCTGGCGGCTCATTTTCCTTCACTCGGTGGCCCAATCGTTTAACTCTCCCTTATAGGATGAGACTCGATTCGGCCTCCAACAATCTCTCTAAACAAAAAATGCCTACAATAGGTTTTTTTTATTTACAAAAAACTTTTACTAGATTATAATTAGATCACTATTATAATATTTTAAGCCTTTCCGGCATTTCTGGCTCCTGCCTGCCGGCAGGCAGGTTTCCAGCCTTTCAATCCTATGTTACACCTCTACAACACACTCACTCACAAACTAGAAGAATTCAAACCTATTACTGACAAAAAAGTTGGTCTCTATACTTGCGGTCCGACTGTTTATCATTATGCTCATATTGGTAATTTGCGTAGTTATATTTTTGAAGATATTTTGAAACGTGTTTTGCAATACAATGATTATGAAGTAAATCATGTAATGAATATTACAGATGTCGGACATCTTACAGATGATGGCGACAATGGCGAAGATAAAATGGAAAAAGGATCCAAACGTGAAGGCAAGACTGCTTGGGAAATTGCTGAATTTTACACCCAAGCTTTCCAAAAAAATCTCAAAGAACTAAACATTGAATCCCCTACCACTTGGTGCAAAGCAACAGACAATATTCCTGAACAAATTGAACTAGTACAAACTCTGATAGACAAAGGCTTTACTTACGAAACAAGTGATGGTATTTATTTTGATACCACAAAATTCCCTGCTTATGGAGAAATGGCGAATTTGCAAAATCAAGAATTAGAAGCTGGTTCCAGAGTAGAAATTGGTGAAAAGAAAAATTCTCATGATTTTGCTCTTTGGAAGTTTTCTAAACCGGAAGAAAAAAGACAAATGGAATGGGAAGCTTTTGGTAGAATGGGTTTTCCAGGCTGGCATATAGAATGTAGTGCTATGAGTAGCAAATATTTAGGTCAACATTTTGATATTCACTGTGGTGGCATAGATCATATACCAGTACATCACACCAACGAAATTGCCCAATCAGAAGCTGCTTTTGGTGAACATCCTTGGGTCAATTATTGGATGCACAATGAATTTATTGTACTCAAAAATAATGAAAAAATGGGTAAATCTAATGACAATTTCACCACTCTACAAAAATTAAAAGAGCAAGGAATAGACCCACTCGCCTATCGTTTTTTCTTACTTCAAACTAACTATCGCAAACAACTATGCTTTTCTTTTGAAGCTCTTGAAGCAGCTCAGACTGGTTTGGAAAATTTGAGAAGCAAAATTTTGAAATTGAAAAATGAAAGCAAAAAAATTGATACTACAAAATTACAAGAAAAATTCTTAGAAAAAATAAATAATGACTTAGATATGCCTGGTTCATTGGCATTAATATTTGATGCTTTGAAAAACGAAGAAATTGATTATGAAACTATTTTGCAATTTGACAAAGTATTAGGATTAGACTTAGATAAAGTGAAAGAAAAAAAAGTTGAAGTTTCAGATGATATTCAAAAACTTATAAATGAACGTCAAAAAGCTCGTGAAAACAAAAATTGGTCAGAAAGTGACAGACTTCGTGATGTTATAAAAGCCTTAGGTTATACACTTGAGGATACTGCTGAGGGACAAAAAGTGGATAAAATCTAAAGTTAATCACAAGTTATACAAAAGAGCTGTTTATAAAATAGCTCTTTTTTGTTTTTTTTGCTATAATATCTACATAAAAAAAATTAGGAAATTTATATATGGCGCCAGACAACAAAAAAAATTCTTTAGAAGAAAAAAATTTCGAACCAAACTTCTTAAATAACACACAAGAATCTCAAAATAATATTTCAAGTCAGGAAACACAACCTGACTATGTTGGTTTTCAACCAGAGACTACAAAAACGGAAATAAACGAACAAATACCTGAACAAAAAAATATAGAACAAGCAAAACAAAATCCAGAAACTCATGTAGAAATAGAACAAAACCTAGATACCAGAATTCAAACTTTAAAAAAGAAACTAAAACAAAGTAAAAAGAAAAATACCCAAATTCCTATTGTCAAAGATGAAATAACTCTACGTATTGAAAAAGTAATGGAAGATGGACTTGAAGATGCTTACAAAGAACTAACTCCTCTACAACAACAAGAATTCAAAATAAAAGGAGAACAAACTGCTTGGAAAATACGCCAAGTTCTCAAAAAAACTCATGTAAAAATAAAAGAAATTTTTAAATTATTATTTGAATGGCTCAAGTTTTTGCCTGGGATAAACAAATTTTTCTTAGAGCAAGAAGCAAAGATAAAAGCTGACAAAATAATAAGCCTAAACAAATTTACAAACAATAAATAACTTTATGTATTTTCTTGTTCTTCAATTTGTAACTCTTGGTAATACCAATCAAAATATTACAAGCACAAACAATTCTTCATTACTAAACATTGTCATTGTAGCTAGCTTTCCATTGTTATTTTTAGGTATTTTTTTTATAATCCGTTCTTTTACACGAGCAGCTTACAAAACACGACACACTTTCAATAATACTCTTCTCCATATAATGGTACCAAAAGAGAAAAAAACTGAAGGCGCCAGCAATAATAACAATAATGAAGACAGACTAGACCAAATAAAAGAAGAAATTGGAATTACCGAGACTATTTTTGCTTCTTTAGCTAGTCAAAAAGCCCAAAGAGGAATTTTACATTGGTTCAAAGGACGTAATGATAACTTTTCTTTTGAAATAGTTATACACAATAATCTTATAAATTTTTATGTTTCTATTCCCATAAAAATGAAATCTTTTATAGAACAACAAATCAACGCTCAATATCCTTATGCACAAATTGAAGAAATTACTGATTACAATATTTTTTCAGAAAAAAGTTCTATTATTGGAAGTTACATTACAGCCACAAACAATCCGGCTTTCCCTTTTAAAACTTACAAAAAAATGGATTCTGATCCTATGTCTGCAATTTTGAACGTCTTAGCACGAATCCATGAACAAAATAGTTCAGCCAGTATTCAATTTGTTGTACGCTCTGCTCATAAAAAATGGCGAAGAAAAGGTATATACATAGTACGCGAAGTAAAAAAAGGTAAAAAATTTGAAAATGTAGCAAGAAAAACAACATTTGGCAAAGTTATGAGCTTTATTGGAGCAGGTTTAAAAGACCAGGCAAATCTGTCAAAAGATAAAACACTTGATAACAAATACCAATCATCCGGCATGGAAGAAGAAATGATGAAAGGTATTGAAGAAAAACTATCCAAAGGTGGTATGGATGTTACTATTAGAATAATTAGTAGTTCAGACAATCAAGAACTGGCAAAAATGAATTTAGATAATATTATAGGTTCATTTGGACAATACAATCTTTATCGTTACGGCAATTCTTTAAAAGCTCAAGTTCCACGCAACCAAAAAACTATTATCAGTGATTTTATACATCGTAGTTTCAATGAAAAAAAACGAATTTTATTAAATACCGAGGAAATGGCTGGTTTGTGGCACCTACCTCTTCATTCTACAGAAACACCAAATATCAAATGGCTCGGCGCCAGAAAAGCACCTCCTCCACCAAATCTACCAAAAGAAGGTATTTTAATGGGACATATTCCTTACCGTGGCAATGATTATCAAGTTCGCCTAAAAGATGCTGACAGACGTAGACATCTTTATGTTGTTGGTAAATCTGGTAGTGGTAAATCTGTTTTGATTGAAAACATGGCTGTACAAGACATTATAGATGGTAAAGGTGTTGCTGTTGTCGATCCTCATGGTGACTTCGCTGAATATGTCTTATCTCATATACCAAAGGAACGTGCTGATGATGTTGTTATTTTCAATCCTTCCGATTTTGAATATCCAATTGGTCTCAACATGCTTGAAGCTCGTACTGAAGATGAAAAAGATTTTGTAGTCCAAGAAATGATTAGTATTTTTTACAAACTTTTTCCACCAGAAATGATTGGTCCGATGTTCGAGCATCAAATGCGTAATGTCATGTTGACACTAATGGCTGATATCGAAAATCCTGGAACAATTATTGACATTCCTCGCATGTTTACTGATGATGATTATGTCAAAATATATTTGAAAAAATTAAAAGATCCAGTGGTGCGTGCTTTTTGGGAAAAAGAAATGGCCAAGACAAGTGATTTTCACAAATCAGAAATGCTTGGTTATCTTATTTCCAAAGTTGGACGTTTCGTCGAAAATGACATGATGCGCAACATCATGGGTCAACAAAAATCTGGTTTCAATGTCCGCGAAATAATGGACAAACAAAAAATATTGATAGTAAATCTTGCCAAAGGTAAGACTGGAGAAATCAATGCCAAACTAATAGGCTTGATAATCGTTTCCAAATTACAAATGGCTGCTATGGGAAGAGCTGACTTACCAGAAAGTGAACGTAAAGATTTCTATTTATACATCGATGAGTTTCAAAACTTTATTACTGATTCTATCGCTACAATCTTATCTGAAGCCCGTAAATATCGTCTAGACTTGATTATTGCTCATCAATACCTAAATCAGCTTGTAGACGACAAAGGAAAGGCTGAAATCAAAGATGCTGTGCTTGGTAACGTCGGTAGTATGTGTCTATATCGTATAGGTCCTGACGACGCGGATATCCTAGCCAAAGAAATGGCCCCAGTTTTCGGACCTTATGACTTGATGAATGTAGAAAAATTCACAGCCAACACCAAGATAATCATTGATAATGAACCAACAAAACCTTTCAATATGTCCATCTATCCACCAAAAGATGGCAACCTAAAAATGGCTGAAGCTATCAAACAACTTTCTCGTCTCAAATATGGACGTGAAAGAAGTATTACTGAAGCAGAAATCATGGAAAGAACAAAACTAGATCAAGGTGTAAGTGAAAGCAAAGACGATATGATAGAAGCTACTCTCTAAAAAGTACATTAAAAAATACAAAACAAACAAATTTACAACAAACTGGATACGAAATACAAAAAGTACGAATATACGAAAATTTCGTAATTTCGTAACTTTCGTATTTCGTATCCAACCAAAATAATCCAACATAAACACAAAAAACTATGGACCAATTTTCCAATATCATGACAACCCACATGTCTGATCTTTTTGATGATAACTCAATCACAAAAATAAATAACCTTACACCTGTAAGACCAATTGTACAAGAGGATGATATCTTTGGAGAACATCAAGAAGAAATAAAAACAACTGAAAAAAATCTTGATATAGAAAATATAAAAATTTCCTTAAACAGTCTAAAAAAACAAATTGATGATATTTTATCTTTATTTGAAGAAAATATTATATCAAAAAAAATTACATTATCATCCCCTATTTCAGTATCAAAACCTCTTGTTTTTGATACAATGTTTATTGATACCAATATAGAATCCACTGATAATTTTTTAGAAGGAGTTTTCAATGGTGAAAAAATGATTGGAAGTGATAGCAAAGAATACGTTGTTCCACCAAATTATGCTAGTAAATCCAAATTAGTCGAAGGTGATATCATGAAACTTACTTTTGCACCAAATGGACGCTTTATCTACAAACAAATAGGTCCCATCTCTCGTAAGAGAATCATTGGCATTTTATCATTTGATGAAGAAAGACAACTCTGGAATGTCCTTCATGAAAATAAAAAATACAAAGTTCTAACAGCTTCTGTCACTTTTTACAAAGGCAAACCAAATGATGAAGCCGTAGTACTTATCCCACAAGAAAATGATTGTGATTGGTGTGCTATGGAAAATGTTATTAGCAAATAAAACAATGAAACTCAATCAGATTACCTTTACTAGATTTATCGCCGCTATATCTATAGTGATTTTTCATTATGGTAAAGATGTTTTTCCTTTCAATTTTTCTTCATTATTATCTTTTTTCAAACAAGCTGATATAGGTGTTAGCTACTTCTTTTTATTGTCTGGTTTTATCATGATAATAGCTTACAGCAAAGAAAAAGAAATCAATGTATTACATTATTACCAAAAAAGATTAGCCCGTATTTACCCTATTTATTTTTTAGCAATAATAGCTACATTTGTATATTTTGTTTTTATAGACAAATATATCAATTGGCCTTCTTTATTCATTTCACTACTTCTATTGCAAGCTTGGCTACCTGGACACGCTACAGAGCTCAATGCAGCTGCTTGGACACTGGTTATAGAGTTATTCTTTTACTCAATATTCCCATTACTTTATAACAAAATATATCAAAAAGTTAACTACAAAAAACTAATCTTACCAATTATAGCCTTATGGCTAGTTAGCCAAATATTTTTAAACTGGTTTTTGTATTCAAAATTTTATACAGGTTTTCCTTCAAATAGTCATGAATTTATTTTTTATTTCCCTTTACTCCACTTGAACGAATTTCTACTTGGCAACTTGGCAGGTTTATGGTTTGTAAAAAAATTAATAAATAAACAAAAAAATTATGACTTTTATATCTTAATTTTAACCATACTACTTTATCTAGCTATTCTTTATCCTTTTAATCTCAATTATCACAATGGACTACTCGCTATAATATTTGTACCTCTTATTTTACTTATTTCACTGACGACAGGCCTGATAAAAAAAATCTTTAATCACAAAAGTCTTATTTTCTTAGGTGATATTAGCTATGGTGTTTATATTCTTCAAATTCCTATTTTTTTATTTACCCGAAAAATAATGTCTCATTTTGCTATAAATAATAACACTCTAAATTTTTATATTCCTTTGTTTGTCTTACTCATTCTATCTGGTCTAAGTTATCACTACCTAGAAACTCCACTCCGTAAATATATCAGCAATTTAAAACTAAAACGTACAAGAAACAACTCCAATCTCGAAGTTCTTTAAAAAATATACAAAAACAAAAGACACCCACTACTGGATGTCTTTTGTTTTTAAATGTTTAAGCTACTTTTTTATCTGGATCAGTAATATGTGGTGAAACAAGTTTTGTCATTTCAAACATAGTTACTTCCTTTTTACCAAACAAAGGCATTAACAAATCATCAGCGAAGATGTTTCTTTTGTTAGCAGGATTTTGAAGATTTTTTTCTTTGATATATTCCCAAAGTTTTTTTACAACTTGTGAACGAGGCATTGGACCAGGTCCGACCACTGCTTCCAATTCTGGAGAAAGGTTAAGTGGTTTAAGCAATGCTGGGTTTACTTTCCTAGGCATAATATTTATGTTAATAATAAATTACTTAATTACGTAGTACATTATAGCACTTCCCTTCTAAGGAAGCAAGTCCCCGATTCAAAAAAATTTACAGCAGACAAAAAATAAGCTATAATAGACTAACTAAAAAAATAAATAATCCACACCAAAATAACCAAAAGCACCTATGGCTTTATACCACAAATACAGACCACAGACCTTCTCAGATGTAATAGATCAAGAACATATTATAAAAACTTTGATCAACCAAATAACAACTGACAAAGTCTCTCATGCCTATCTTTTTACAGGACCTCGTGGTGTTGGCAAAACCACAACAGCCCGTATTTTAGCCAAATCTTTGAACTGTAAAGACAAAAAAGAGTTTACAGCCGAACCTTGTAACAATTGTCAATCTTGTCAGGAAATAACCAACTCTACCTCTATTGATGTTATTGAAATAGATGCTGCTAGTCATACAGGCGTAGACAATGTTAGACAAAATATTATAGAGAATTCTCAATTCAAACCAACTACCTCAAAACTCAAGATTTTCATCATAGATGAGGTGCATATGTTGTCCACAGCTGCTTTCAACGCCTTGCTAAAAACACTTGAAGAACCGCCTAATTATGTTGTCTTCATATTGGCAACTACTGACCCTCAAAAATTGCCAGCTACAATAATCTCTCGTTGCCAACGATATACTTTTAGTAAAGTACCATCAAAAGAGATGTCTCAAAGTCTAAAAAACATTGCCGAAAAAGAAGGTGTAAAAATTGAAGAAAATGTTTTACTTCGAGTAGCCAGAAAAAGTGAAGGCTGCTTACGTGATGGCATTAGTTTGCTTGAGCAACTAATGGCTAGTGGAGCAAAAAAAATAACAGAGGAAATAGCTTCTTTAGTTTTACCAAGCGCCAGTATTGAACTACAATTAGAGTTCGCAAAATATCTAGCTAACAAACAACAAAAAGAAGCTTTGAATTTTTTGAACAAACTAGATAATGAAGGTTTGAATATTATCTACTTTTCTCATGATTTCATAGAATTTTTGAGAGTTCTCATGATTGCTGGAGTTGATATGGACTTAGCAGAACATGAATTAGACCTAAACAAAGAAAATAAAGAAAAAATTCAAGAATTGAAAACATTACTATCCGAAATTGAAATTATAAAACTTTTAGATTTAGCTATAAAAAGAGATGGCGAAGTAAAAAATTCTGTACTACCACAATTACCTTTGGAAATGCTGGCAATAGAATGGTGTAACCAAGATAATAAAACAACTACCAAAGATGAAAGTCTTGTTCAAGTAAAAAATGAAAATAAACAAGTTGAACCTAAGAAAATAGAATTAGTAGTAGAAAATACAATACAACAAACAGAAACTATTGAACCTAAAAAAGAAGAAAATATAGAAATAACAACAGAAACTGCTCCCGAAACAAAAAAAGAAATAATAGAACCTGTTTTAAATACACCAGCAAATAATGCACCTGTCAGCAAAGAACAAGTAGAAAATAATTGGTCAAATATTATAAAAGCCTTAGAAATAGAAGCTCCTTCTATGACTTTTATATTAAAAATGGCCAAAATACAAAATGTACAAAATAATGTTATAACATTATCTGTAGAATATTCTTTTCATAAAGAAAAATTATCAGAAAATGTTACCAAACAAAAAATAGAAAATATTTTTAATACTATTTTGGGTAGCCAAATACGTATAGAAATAACAGAAATTACAGGCGAGAAAAAAATAGAAGCAAACAATAATCAATTAAACAATTTAGCTACCGCTTTAGGTGGACAGATATTAAACTAAATAAATAATTATGAAAAAAACAATATTCTATACTATAGCTATCACTTTATTTTTTCTTTCGACAAATATAACCCTAGCAGAAACTAATCTAGAAGTTCCTTTCACAACACAAAGTCCTTACAAAGAATGGATACCACCTTGGGATAATGCTTGCGAAGAGACTAGTATCACTATGATCAATGCTTTCTATCACAATTATCCAGAAAGAAATATAGTCGCTGAAGATGCAGCACCTACAATATTAAAAATAGTAGACATAGAAGACAAATACTTTGGTTTCAACGAAGATACCAACTCAAATCAAAATGCTTACCTTATAGACAATTATTTTTCTTGGGAAAGCACAATAGTGAAAAACCCAACAATAGCACAAATAAAACATGAAATAGATGTTGGTCACCCTGTCATATTACCAGTATATCTACCCTATCTACCAAACCCTTACTATAGTACAAAAAATTTGGACTACCATGTCATAGTTATAAGTGGTTATGATGATGAAACCCAAGAATTTATTACTCAAGACCCAGGAACACGCCGTGGTCTTGACTTACATTATTCTTATGATAGTATAATGTATGCCATGCATGATTTCTTGCCAGACAACAAAACTCCAGAAGGAGAACCTATGGCTATATTTACCAGTCCAAATTTGGTAAATTCCAAAAATATTGATATTGATGGAGATGGATTAAACAAAGAACAAGAAATTAAATATGGTACTCTGCTAGACTCAAAAGACAGTGATGGGGATGGACGTATGGATGGTGCAGAAGTGAAAAATGGTTATTCCCCTACTACAGCTGAAGAAAAACTCATAGAAGGAATATTAGTAAAGGGAGATGATAATAACCCAGTAATCTATCTGATAGAAAATGGACAAAAAAGAGCTATAAGTTCAGAAAAAGTATTTTTAGGTCATGGCTGGAAATGGTCTGATATAAAAACTATTAATTCAATTTTCTTAGAAGAACAAATAGCAACAGGTTTAGTAGTAAATTCTTAAAAATACAACTACTAAATATTTAAACACTGTTTTGAGAAAACATTCATACATAAATTATCTAATTGCCAACGTAAAACTAACTCACATTCATTATACGACAAGTATTATAAAAACAATCGTATATAGATGTAAGCCAATTTTACGTCATTCGGGACTCGTCTAATGGTAGGACTTCAGGTTCTGGTCCTGAGTATTGGGGTTCGAATCCCTAGTCCCGAACTAGAAAAAGACAAACTTTAATTAGTTTATCTTTTTAGAAAAAAATGATAAATCAATAAAGGAATACTTATGCCTGAATTAATGACAAGACACACTGAAATAAAACCAGACATGCCTACCCCTATTGAAATCGAAACTAATGACGCTCTAACACAACGACTAAGACTTGAATTAAAATTGGATGACGAAAAAATAAAAGAATTCTATGAAAACTATAGATTAGTACAAATAGTTATTATACAAAGACTATTTCAAGAACAAGATACAAAAGGAGAAAATGAACTAATAGAACAATTTTCAGGACAAGAAGCTTTCAGCTTTCAAGCATTACTTGTAGAAGAAGAAACTTCAATTATAAACGGGATTATACATTTCAAAACGACACCTAAGGAAAAGAAGGAGGCTTTCGTTAATGAACTTTTAAAAAAAATAAGACCATTCCACAAATCTCCTGACAAAAAATTAACAGTAAAAACCACAAAAACAAAACGTCCAAAATAATTGGACGTTTTTTATTTGATTTGAATTTAGTTGTCGTTTTATTTCAAAATACCAATTTGTAAACCATTCAACATACTCATAGGATTACTTTGTCCACCATGTTGATTAGTAAAAGCTGAAGTACCGTCAATTCCACAAAGTGACATAATAGCCGCTTTTCCACCAGGATGTTGTGTCAAAGCAGGAGTAAGATCATATACTTTACCACTTACAGCTGTCCAACATTTTTGAGCACTATTACCAGCTTTTACTTCTGCCATAGTGTAAGATTTTACAGTTGGAGTAGTAGGAGTGGCTGGAGTAGTTGGTGTAGTTGGTTTTGGAGTAACAGGTGCTGGTGTTACTTTAGTAGGTGTTTTATCATCATCTTCACCATCTTCAAATTCGTTATCTTCATCTTCATCTTCATCTTCAATTTCCATTTTTTCTGATGATTTTTTTTCTGCTGTTTTTATTTTTTCTTTTGTAGAATCATCTAGGTCAATTTTTTCTGTATTTGTTACATTTTGCTCTCCCCTTTCATCTTCCAACAATTCATTGTCCATGACAATTTTTTCTAGATCTTTGCTGTCACTATCACTCAACTTACCTGATTCTTCACAACCAGCACCAACTAATAAAAAAATTAGTGCCAAAAAAAATAAATTCTTTTTCATATAACATTAGTTAATTTGCCCTAAATTAGGCTTTAATAAATTATGCTTATATTATACCAAAAAGATATAAATTAGCAAGACCTTGAAAAAAAAGCTAAAATAAGGTAAGATGATCTCGTCA
Source organism: Candidatus Magasanikbacteria bacterium RIFOXYD12_FULL_33_17 (assembly GCA_001783255.1). Classification (GTDB taxonomy): domain Bacteria; phylum Patescibacteriota; class Patescibacteriia; order Magasanikbacterales; family UBA922; genus UBA1557. The sequence goes on from MFRB01000012.1 coordinate 18,328, forward strand.
GCCTGAACTTAATCCAGGATTAATGAACTTTATGAACTTAGACAAATTAAAAGAAGTTTTAAAAGGTGAACCAAGCTTTCGTTACAAACAAGCTTGGCAAGCTGTTTTTGTTGATTTAATAGAAGATTGGGATGAAAATACCACTTTACCAAAAGCTATTCGCGATAGACTAAAAGAAGAATGCCCTCTTGAAATAAAATCAACAGCTTTTGATTCCAATAAAACTGATACTACCAAGGCACTAATTTTGCTTGAAGATGGCTCTCAAATTGAGACAGTCCTTATGATGCACAAAGACGGTCGTAATACTGTCTGTGTTTCTTCTCAAGTTGGTTGTCCTGTTGGTTGTGTTTTTTGTGCCACAGGTACTCTAGGTCTTGGTCGTAATTTGACTGTTAGTGAAATTGTTCTACAAGTCTTATTCTTTGGTAGATACTTGAAAAAAAATTACAAAGAAAATACTCGCATTACCAATATCGTCTATATGGGTATGGGTGAACCATTTATGAACTATGACAATGTCATGGCTTCTATCAAATTGTTAAATGACAAAGATGCCTTCAATATTGGTGCCAGACATATTTCTGTTTCTACAAGTGGCGTCGTAACCGGTATCAAAAAATTTGCCAAAGAACCATTGCAACTAAATCTTGCTATTTCCCTGCATGCTCCAAATGATGCACTACGCTCAGAATTGATGCCTATCAACAAACGTTTTGGCATTGAAAAAGTAATGGCCGCTGTTGAAGAATACAAAAATGATAGAGGTCGCCAAATCATGTTTGAATATCTTATGATGGATGGTATCAATGATAGAGAAGAACATGCTAGACAATTAATACGCTTACTTGGAGAAGATACTTCACTTTATATGGTCAATCTGATCCGCTACAATCCAACTGGAAAATTCAAACCATCTCTAACACAAAATATCAAAAAATTCAAAAATATTTTAATGCGCGCAGGTATCAAAGTTTCTGAACGTTTCGCTTTTGGTCAGGATATCAATGCAGCTTGTGGACAATTAGCTTTGAAAAATAAGAAAAAATAAAACAATGATTGCACAGATTATATTGGATTACACTGAATTACAAAAAAACGTAAACCTTACAAGGTTTACGTTTTTTAATCTGTGTAATCTTTTTTAAATCAATGTAATCAGTGTCTTATTCCAATTCTCTATATACTTTGAGAGTATAAGTTTTATTGAATTCAGGAGCATCCGGTATTTCTACTACTACTTTTATATTATTTTCACCATAATCAAGAGTTACATATTTAGAAGTAGTTTGGGTACCATCGATAATCACTCTAGCTTTACTATTTTTAGCTTTAGCTGTTACCAAGAATCTTTCTACATCGGCATCTGCACTAATAAAATAGATACTATGTTTTGAATCAAAAGCTGGAAAAAAACCACCAACAAAGTTCGTTTTCAAAGAAGCTAAATCATTGTCACCTAATTTTGGATATTGATAACGTTTTACTGCTATTTCGTAATATGTAGTAGCACCATTTTGTGATACTGATCTAATAGTTACTTTGTTATCACCATAATTTAGTGAGATACTAGCAGTTCCTTTATAACCACTAGATAACTTTTTATCATTTACATAAATATTAGTAAGAGTATCTTCAGCTAAAATATTTAGATTCAAAACACTTTCATCATACTGAGCTACCAAATCATATTTTCTAGTTTCAGCTTTAAAACCTGGGGTAAATTTATCACGCAAGTTTTCAGAGATACTTCTAATATAATTGTTTTCATTTGGACCTTCACGTAATACTTCCAAAGTATAAACATTTTCTGTACCATTTTGATTGACTACTTTGATAGTATAATTATTTGTACCAATAGACAAAGCTAAATTGATACTAGCATAAGTAGCTACAGGCGTACCATTTACATAAACATTCAAATCAGTATCTGTTGCCAAAGGTTTTAGAGTAAAAGAAGTTTCTGTAAATTTTGCATTAATGAAATAATTATTAGTACGAGTATTGAAAGATGGTTGTAAACGAGCACTAAGATTTTCAGTAAGAGATCTCAAAAGTGGTTCAAGCTCAACAACAGCTACCATACCAGTCGAAACTTTGGAAGCGATAATACCTCTATTTCTAAGTTCAGCATCAATACTAGTACTCAAAGCGGCTGCATAAGTCTTAGAAAATTTAGTACTGATATTCAAATCACTACCAAATTTATAATCATTGAAATCTTTACTTGGCAATATCAAAATATTTTTGTACCAATCACTACCATAATAAGTTTGAGCTGTTTTTTCATCAGAGATCCATCTAAGAGTTGCACCAGCATCTACTAAATATACTTTAGTACTGTTAGCAAATTTTACCAATTGTTTGACAGGTTCAACAGTAACATTGTATTTAGCAGTTCTGTAAAAATTGAAATCAGCAAGAGAAACATTTTTTACTCCAGAAAAATCACTATACCAACTTCTAAAAGTAGCTTCATCAGGAATTTTGTATTTATAAGAATCTGAACCTACATAATAGATATCAGCTTTGTTAGCTACTTTGATAAGAGTACCGACTGGATAAGAAGCAGCCGCTACCATACCTGGCTTCATAAAAACAGACAGAAGCACATATAGAATATAAGTTGTGGAAATAAGTAAGTATTTTTTCATAAAATATATAGATATTTGTTATGAATAATAAAACAGTATAGCACAAAAAAGCAGTTTTGTCAAGAGTAAATAGCCCTTTCTTAGCTAATATTAGCCAATAATTCTATCTAAAACAAACACTGATTACACAGATTTTTAAAAGATTACACAGATTAAAAAACGTAAACCTTGTAAGGTTTACGTTTTTTTTGATTCAGTGTAATCCAATATAATCAGTGTAATCAGTGTCCTACTCGAATTCGCAAACTATTAACCACGACCGAGACACTACTCAGACTCATAGCCAAAGCCGCAATCATTGGACTCAAAAATCCCAAAGCAGCCAGCGGAATAGCAACGACATTATAAAAAAAGGCGAAAAAGAGGTTTTGTTTGATAGTTGAAAAAGTCTTTTTAGAAAGCCTGATAGCTTCATAGACTTTTAAGGGATTACTGTTGGTTAGGACGATATTTCCTGTTTCTAGGGCAATATCACTACCACCACCCATAGCCAGCCCCAAATCGGCTTGTGCGAGCGCAGGCGCATCGTTGATACCGTCACCGACGAAGGCTACGACCTTGTTTTGAGCTTGGAGTTTCTTCACTTCTTCTGACTTGTTTTGTGGTAAAACTTCAGCCACAACTTTGGTAATTCCCAATTCCTTGGCAATAGCCTCAGCCGTCTTACGATGGTCGCCGGTGATCATATAGACTTCAATATTTTGGTCTTGCAATTTCTTCACTGCCTCTTTGGCAGTACCTCGCAAGATATCAGCCACAGCAATCACAGCCAAGACTTCAGACTTATCAAAAAGATAAATTGGTGTTTTACCTTTTTCCGCATAATTTTCAAATATTTCTTCAGCTTCTTTATTAATAACAACTTTTTCTTCGCTAACAAATTTAGCATTACCTAAAAATATTTCTTGATTATTTACTAATCCTTTTATTCCCCTACCTTTTACAGTTTGAACTTTTTTAGCTTCTGGGATAGTCAGACTTTTTTCTGTAGCAAATTTAGTAAAAGCTAAAGCAAGTGAATGTTCACTTT
>MFRB01000013.1:0-1587 GCA_001783255.1 Candidatus Magasanikbacteria bacterium RIFOXYD12_FULL_33_17
ATGTCGAGCATATAGTTTTTTGTCATCCTGAGCCGGCGGAGCACGGCGTAGGATCTTTCTTAAAATTTAATATGTTTGTTTAATAAATCGTTAATTGATTCTAAAAGACTTTTTAAAATTCACAGTTCACAGAGTCCACAGACCCATCGCTCCGCTCAGGGAATTTATTGTTAATTGATTCTAAAAAATGTTTTTAAATTAATCTAAATCATCAGGGTCTACAGATCCCTCGTCGTATTCTCGACTCAGGATGACATTAACTTAGTATACTCAATCAATTCCGGTAAAATTTCTTGATATAACTTATTATTGGCTCCAATCATATTTTCGTCCCCTGCTTTTTCCAAATCAAACCATTCAACTCCCAAAGTTTCAGCGTCAGATATTTCATTAGTATTGGAAATAACTTTGCAAAGCATTGGTACAAGGTATACTTGATATTTTACAACTGAATCTATTTGAGCTTCTACATATATTTTACTGAGTTGTCTGACTACTTCTACAACATAGCCTACTTCTTCCAGAGTTTCTCTTGTTACGTTGGTTTCAAAAGTTTCACCAAGTTCCATACTGCCACCTGGAAATTCCCACTTGTTGTGGAATTCCAGTCGGTGTGGATCATTTCTTTTGGACATGAGAATTTTACCTTTTTCAATAATAATAGCTAAAGGTACCACAATATGTTTGACACCATACTGATTTTGTAAATAATATTTTATTTTTATCAAAGCTTTGCCACGGTGACTGGTAGCATTTTTTTCATTTGGTGTTAATTCTGCATAAGTTTTTCCTAAATCTTTCAAATAAAATATTGGATCATATCCCCAAGCAGTCTCTGTGTCTACACGTTTTTCCAATACCAATCCTTCTCTTATTCCAGTATTAGAAAAAAAACTTTTTTGTTGCGGGTCATAACAAACAAGACAAGATTTGAATTCTGCTTGTCTTTTTTCTATTGGAACATCTTTTAATTTTTCTAGTAAAATATTTATACGTTCATCAGCATCAGCACCTACTCGAGCACTAATTACTCCAGGCCAACCGTCCAAAGCTTCAACAAAAATTCCACCATCGTCAGCAATACTCATTAGGCCTGTTTTTTCAGCGTAGTATTTGGCTTTAAGCACGGCATTGGCTTCTATAGTGCTTTCTGTTTCTTCTGGCTCTGCTATTTTTTCGGGTAATTCAGCTAGAGACAAAAAATCAAATGGCAAATCTGCCAAAAATTTTTTCATTTCTCTGAACTTACCTTCATTGGTAGTAGCTATTAATATTTTTCTTTTTTCTTCTGGCATAGGATAAATTTATCTCGAACGGAGTGAGAGATCTTTCTCATCACGTACTTATTTAAAAAAATTTACGTTAATTGATTCTGAAAATTTTTCTATAATTCACTTACTTCATCCGGTCGTAAGTCACTCCTCACATCTTACTTATTTTTTGTCTTATCTTTCCAGACTTATGTTTTTCTGGTTTGTAAGATTTCAACCGAACAACTTTTGTATTCAATCTAAATTCTTTGATTTTTTCTTCTAATTTATCAATAAAATTTTGTTGGTCATAACCAAGAGCTATTACATCTGGTTT
>MFRB01000013.1:1683-1857 GCA_001783255.1 Candidatus Magasanikbacteria bacterium RIFOXYD12_FULL_33_17
ATTATGTACTAAAGTAATTTGCTTTATTTTTTTTGAGGTAATATCTCTTCCAACTACAACCACTAAATAATTTCCAAGTTTCTTAGCTTGTTTGAAAAGATTTAGATGTCCCAAATGGACAATATCAAATGTACCAAAGACCATTACTTTTTTCATAAATAATTATTTTTTCTT
>MFRB01000014.1 GCA_001783255.1 Candidatus Magasanikbacteria bacterium RIFOXYD12_FULL_33_17
TAATATATTTATCTGGTTTTATATCCACATTTTCTTCTTTTGACTTGTTGATAGTCACAAGATAATTACTTACTTCTCCAATATTTTGTTTGTTAAGAACATAGGCTTTTTCTACAAAAATTTTGTTGTCACCTTCTTCTTTTGGAGTCTTACCAACAACACAAACCACATTACCTTCCACCCAAGAATCTTTTGTTTCTTCATACGTTTTTGGGAAAATAAGTAATTCCATTCTAGAAGTTCTATCTTGAATAGTTACAAACATCATAACTTTACCTTTTTTGGTAATCATTTTTTTTAGTGAATCAATCACACCACCAACGACAACCCAAGCATCACGATCAAAACTTTCTACTTCAGACAAATTCAATACTTTATTTTTCAAAAATTTTTCATAATAAACAAAAGGATGAGAAGAAACATAAATACCAAGTAAATTTTTTTCCCAAGCTAATTTTTGTTCCATCGTAGCAGGTTCTGCTTTTTGCAAAGTTACTTTGGAATCTACATCAATACTGGTACCAGCAAAAAGTGAATCTTGATTGGTATTTTTGTTGTCTCTACCTTGACGAAGATAAATCAAAATATTTTCACTACTTGCCATAAGCACAGCTCTATCAATACCAAAACAATCAAGAGCTCCAGATTGAGCTAGACTTTCCAAAGATTTTTTGTTCAAATCTTTGTCCGCTACTCTATCAATCAAATTTTCTAAAGATTGATAAGGACCATGTTCTTTTCTTTCACGATAAATCACTTCACAAATATGTTCACCAACATTTTTGATACCAGAGAGACCAAAACGAATACGGCCTTTTTCACCCGGCTTCGAAACCATAGCAAAAGATTTGAAACTTTCGTTGACATCAGGTGGTAACACATCAATCCCAAGACGACGACACTCCCCAACAATAGCAGAAACTTTGTCTGCGTCCCCTGATTCAGCTTGTAGTACGGCTGTCATATATTGCACAGGATAATGTGCCTTCATGTATGATGTCTGATAAGCCACGATACCATAACTGGCAGCATGTGCTTTGTTGAAACCATAAGCAGCAAAAGGTTCAATCGCGTGCCAAAGTTCATCAATAGTTTGTTTTTTTAATTTACCAATATTTAGACAACCATCATAAAATTTTATTTTTTGTTTTGCCATTTCTTCAGGAATTTTCTTACCCATGGCTTTACGAAATTTGTCTGCTTCCATCCAATCATAACCAGCCAAATGAATAGCTGTGAGCATCACATCATCTTGATACACGAGCAAACCATAAGAAGCACCCAAATATTTTTCCATGCGTGGATCAAGATAAGACACTAATTCTGGATTATATTTTCTTTTGATATATTCAGGAATAGCTTCCATCGGACCCGGACGATAAAGAGCTACCATTGCCATGATATCGTTTATATTACTTGGCTTCAATTCTTTGAGCCAACGCGTCATACCAGAGCCACCAAGCTGAAAAGTACCCATAGTTTCACCACGTGCCAACATTTCAAAAGTAGGTTTGTCATCAAGTGGCAAATTATAAATATCTATTTTATCACCAGTAGTTTTTTCGACAATCACCATAGCATTTCCTAAAATAGAAAGATTGCGAATTCCCAAAAAATCGTTTTTCAAAACTCCTGCAGTTTCTACAGCATGCATTTCGTATTGTGTGACAATTCTAGTACCACCGACTTCACGTTGTACTGGTGTAAAATCTGTCAAAGGCGTTGGTGAAATCACGACACCAGCAGCGTGCATAGAAGTATGACGATTACAACCTTCGACTTTGCGCGCCAAATCAATTAGACGTTTGACATCAACATTGACATCGTACAATTTTTTTAATTCAGGTTCTTCTACCAAAGCTCTTTCAATAGTCATAGGAAAACCTTGTGAACCTTGAGGAATAAGTTTGGCTACTTGATCACAAAAATTGTAAGACAAACCCAAAGCCCGACCAACATCACGCACCGCTGCTCGAGCAGCCATGGTTCCAAAAGTAATAATCTGAGCTACTTTGTCAGAGCCATATTTTTCAGTAACATATTTAATCATATCGCCACGACGATCATCAGCAAAGTCAGTATCGACATCGGGTGGACTAGGACGAAAAGGATTGAGGAAACGTTCAAAAGGAAGATTGAAACGCATTGGGTCAACAGTCGTAATACCCAAAACATAAGAAACTAGTGAGCCCGCAGCTGAGCCTCTAGTAGATTCCACAATGCCATTTCTTTTGGCATAGCCAACATAATCACCTACACACAAAAAGTAAGGTGAATAACCTTTGGTCTTAATAATATCAAGTTCATAATCAAGTCTGTCCGTAAGTTCCTTGGTAATTTCAGGATAAAAATTTGGAGCTGCGGCAAAAGCCGATTCACGCAAAACATCATCATAAGTCTTGCCTTCAGGAATATCCACAGGTGCGAAATGCCAGACATCAAGTGGAATCTCCAAATTAATTCTCTCGGCAATTTTCACCGTATTTTCCAGAGCTTCAGGCACATGACGAAAACGAGAAATAATATCTTCGGCTGAATTGAGTGAACGATCAACTTGACGATAATCCTCTCTATCACTTTGATCCACTCTCCAACCATTGGCAATACAACGCAAAATATCTTGAGCCTCAGCATCAGCAAAATCTAAATAATGAACATCACGAGTAACTACGAGTGGAATATCCAATTCTTTGCCAATCTGAATAAGTTTGGTATTTACATCCAGCTGTCCAGAAATTGCCGGATGATCTTGCATTTCCAAATAAAAATTTCCTTTACCAAAAATTTCTTGCATTTCCAAAGCAATTTTTTTGGCATCTTCAATTTTGCCTGCTTTCAAAAGTTGGGGAACTTCACCCTCAATTGGTCCTGACAAAGCTATCATACCAGGCGCATATTCACGCAACAATTCTCTATCCACACAAGGTTTGTCACGATAAAATCCTTCCAAATGTCCACGCGAAGATAACCTCATCAAATTTTGGTAACCAGCAAAATTCTCCGCTAATAACATAAGACGATAAATGCTTTTGTCTTCTTCCAAATTGTTTCTGCTACCAGACATGACATAAGCCTCAAAACCAATAATTGGCTTGATTTCTTCAGCCAAACAAACTTGATAAAATTCAATAGCGCCGTACATCGAACCATAATCAGTCAAAGCCAAAGCTTTGAAACCCTTAGCTTTGGCAGCCTTAACCAAGGCCTTTACCTTAGTAAGACCATTCAGAATAGAATAATGTGAGTGAACGTGAAGGTGGACGAAATCCATAGGACACATCATCCCGATCCTCCGAAGCTCTGTGAAACAAGAGCGTAGGTGGAGAGGGATCTTTCTTAAGATTAACTATTTATCTAGTAAAATAACGGAAATGAAGAATATTTAACAATATCAACAATATTTAAAAGCTATTGTATTTTACGGTAAATCACAGTAAAAAGCAAGTCAAAAAAATTGTTTTATTGTACCACTGACCCATTGCTTCATTGCCATAATTTCATAGAAAAAACACAATTGGACAATAAATCAATGAAACAATACTTAATAAAAAAATACCCATCCAATTAGACAGGTACTTTTTATTTCTTATTTCTTAATCCTTATTTCTTCGTCTTCTTTTTCTTAGCAGCCATTCTATCATCCAACTTATCTGCCAACTTACCCACAATAAATTTTTCTACAAGACCAGACAACATACTACTCACAACTCCCATTTTGCTAGACAAATGATCTACTCTATCACGCATAAAAGTGACGGCTTCACTAATAAGCTCCAATTTCTCTGTTAAAATTTCCGCGATTCTATTGATATTACGAAGAGTTCTCGCTGCTTGATACAGCAACCAACAAAGAAATATCGTAAACCAAAATATAGAAAGAGATAGAACTACAAAAAGTAGATCTTTACTTGTTTCAAACATAGGACAGGCGATTAAGTTTGTAAAGTTAAAAGTTTATATAATAAGTTTTTTATGAACTAAATTTATTATAACACATAAATAAAAAAATCCCAAATAAAGTTGAGATTTTTTATTATGAATAAAAATTTTAGTTTATTTCATATATATAAGCTGAACCTGATGAGTGACCATTATCATCATCAAAAGGAGAACCAACTATTATTTTTTCTCCATCAGTCATAACTGAATAACCAAAAGCATCATTAGTTTGACCAACTCTTGGCTCTAAAACCATATTGGCTACAAATGTAGAAGAGTTACTATCATAATAATAGGTATGTATTTTACCAGCATTACTGACTTCTGAATCAAAAGGATTGGAAATAATAAGATAATTACCAACTAAAGACAAATCATGACCAAAATAAAAGTTATTTGTAGCAATACTTATTTCTTGAACTAATTGAAAAGTGTTATCACCCATTAATTTATAAATAAATACTGGTCTAGAATTACCTCCATATGGGACAATATGACCACTAGATATAACAATAAACTCTTTATATATATCAATACTTTGTCCAAAATATCCGTAAGTTTGAGGATCCAAATATTTTATTTTTTGAAATTCAGTCCACCTATCTAATCTCTCATCATAATGATACACATATACAGCTCCTGAATCTTCACCATGAAAATCATCTTCCATGGCATTAACAATTATAAAATCACCAGAAATTTTTACTTCATAGGCATAAGTATCACAAGTATTGTGTGCCGGTTCAAAAACAGCTTCAGTATGCCAATCAGGTGTTAATTTAAAAACATACGTTTTTCCACTCTCAAAATAACAACCCGAGTTCAAAGAAATTTGTGGAGCTCCGACAACTATTCTATCACCATCTATATCAACAGAAAAACCAAAAAGTGATCCTTCAACTAAATTTGGATCAGTAATCGTTTTATAATCTACAAATTTATTATCCGTATAAGACCATTTATAAACATATACAGCTCCTTGAGCACCCAGTGTAAACCCTTTATGATTACCGTCAGTAGGGGCACCTACTACTAAATAATCTCCATCTAAAGCAATAGAAGTACCAAATTGAGCAGATAATGGAGAACTTTCATTACTAGTTTGAACCAACTCTTGTACCTGATGCCAAAAACCAGCTTCCCAGATATAAACATATACAGAACCACTATCCTCAGCAATAGAATCTTCTAAATAAGCAGAAACTACAGCAATATTACCTTGTATTTCGACATCATTACCAAAAAGACTTGACCCTTCTCCCAAATCTGGATATATTTTTTGTTCCCAATTTATATCATAAGCATCTACACGACCCATACCAAAAAATAAAAACAAAAGAACAATAGAAACAAACTTCCAAATATACTTTGTGTTAACCATACTTACTATATTAAAATTTAAAAAATAAATTTCAAAACGTTACCTCACCTCCGCACCAGCACTTTTCTTCAACTTTTCCAAAACTTTTTCATGAACTTTTTCAACTTCTTCAGTTTCCAAAGTTTTTTCATTTGACTGATAAGTAATATGATAAGCCATACTCTTTTTGTCTTTGCCAATTTTGTCACTTTCAAAGACGTCAAAAAGTTCAACTTCGGTAATCAAATCAGAAACAGCTTTGATAGTATTCAACAATTCTAAATTAGTAACTTTTTTATCAACGAGTAAAGCGACGTCACGAAGAACGGCTGGATATTGAGATAAAATTTGATAATTATTTTTTTCTTGTATAAAATCTACCAACTTATCCAAACTAATTTCCGATACTGCCACTCTATTATCAATACCAATATTTTTTTGAACAGCAAGATGCAATTCAGCTACTATTCCTATTTCCACATCATTAATAACCACTTTTGACAAACGTGCAGGATGTAAATAATTTTCTATTATTTCACTTTCTTGCCAAGAAAAATCCACTCCACATTCAGCTAAAACTTTCTCCAAAGCAGACTTCACTTCAAAAAATGGTACTTTATTATTTTTGGCACTATAAACCAAGGAAAGCATTGTGTCCTGACGTGGTAAAAGCTCATCACTTTTTTCTTCCATTCTGACACCAGATTCTTCAACATGAAAAACTTGACCAATTTCAAACATAGCCACTTCATCGAACTCATGACTATTTTTTTCAAGACTTTCGAGTAAATTTGGTAAAATACTACGACGTAAATATGGTCTGTCTTTAGCAATTGGATTATTTAATTCCAAATGATTTTCAGTATTCAACATCAACTTTTGCAAAATTTGTGGAGAAACAAAAGAATAACTATAACTCTCTGTAAAACCACAGGTCTTTGACAAAATTTGTTGTGCTTTTCTTTCCAAATCTCTCAATTTGTTTTTTTCTGGTGGATTAATAATAAAAGTTGGCAAAGTTGCTTCTATTTTTGAATAACCATAAACACGAGCAATTTCTTCGACCAAATCTTCAGGAATACTAATATCTTTGGTAGCACGCCAAGTAGGTATTTTTACGAACATTTTATCTTTCTTTTCGGTAATCACAAAACCCAAGTTTGATAAAATATTTATGACATTTTTTTTCTCAATTTCTAAGCCTAATTTTGCTTTGATAAATTCAAGTGAAATTTCTATGGGTCCTTGATTCAAACTAAATGATTTTTCGTCTACCAATTTATTAACGATTTTAGCTTCTGGACAAACTTGCATAACTAATTCTATCGCTTTTTGCATAGCAATTTTTGTCATGTTTGGATCTAGACTTTTTTCAAAACGTGCTGAAGAGTCACTACGTAATCCAAGTCTAGTCGAAGTCTTACGAATATTAGAAGCACCAAAATTGGCAGATTCAAAAATAATATTTGTAGTATTTTCAGTAATTTCACTATTTTGTCCACCCATGATTCCCGCAAGGGCGACTACCTTTTCATTGTCAGCGATTACCAAATCACTTGATTTTAATTCATATTCATTATTGTCCAAAGCCATGAATTTTTCACCATCTTTTGCTTTTCTAACAAAAATTTCCGTACCAGAAATTTTTGCTTTATCAAAAGCATGCATAGGTTGACCTAAGTCAAGCATAATAAAGTTGGTAATGTCGACAATATTATTGATAGATTTCAAGCCTACAACTGACAATTTTGTTTTTAACCATTCTGGTGAATCTGCCACTTTGATACTGTCCATTGCTAAAACCATGTAACGTTGGCAAAGATTATTATCTTCTACCTTGGCTGACAATTTTTGTCCACCATTTTTTGAAAATTTAATTTCTTCGGTTTTATATTCTTTTAATTTTTTGTTAAATAAAGCTGACACTTCACGAGCAATTCCATAATGTCCCCAAAGATCAGGACGATTAGAAAGTGATTTGTTATCAATATCAAAAATAGCATCATCCAGATTTAAGGCTTTTGCTAAATTATCTCCTACTTTGAGATCTAAACTTGATAAATCCAAAATTTCTTTTTCACTTTTGCTCTTGAACTTTTCTCCCAAACCAATTTCTTCAGAAGCACAAATCATACCAAATGATTCTACACCACGAATCTTAGCCTTAGATAGTTCAATCAAATCACCCTCGCCATGCCATTTTACTTTCGCACCAATTTTAGCAAAAACTACTTTCATATCTTTTACAACATTGCTACCACCGCAAACTACTTGCCAATTTTCTTTACCATCAAAAACACTACAAACATTTAGCTTGTCTGCATCGGAATGTTTTTCTATACTTTTGACTTGACCAACAACAATATTTTCAAAACTTTTTGACAAATCAATCAATTCTTCTACTTCAACAGTACTAGCTTTTAATCTAGCAGCGACTTCCTCAGCCAAAATAGATTCTGACAAGTCTACATATTGTTTTAACCATTTGAATGAAATTTTCATATTGTTTTATTCATCCTGAAGCCACTGAAAGATGGCAAAGGATCTTTCTTAAATTTAATTTGTTTAAATGTTCTAAATGTCGTACCACTTCGTTTGTTGTAATTGAATTATCAGTTACAACATTTTCAACAACTACAACATTTATAACAAAATCATTGTCTAGAATTGTTGTAAAAACTTTAGATTACCACTCTCCAAATGTCTAATATCTTCAATACCATATTTTAACATAACAAGTCTGGTCAAACCAAAACCAAAAGCAAAACCTTGATATTCTTTTGGGTCAATATTACCAGCTTTAAGAACGTTAGGATGAATCATACCTGCACCAAAAATTTCCAACCAACCAGTATTTTTACAAACTCTACAACCACTTCCTTTGCATAGAAAACAAGTCACTTCCCCATTTACACCAGGTTCTACAAAAGGATAAAATTTAGGACGAAGTTTTACTTGAGTATCTTCACCATAAAGATGTTTGACCATTCTTTCAATCACACCTTTCATGTCACCAAAAGTAATATTTTTATCAATCACTACACCTTCTAATTGGTGAAAAGTATGTTCATGTCGTGGATCGGTTGCTTCATTACGAAAAACTTTGCCCGGAACTATCATACGAAGTGGTGCGCCATATTTTTGCATAGCCCTGACTTGAACTGATGAAGTATGAGTACGCATTACCAAATTATCACGATTTTTGATATAAAAAGTGTCTTGCATATCACGAGCAGGATGATCATCAGGAATGTTGACTGCTTCAAAATTGTAAAATTCACTTTCAAGTTCAGGCCCATCAAGCACCATAAAACCCATAGAAGTGAAAAAATCTTCCAAATCATTTTGTACTAGAGTTACTGGATGCAAATGTCCTTTTCTTTCCACAGGTAATTTTGCTTGCGTAATATCTATTTTTTCAGTTTCAAGCAATGTTTCCCATTTATTATTTTCCAAAGTTTTTTTACTATTTTCAAACAATTCTTCCATTGCAGTTTTGATAGTATTAGCCAAAGCACCCATTTCTTTTCTAGCGTCACCAGTCAACTCTTTCAAATTTTTCATAACTTCTGTCATCTCCCCTGCTTTGCGAGAAAAATATTTGTTATAAAGCTCTTCCAGAGAATTTAAATCCTCAATTTTTTTCAAACTGTTTTCAAAATCTTTTTTTAATTTTTCCAGTTTATTTTTCATATAAATTTAAAATTAATTCTGCGTAAATCTGCGTTATAATCAAATAAATCAGCATCTAAAATAATTTTACAACATCTCTAAAAGTTACAACTACTACCAAAAGCATCAAAAGCAAAAATCCAATAGTATGAGCTATTTGCTCGTATTTCATTGGTACTGGTTTTCCAAATATTTTTTCCAAAATAACGAAAACAATTCTTCCTCCATCAAGTGCTGGTATTGGTAAAATATTGATAGCAGCAAGACTAAGTGACAACATAGCAATAATATTCAACAAATAATTAAATCCAAGCTTGGCACTTTGTCCCACAATAGTGGCAATACCAACAGGACCAGCAACATCAGCTATCAAACCATTACCCAAAATAAGATTTTTTAATAAATAATAAAAACCTACAAAAATATTTGCCAACAATATAAAAGTTGCAGTAAATCCTTTGTAAATAGCCAAATACCAAGGATATTTAATTATACCAGCATCAACAAGAGCTATCCCAAGTTTTGGAGTACTTGCATTTTTTATCATTTCAGGAGTTATTTTCAAAACCAAATTTTGTCCTGTTCTTTCAATAACTAATGACATTTCTTCACTACTATGTTCATTGACATAAGTTACTAATTTTTGAGAATTTATTTCTTCACCTATCAATTTTTCTCCCTCAAACCAGTTCATATCAGCAC
This sequence comes from Candidatus Magasanikbacteria bacterium RIFOXYD12_FULL_33_17, assembly GCA_001783255.1. Taxonomy (GTDB): domain Bacteria; phylum Patescibacteriota; class Patescibacteriia; order Magasanikbacterales; family UBA922; genus UBA1557. The sequence goes on from MFRB01000014.1 coordinate 9,674, forward strand.
TACCAATACGCAAAATTTTATCACCAAATTGGATACCCGCAGCTTTGGCTGGTGAAGCATCTTCAACTTGTTCTACGACAACACTTGGTTTTTCTATTATTATAGCTTGAGGGTCATTGTCTCCGCCAGACAAATCAGTTGGCAGACCAATCATAAGTCCCAAACTCAAAACAACAAATGCCAAAATAACATTCATAGTCACACCAGCTGCCAATACAACTATTTTTTTCCAAGCTTTTTGCGCACCAAAACTATCATTGTCTTGTGAATTTTCACCATTTTCACCTTTTATTTTTACAAATCCACCCAAAGGCAACCAATTCAATGACCATAAAGTAGATGGATATTCTTCTTCTCGTTCTTCTCCCCCAACAGTATTAGCCAAAGTAGATTTTTGTTTTTCTTTTTGTTCCTTAGTTTTGCCACTACCAAAAATCCAAACAAATTTTTTACTTTGTGGATCACAATAAAAACCTAGAGCACGTGGTGGAAAACCAAAACCAAATTCAAAAACTTTCATACCACTCTTACGAGCTGTAATGAAATGACCAAATTCGTGAGCAACCACCAATAAACCTAAGATTAAAATAAATAGTAAAACTGTTAACATAAAAATAAAAAGCTTGAAATGCTAGAAAAGCTTGAGAGGCTTAAAACGCAAAAACCTGAGAACATTCAGATACAATAGCATTTTAAGCTTTTTAGGCCTTTTGAGCCTTTCAAGCATTTATAAACATAATTGACTAAATCGTCATAAAAAGGTAAAATAACCTTATAAATGACACAGACATTATGTCATAATTTAATTTATTTATCAAGTGAAATATTATTTTCACACTAAACATAATACTAGTATGATAGCATTATATGTTATTTTAGGTATAGTAGTACTCACAATCCTCTGGATGATTGGTGTCTACAATGGTCTTATTACTCTTCGTAACCGTACCAAGGAAGCTTGGAGTGATATCGACGTACAACTCAAACGTCGCCATGATTTGATCCCAAATCTTATAGCTAGTGTCAAAGGTTATATGACACACGAAAGAGGCTTGTTAGAAAATGTCACAAAATACCGTGCTGAAGCTATGTCTGCTCAAGAAGCTGGCAACACCCAAGCAATGGCTCAAGCTGAAAGCAAATTGGGAGGACTTATGCGTGATGTCAAAATTGCCATGGAAGCTTATCCAGATTTGAAAGCCAACCAAAACGTTGCTCAACTTATGGACGAACTTTCAGATACTGAAAACAAAATCCAAGCTTCACGTAGATTTTACAATGGCCAAGTTCGTGACTTCAATACAAAAATTGAAGTATTCCCAAACAATATGATCGCTGGAATGCTCAAATTTGAAAAATTCAATTTCTTTGAAGTGGAAGATGTCAAAGAAAGAGAAAATGTTACAGTAGAATTATAACACGAATCACGAGTCACGTATCCCGAGACAATTTTTAACAAAGGAGGACTATGGAAGACAAACAATTCCACAAAAAACTTCGTAAGTTAATTGTAGATTATATTGTGGCGGGATACGAGACTTTAAAACAATTTCCTTCTGATGAAAAATATGGTATGACGTCTCAATGCAAAAGAGCACTTGTATCAATATTTTTAAATTACACTGAAGGCTATGCCAGAATAAGTAAAGGCGTGACAAAAAATTTATATGAAATTGCCTATGGTTCATTAAAAGAATCAATAGGTGTATTCTTTCTGGCTACAAAGATGTATTTTATTCCAACAAAAAACTATATATCTTTGTTTAACCAAAAAGAAGAAATAGCCAAAATGCTATGGAAATCAATAGAAGGTATAGAACAAGACAAAAAAATTAAATAAACTAAATCAAATGAGACTCGTGATACGTGTCTCGTGCCTCGTGAACATATGTACAATCAAATCGACTCAAACAAACGCAAAACAACCAT
>MFRB01000015.1:0-1436 GCA_001783255.1 Candidatus Magasanikbacteria bacterium RIFOXYD12_FULL_33_17
AATCACTAAAAGATTCATAACCAAAATAAGCTTCTACAGTACGCTTACTAGCAGGATTTTCTAGAGACCAACCAGTAGAACGTACGGCTACCACATAAGTCCCTTGTGGTGGAACTTCTATTTCTAAAGAAAATGTACCCACAACATTACCATCCTTGTCATAATAGTCATGAACATAAGGCCCTGTAGAACCACTTCCCTGTCCGTCGTAATAATCTTCCGGTGAACTCATCAAATGCCAACGATAATAATCTATACCAGCTTCCGCCACATGAAAAGCCAAATCTTTGCGATAAACTTGCTTGGCAGCTTTGGATTCAAAAATAGTATAAGAAGTCATACCGATAGTAATCGTCATAAAACCAATAAAACCAAAAACCATCACAAATAAAAACATTGATCCTCTCTTATCTAGTTGTAACTTTTTGAATTGATTAAATCCCATAAAAAAATATTTAAAATTCACCTAATTTCTAATTCCTAACCTGTCTGCCGACAGGCAGGTTTCTAATAAAATCTCAAATAAATAATACCAAAATTTTTGACCATAAATTGATGACAGATTAGTTAATTTAAGAATTGGACATTTTATTAGGAATTAGAAATTAGGTAAATTAGAAATTTTTACTATCTTTTACTTTACAAAACTACAATTCATAATAACATTTTTTAATCTTAGTTCGTCTTAGTGCTACGAATAAAAGCTTTACTTTCTACATGCAAAGGTACCGGCGTTTTGGTCGGATCTTTTTCTAGTTCCAATTGTACCTGCACTACGCGTACATCAATTAGATTAAAGTTACCACTAAGCGCACTTTGAGTTCCTGTATAATTTTCATTGTAGTAAAGAAAGACTGGATTCCCTTGCTCTATATTTTTGACATTTTCTGCCAAATTTATAGTACTAGAAGTTCCATTTTCGTATAAATCGGAGACAGCAGTACTACTTGGTTTTACAATAGTTTGCTTCAAAATATTATCAGCATCTAACCAAAAATGAATTTTTTCAATAAGAGAATCCTCATCAACATTGGCATAAAAAACCAAATTATAATCGGTCGTAGTAACAAGAGAGTAAGAACCAACACTCGAAGTCTCTGCTTTGCGTACATAATTTACGACATGATCAATGGTTTTTTTACCTTCGTTTTGAGTAATAAGCTGTTCCCACATGACAGCCAAATCACGATTGGTACCAATAATAAACCAAGAAGCACCAGCCATCAAAATCGAAAAAATAGATAATACAACTAGTATTTCGATAAGTGTGAAAGCTTTGTGATTTTTGAACATACCACTTTACTTAAAGATGATTGATTATAAAATTTGAAACACATCCTATTTCTAACTTACAACGCACTCAGCTCAGTCGACGTTGTTACATTATCGCCAATATCTACTCCGGTCAAATTTAGAGTTTCATAACCAACAGCTTC
>MFRB01000015.1:1444-3534 GCA_001783255.1 Candidatus Magasanikbacteria bacterium RIFOXYD12_FULL_33_17
ACTACAACTCTTTACATAAAAAATATCTACTTCGGAAACTGTCGGTGTATAACGAGAATAGCCAGTAACAGGATCAACATCAACAGAATCTAAGTACAATTTATAACGTAAATATCTCTGACCATCATGCAAACTATTTATATCCTGACTAGTCAAATCATAATAAGTACCCGCTGTACCATCTGGTCCTAAATACTCCCAAAAATTTGGCGTTGAAGAATTACTGGTAGCAATTTGAAACTTAATAGTCGTACTAGTTGGCTGATCAAATTGCCAAGCTAATTTAACATAGTCAACATCAATACTTGTAAAATCAAAGGTACTTGATTCTAAAAACCCTGAATTTTCATACAAATCAGGTTCTACTTCAGTCAATCTCAACCCAATAGGTATTTCAAGTCCATTATATTCTGTGTGATAACTAGACCAATAGCCATCGTTGCCACTATAAAACTCGTGACTATCTCCACCAGACCAATCAGTTTGTGGAACATAACCAAGTCCAGTATAAACAATATAATCATTACTACCAGAAGTCAAAGTGACTTTAGCATCAGAAATTGGATTTTGTGAAGTATCTGTAATCAAAATAGATAGGGAACGAGCTGTGCTTGGTGCTACAATGATACTTTGGTTTTGTGTAGAATTAGCCAAAATGCTGAGAGGTTGTGCTGGAATAGATCCCAAATAATTGTAATTATTAACAGAAAAATTATAATCACCCCAGTGTAAGTTGTTTAGATTAAATTCACCACTAACATTAGTCTGTATACTTGTTTCTAAACGATAAACATCTTCGTTGGTAGCCAAAAGTCCCCCACCTATGACATCCAAATTTACATTTCCAATAGGCACACATTCTTCATCCAAAGTTTGAATATTTACCTGTGAAGCTAAATCGATTTGAAAAAAAGTATCTGTCACATCTTCGGTATAAACGGTGGCATGTTCATTGACAGGTGTAGAAGTAGTAAACTCAGAAGTTGCCCAAGTTCTGTCCGACAAATAACCCGTTGTAGAGACTGTAATTTCATAACACTTATAACAAGAAGTAATACTATAAATTTTTAGTTGCCCATTGTTGTCTGTAGTATCAACCATATCAATATCAATACTTGGATCGTTACTCACTATATGTACTTCTGCACCTTGTACTGGATTAAAATTAGAGTCAGTAACATTGACAAAAAGTGCTCCGGAATTGGTAGTACTTTCAGGAAAAGAATCTGCCACATAAGAAGAAATCGAAAGAGATCTTTGCTGAGCACAATTTACACACTGCGCCTCCAAAAAAACAAGTTTATAATCGTTTGGGTTACTATCAGTACCCAATTCAATCAAACCATCGGCAGGATCATCCATATTTCTGATACTTCTTGTAATAAGAAAATCTATATCATTGCGAGTCACAGTGACATTTCTGTTCAAAATACCAAGCGGTACGGAAGAAACAATTCCCACATCATTGAAATCCATGTTTCTGATAATCTCCATTTGTTCGTTTAAAAGAGCTGTTTCAATTATTTGAATTCTAGAACTATAAATAACTTTGTAAATATATTGGATACTACCATAAATACCAAAAGCAAAAATTATAAAAATGCCAATAGAAATTACAGCTTCAAGTAAACTAAAACCCTTTTTGTTTTTTTTGAATTTTGACAGGCTTGGCATATATATATCAAGAAGAAATTTGCGCTAATAAATTTTCTACCATTGCACGTGCTTTATTTTTCAAATCTTCGGTGACTTCCACACCACCGACAGCACTCAATTGTTTAGCTTGAGCAATTATTAGGTCCTCTTTCATTTTAAGAATTTCATCAGTGTGTCCGGCAATTTTTTTCTTGAGCTTGTCTATCATTTTTTTGTCTTGTTCTACAGAAGAAACACTGTCGTCACTAGTAGCCAATTGTAATTGCTGACGCAAAGCTTGAATGGCTTGCAAGACACTCGCGATATTTATCATGATATTTTGAATTTGTTGTTTACTAGATTTCACTTCTTTTACCAAAACATCAGCTCGCTCCATCATAGCGGCGGCTTTGGCTTCTGGTGTAATTTCTTTTTCTTTGGCAATTTCTTTGGTA
>MFRB01000015.1:3549-11681 GCA_001783255.1 Candidatus Magasanikbacteria bacterium RIFOXYD12_FULL_33_17
AATCTTTCATTCGAATTAATTTTTTTTTCAAAAGTATCCATAAAAAATAAACAAACTAAATTTAAACTGTCTCAATTATACCTTATTTTGGAAAAATAGTTAAATTAAAAATTATTAATTACTAATTATTAATTAATAATTCTCTAAAAAATAAAAAACACTTCCATTTCTGAAAGTGTTTTAATCAGTCTAAATCTGTCTAAATCAATGCCCTATTTAGGAACAAAAGCTAGTAATCCAGCAATACGTGCTTGCTTAATTGCTCTTGCTACTTGACGTTGATGCAATGCACAAAGACCACTACGTCTGCGAGGTTGAATCTTCATGTATGAAGAAGTAAATCTACGCAAAGTTTCGTTGTCTTTGTAGTCAATATGTTTGTCTTTATTGACACAAAAGAAACATTGTTTTTCTTTTTTTTGTGTTTGAGTATTATTTCTCATAATAATTTAAATTTTTAGAATGGAATATCTTCTACCTTGATTTCATCACTATCCGCACTGCTTGAAGCAGCACTATCACTAGGAAGAGGGACATCACCACCAAATGAACCACTGTTACTTGCGGAAGCACCACTACCACCAAGCATAATCATGTTGTCAGCGACAATTTCGGTACGATATCTTTTTACACCGTCTTGTCCTGTCCAATCACGAGTTTCGAGGCGTCCTTCCAAATAGACTTGTCTACCTTTACTTAGGTATTGACCAGCAATTTCTGCTAGCTTACCCCAAATAACGATGTTGTGAAATTCTACTTTTTCTTGTTTGACACCAGATTTGTCTGTCCAAACACGATTGGTAGCCACAGCTAAGTTGGCGACAGTTTGTCCAGAAGGAGTTGTCTTTACTTCTGGATCTCTAGTTAAACGTCCGATTATGGTTGCTCGGTTAAGGTCCATATTTTTTTAATTAAAGATAAATAAAGATATATTTAATTTTAAACCTTATCCATGTCATCTTGCAAGATTTCATCCAATTTCTTATCAATATCTTCTACACTCATTTTGGTTTTTTCAGCCTTGACTACGACGGGTTCTTCTTTTACTTCTTTTTTATCCTCCATAGCTTCAGCGACGGTGGACTGTTTTACTTCTTCAGAATCTGTATTCACTACTTCTTCTGTTGTTTTCTTTTCCTTTACTTCTTCTGTTTTATTTGTTCTTGTTCTAGATCTATCATCACGTCCTTCTCTTTCTGCTTTTGGTGGAGCACTAGGAGCTGTAGGATCTAAAGCCAATTTGTAACTAACAGTATTATTTGGATCACAGACAAAAAGAGCAATACGCAAAGTATTATCCAAAAGACGTATTTCTTTTTCTAATTTTGCGATATTTGATTCTTCCAAACTGAATCTAAACAATTGGAAATAACCATAACGGATATGTTTTACAGGATAAGCCAAACGACTTTTTCCCATGTCCTCTAAGGTTACATTTTCGGCATCAAATTTGCCGATAGTTTCAGAAATCAAAACTACACTAGATTTGACCTCTTCTTCTGTCATTGTCCCCGGAAGGACACACAACATTTCGTAATATTTCATAGATATTTTTTCTGTTTTGCAAGCATTGTCCATTTCTTTTTAAACGGTAATTTTAGGCCAAATTCGACATTTTAGCCACCAATTGCCAGAAACTGTACAAAGCACTTATATTTAAGTTTTACAAAACACCAAAGGTGAAAAGACTATAACAAATTTGAAAGGAAATGTCAAGAAAAAACACGAATCTTAGCACGAATAGGCACGAATGTGACTAAAACAAGTGTTCGTATAGAATAGGAGTGACAAACGCCAGTTTGTCCAGTCCAAATAAGACTAGCTCACGACTAAAAAAATTGATTAAAAAATATGAGAGGTGAACCCTCCCAATATTAATGCAGGTGTAAGTTCACCGAGTTTTATAATTTATTTTTCTATCACGCAACTCATCCCTCAATCCCTTCTCTTAAAAAGAGAAGGGAAGCCTCCTCTACAAAAATATCTACTTTATATAGTTCCCCTCCCTTTTTAAGGGAGGCCCTGCCTGCCGGCAGGCAGGGGTCAGGGGTAGGTTCCGTCGCAAAAAAAATCACCCCTTAATTATTGACATAATAATAATAATATGCTAAATTCAGCCGTCACCCGGATTTCAACGTCCTCCGGGTGTAATGGAGAACCATGGTTTACTTTCAGATTCTCACGGCGACAGCGATAGTGATTGGGACAGTCATCCTCATCGCAGTCGGCTACAAGTTCTTCGTACGTTACCTCGACAAGAGAGTAGCGGCGAAGCAAGCGACGAAGGAATAGACCAGCCAACCCGCGTCGGAGACCGAGACAACATCGGTCCGACGCGGGGAGGCACACACATTTTTTTAAAAAATATTTACTAGCTTAATGGCTAGTTTTTTGTTTTAAAACAATTATTAATTAATAATTACTAATTAGTAATTTTTCTAAAACAAATTAACTAATTAACGAAAGTATGTTATAATTATCACATACTAAAAATAAAAATATGCTTGCCAAATCAATCTTAGAAAATATTTTGAAAAATAATTTTTCTATAGACGAGAAACAACTAAAACAATATACCAAAGACGCTAAAGAAAAAAAAATATCACTAGAAGAATATCTGACTGTAGAAAATATTGTTTCTGAAGAAAATCTATACAAGCAAGTTTCTCAAGATTCACAAATAGAATACATAGAATTAAAAGGCAGAGAAACAAACCCTGAAATTCTAAAGATAATTCCAGAAGAATTTGCTCATGAACATCAGATAGTTTCTTTCCAAAAAACAGAAAATGAATTAGATGTAGCAATGCTTGACCCAAATGATATCCAAACCATTGAATTTCTAAGAAGAAAAACAGGTTTATCACCAAAAGTTTATATAGCGACACCTAGTGCTATCAAAGATACCCTAAGAAAATATCATGCCAATATTGAAAATGATGAAGTAATCATGCAACTTAATGATGAAATAAATGCAAATACTAGTCCCAAGGATCTCAAAAAAATAGCCGAAGAATTACCAATCATCAATATTGTTAATTCTATTTTAGAACATGCTGTACTAGAAGGTGCAAGTGATATTCATATTGAACCAATAGAAAAAGAAGTATTGGTACGTTATCGTATAGATGGTATTTTGAAACAAGTGATGTCCTTACCAAAATTAGTACAAAATGGTATTACAGCGCGTATCAAAATACTATCCGAATTAAAAATCGATGAACACATGTTACCACAAGATGGACGTTTCAAAATAAAATTGAATGACGAAAAATTATCTTTCCGTGTTTCAGTTATGCCTGTTTATGACGGAGAAAAAATAGTTATGCGTCTTTTGCACGAAGGACAAAGAGCTTTGAGTTTGGAAAATTTAGGTTTCCTACCAAAAATACAAAAACTGGTAGAAGAATCTATAGACAAACCTCATGGTATGATCTTAGTTACAGGTCCAACAGGTAGTGGTAAAACCACCACATTGTACTCTGTTTTGGGTATTTTGAATAAACCAACTGTAAATATTTGTACTATAGAAGACCCTATCGAATATCACGTAGCCGGTATAAACCAAAGCCAAATAAACCCTAAAGCTGGATTCACTTTTGCTTCAGGTTTGCGTGCTTTTTTACGTCAGGATCCTGATGTCATAATGGTTGGAGAAATCCGTGACAAAGAAACAGCTGAAGTAGCTATCCACGCTGCGATGACTGGACATTTAGTTCTTTCTACATTACACACCAACGATGCACCTACCACTCTTCCACGTTTGGTTGATATGGATATACCACCTTTTTTGGTTGGTTTTACTACCAATATAATTATTGCCCAACGTCTAGTCAGAAAAATTTGTTCCTCTTGCAAAAAAGAATACAAACTTTCAGCTGAAGAAATAAAAGAATTAGAAAAGATGTTAAACAAAAAATCTATCAAAGATTTACTAAAAGAACAAGATATAAAAGACCCAGATTTACAAAAAAATATTTCTGAAATGACTTTTTATCGCGGAGAAGGTTGTACAAAATGTGGAACAACTGGCTACAAAGGACGTCTTGGTATTTATGAAGTTTTAGTTGTCGATGATGATTTGACAAAACTTATCAATGAAAGAGCAACAGCCCAAGATATAAAAAATTTTGCTGAGAAAAATGGCATGGTCAATTTATTTGAAGATGGACTTATCAAAGCTAAATCAGGTGTTACAACTTTAGAAGAAGTTTTAAGGGTTACCAAAGAATAAAAAATTATGTCTGCCAAAAAAAAGAAACAAAGAGAATTGTCAGCTTTTGAAAAAAAGATGAACGATTTTTTTATAGAAAATTTTACAAAAATAAAAGTTATTGATAAGGTATTTTTTCTTGAACATCTAAATACCATGCTTTCAGCCGGTTTGTCTCTCATGGAAAGTCTAGATGTTTTGGGCAAAGAAATTGAAAATGAAAAATTAAAAAAAGTAATAGAACAAATAAAAAAAGGTGTAGAATCTGGTAGTCAATTGAGTGAAGTACTAGCACTATATCCAAAAGTATTTCCAGAAATATATGTAAAAATGATTTCCTCCGGAGAAATGTCTGGAAAACTTGAAGAATCCTTGGGACAAGTAGTAGACCAAATGAAAAAAAACTACGAACTAACATCCACTATCAAAGGCGCTATGATTTATCCTATAGTAATTTTGGTAGTAATTTCTATTGTTGGTATAGTTATGGTTACCTTCGTTTTACCTAAAATCACTATTCTTTTCAAAGATATTGATACAGAATTACCACTACCTACCAAGGTCTTAGTTGCTGTTACCGATTTTATGAGTAAGCCACTAAATGTAACTTTAGTTTTAGGTATTCTGTTTTTTTCTATTAGTTTATTTGTATATTCTCTAAAAAAATCTCTAAATTTCAAAAGAATTATTCATAAATTAAATATAAATTTACCAATTGCCGGGAAAATAATAAAACAAATAAATTTAGCAAGATTTTCTCTTACTCTATCATCATTACTAAAAAGTACTATACCCATAGTAGAAGCTGTGGATATTAGTAGTGAAATATGTAGTAATATGATCTATCGAGAAGCCCTAAAAAAATCAACAGAAAAAATAAAACAAGGAATACCTTTATCACAAACATTGAATGAATATGACGATATTTTTCCACCCATGGTCACAGAGATGATTATGGTCGGAGAAAGAACTGGCGAAATAGATAAATTACTCTATGAATTATCCAAATTTTATTCAAATGAAGTAGACAAAACCATGAAAAATTTTTCTACAATCATAGAACCTGCTATAATTCTATTACTCGGTCTTGGTGTAGGTGGTATTGCCGTTGCAGTCGTAATGCCAATGTATAGTCTAACACAAAATTTTTAATTATGTTTGATAGCAACCCTTTTCCAGGAGCTTTTGGTTTAGATATAAGTGATTTGTCTATTAAGCTCATACAATTAGAAAACATTTCTGACCCAAAAAATGGTCCTACTTTTAATTTAAAAAATATTCGTAACATTTCTTTGCCACCAGGTCTTATTATCAATGGTGAAATAGCACAAGAATCACAAGTCATCCATTATATACAAAAACTATTAAAAGGCAATAATTCCAAAGATAAACCAATAAAAAGTCCTTGGGTAGTCATAAACTTACCAGAAACACATACTTTCATAAAACTTATTATTATAAATAAAAATATTGATGAAATTATCCAAGATGATATTGAAATAGAAGCCCAAAAATACATACCTTTTACTGAAAAAGATATGCATTATTTAGATTGGGAAGCGATACCTATAGAAAATGAACCAAACAAAACCAAAATAATAATGGCCGCAGCACCAAAAGCTATTACAGAAAGTTATGTTAGCCTTATCGAAAAAGCAGGTCTAAATCTTGTGGCGATAGATATTGAATCTCTATCTATAGCTCGTGCTATGGTTACGGCTGATAAACAATACCAAAATGAAGCTAGAGCTTTACTCGACATAGGTGGCACCAGATCAAACATAATTATATATGACAATGATACGGTACAATTTAGTGCTACACTTCCTTTTTCTGGAGAACTACTTACCACAGCCTTAGAGCAAAAACTAGGTATTAGTCATGAAAAAGCAGAACAAGAAAAATATAAATATGGATTGAAATACCAAGACCAGACGAAAATTTGGACAGCCCTTATGGAACAAACAAAACAATTTATTTCCCAAATACAAAAGGACATCTACTTTTATTATAGCCATTTTCCAAAAACCAATACTATAACTCATATCACAATGTGCGGCGGTAGCTCTATACTACAAGGACTCGATCAAGTTCTTACTAATGAACTAAAAATAGAATGCAAACCTGGTAGAGTTTGGAAAAATTTGAATAGCAACAAAGCTATCAAAGTACCTTACGAAGAATCTATCAAATACGCAACAGCTATTGGCTTAGCACTGCGAGCAGCCGACAACCCTTTTACCAAAAGTGATTCTATCTAAAAATATGTATCCCCTAAGAATAAATTTGATAACAGAAGAAAAAAAGAACCGTCTTATCCGTACGGCTCAATTTAAGTTTATACAAAATATTTTACAAGTACTTTTATTATCAGTAAGTTTGGTAGCCATTATTCTATTGGTCTCAGAAAATTTACTACAAAAATATTTTACAAATATTGCAGAAAATAGCGTCAATGTAAGTAGCCGATACACTTCACAATCAAATGAAATAAGTACTATCAACAAATTGACCAAAAGAGTAACAGATGTTCAAGCTCAATACCACGAAATAACACCCATCATCATGGCGATGGCATCCTCTACTCCAGAAGGAATAAATCTAAATTCTTTGAATATTAGCTACGCAAAAAAAACCATAAGTTTTTCAGGTATGGCAGATACTAGACAAATATTTTTGAATTTTCAAGAAATGTTAGAAAACAATCCCCTACTAAGCAATGTAGAATCACCTGTTTCTGATCTAACAAAAAAAGAAAATATTGCTTTCAATATTAGTGCCAAATTAAAATAATATGAAAAAACAAAATCCTATTTCTAAAACTATTTTTTCAACTATTGGTATTATACTAATAACATCTACAATAGGTTTTGTAATAATTTTGCCATCAATAAATTACATAAAAAATATAAAAAAAGAAATACAAACAATAGAAAAAGAATCAGCCGATCAATACCAAAAAATTAAATTAATGAAAAAATCTATTGCAGAGTTAGACACAGTGAGAGAAAAAAGTAAATTGATAGAACAAGCTTTGGTTGACAAAAATGATGCTGTAAAAATTATTCAAGAACTAGAAGACTTAGCTATAAACAAAAAAATAGAACAAAGTCTGAGTATCAATTCAGGGACTGATAATAGTTTTGTATTTTCTTTTAAGACAAAATCAAACTTTTCTAATACCATACAATACCTGAATTCTTTGGAACACTTACCTTTTTATATGATAATAGATAATCTAAGTTGGACAAAAGTAGACAAAGAAAATGTTTCTCTAACTTTTCAAGCCACAGTTTTTGCCAAATAAATATGAAATTTTTTACAAAAAAAATAAAAAGTCCAGTTAAGCAGTCACGTGATTATACACGCCTGAAAAAAATAAAAGTAATTAATATATTTTTATTGATTATTGTAATTTTTACACTGACAACTACTTTTTTGTTTATCTACAATAATGTCTACAAAACATTAGGTCAAATAGCTGATGTAACACTCATAAAAAACAATCAACACCTAGAATCAATAAATTTTACCCAATATAATAGTGCGGTCTCAGCTTGGCAAGGAAAAAATATTGACGAAGACATACTAGTTCCAAAACGCGATCCATTCAATGTAGCCATAACAATACCAACTTCCACTCCAAAAGAGCCTTAATTGACATAAAACCATTAACAGTGTAGTCTGTTTAAATCTATCTAATTAGTGTTATGAAATACTTATTTGAACTAGGACATCAACCTCACATTTCAACCGCCGAAGTCTTGGCGGTTTTAAAGCACGCCCAAATAGAATACAAAGAAATCGAAAACAAAAATGATTTTTTTATTCTAGACGTAATTGCCACAGAAGAAGAAATAGAAGAATTATCAAAAAAATTTGGTGCCATCATACAAGTAGGGATTCAAATAGAAAGTGA
>MFRB01000016.1 GCA_001783255.1 Candidatus Magasanikbacteria bacterium RIFOXYD12_FULL_33_17
CCAAGTCAGCTCCAGAATACCAAGTCGGTTGCTCCAAATAAATTCCTTCAAATTGCTTTGCCCATTCTTTTTCCAAACCAAAGACCATGGCATATGGTAAAAACTTTTCAAAAGTTTGTGGATTTTTTTCTGGAGCATTGTGAAATTTTATTCTTTCCTTTTCGGCTACCTTAATATATTCTTTGAGACCAAGAATATAATTTTTAGCCTTTATACCTTTACGAGTTCTTTTTGACATTACAGTCGCAAACAAAATAATTATTACACCAGAAACACCAAAGCTCAAAATAGAAAACATTGTAAGTACTGGAAAAGTAAGCATTCCCAAACCAACAAAAACCATACCAATAATATTATAATACAATCTCACTTTGTTTGGATTTTTTACAAAGTACGCGTTCTCAGAAACAAAATTATACATTTCTTTCGTAGCTTTTTTGAAATCTGCGAATAATTCATACTTTAAATCTGACAATTTGACACTATTACCTTTTTTGAAAAAAGCATTAAACAAAGTTTTCTGATAATCTTTCAAATTATCATCAGCCTCTTTCAATTTATCCAATTGATAATCAACACTTTTTATCAAAAATTTTTTACTTTCCAGACGATTAATCTTGAAATAACCAGCTATAGCCAAATATATAATTTCAGAACTAACATCTTGTTTATCGACTCTCTCATCCAAAATAGTGCCTACCACTCCCGGTGGCAAATTTTCTGGAGAATCATACTGAGCAATGATAGGATCGTGTAAATTTTCATCACGACCTTTGAAATACCAAAGCAAAATCATCACAATCAAAACAAAAATTGGCAAACCACCAAAAACCACAATAAGTAATATTATACTTAGCCACAAAGGTATCGTTGGCAATGGTTCTTCTACTTTAATATTTACAATATTTTTTGCAAATCCTAATACTACAGACATACCTTGATTTGCCAAAAGATCTTTGGTATGAAAAACAGCACCAGAAATATCTTCGGTACTATTAGCGACAAATTTGAAATCAAAAGAAGTGCAAGTATCTTTACTTCCATAATCACCCGCATAGCAAGTGACTTGACTATCCATAATTGGTGAAGAAGTTGGCAACTCTATTATAGTCTCTACATTTTCAATTGGTACATTCCAACCATTACCTGTCACATTCCAATACAATTCATCATTATTTTCAAAAGAATTGAGAGCTCTTTCCACATCATAATTTATGATATAAGTTTTTCGTCCACTTACCAAAATGTCAGCGTCACCTATTCTAATATTTTTTATTCCACGAATATCACTTACTACGAAATTGACCTTATTATTATTTTCATCAGTCACACTGACATTATCAATATTTATAATATAAGTCTTATCATTGATATTATATTTATAAACAATATCACGATAAATACCATGTTTTTCTAGATTTTCAAAATCATAGTCTATTTTTTCTTCTACATGAAAAGAAGCATCTGAATTTATTTTTATATTACTAACAAAATTATTTATTTTTTCTTCAGCGTGAACTGGCAAGGCAAATAAAAAAACAGATATTGCTACTGCCAAAAAAAGTTTTTTAAACATAGGACAAAAAATTTCAAATTAAACTCAAATGAATAAATGACAAAGATTTAATATTTAAAATTTGAATTTGATTTGACATTTGAGCTTTGAAATTTGTAATTACCCAACTATAAATGAATGAATAATTTTTTATAAAAAAACCAACAACAATTATCTAGTTGTCAGGATAGAACGTTTATAATTATCTAAATTTTCTAGCGCAATACCAGTACCCTTGGCTACACAAAGCAAAGGCTCTTCTGCTACATAGGCAGCCACACCAATAGCTTGGGCAATCAACTCATCTAGATTACGAAGCTGACTTGAGCCTCCAGACATTATCATACCTTTGTCCATGACGTCAGCTGAAAGTTCTGGTGGAGTTTTGTGAAGTACTTCTTTGATAGCTTCAATAAGACCTTCCAAATCATGCTGTAAGGCCTCTGTAGTGTCATCTGAGGTCACTACAATAGTACGAGGAAGACCTGTGACCATATCACGTCCTTTTACTTCCATAGTCAAGGGACTGTCCATATACATAGCTGAACCAATTTCAATTTTTACTTTTTCAGCACTACTATCACCTATCGCTAATCCATATTTACGACGAATAAACTCAGCAATAGATTGATCAAAACGGTTACCACCAATACGCACAGAACCCACAGAGACAATACCACCAAGAGAAATAACTGCAATCTCAGCTGTGCCACCACCAATATCAATAATCATATGTCCAGAAGCTGAACCAATCGGAATATCAGCACCAATCGCAGCTACCACAGGCTCTTTGATAATATAAGCAGCTTTAGCTCCAGCTGCCATAGCTGCATCCACTACAGCACGTCTTTCAGTAGAAGTAATTCCAGCAGGAACAGCTACCATTACTTCAGGACGAAAAATACGCATACCACCAATAGCTTTGTTGATAAAATATCTAAGCATAGCTTCAGTCGTACGATAACTAGCAATCACGCCATCTTTGAGAGGTCGCTCAGCAATAATAGAATCAGGTGTACGCCCAATCATTTCCTTAGCTTCAGCACCGACAGCCAAAACTTTGCGGTCATCTTTAGAAATAGCCACCACCGAAGGTTCATTCACAACAATACCTAATTTAGGTACATAGACGAGTACATTTGTTGTTCCAAGATCAATGCCGACTTTTTTCATAGTATATCTAATTTATCAAAATATTTTTGGCGGATACGAAATACGAAAATTACGAATATACGAACATAGAAAAATTTCGTAATTTCGTACCTTTCGTATTTCGTATCCTATTACAAATCAAAACTTTATTTCAAAATTCAAATCTTCAATCAGAGCAGTCTCAAAATCATAATTTCTGTCACCCCACTTAAGTTCTTCCTCAGCAGGTATAGCTGAGACTATATTAGTCTTATCAAATTCTAGATGTATAGTCAAATCAGTATTATTAGAACCTATTTGTTTTTGTATTGATAAATTATAACTTTTATTTTTCACATTATCAATAATACTGTCTGGCAAACTATATTCAAAACTAATAGTTTTTTTATTACCAGGTTCAATAGAAAAATAAACACCAAACCATTTCTTACCATTTTCTATACCAGTATCTACACCAAAAGTATTATCCTTAGCATCTCTTATCCAAGTCTTGTCCCCTACTTTGGCAGATATTAACTCTGAACCAGTAGGTACATAAACCCTAGTATAACTAAGATAATTTGTGGTACGCCAATCAAAACTACCACTGTGTGTATAAGTTGTACTAGCAATAGCTTTATACTTATTTTTATCAAAAACCAAAGTATAATTCAAATCACGTTTGATTACTCTATCAGTCTTAAGAGCCGCCAAATTAGCGTCTACCCACATTAGATAATCACCGGATGTCTCAGCCATTTGTCCTGACCAATTGTTTTCTTTTAGTATTTTAGCCAAATCAGATGTCAAAGAGTAGATTACTATATTTTTTTCCTTTAGTAAAGTATCTACTAACGCTTTATACTTATCTAAATTCGAAAACAAATCATTTTTGAGATGATCCATCAAGGATATAAAGAAGACTTCCATAATATCTTTTCTCTCAGTAAAAGCAATATCTCTGTTTTGATAACCATATTCTACTTCATATTCCAATTTTTCTATCACATTATCCGAAGTAAAATTAATACCATCAATAGTGAAAGGTCCCGTTATCTTCATCAACCCTTCCAATACATCTGTAGTAATACCAATCACTCCTGAAATTTCATTGGCTCCAAGATTATTACCATTTTTATAAAATTCCAAAGTCTTTTCAGAACTAATAACAAAATCAGGTGACCAATTACTATCACGAAAATACCATTTATCCACATTTAGTTTATCCAAAATAATTTGTGGTGCACCAGAACCAGAAGAAGAAGTATTAATATTTTCAGTACCGCCCATTTGCAAAAGATTGGTCTGCCCTTGATTCAATTGCAAAGTAGCATAAGAACCAATAAAACCACCACCAGGACGAAGTTCGGTGTTATTCAAAAATAAAAGTAAATAAGTTTTAGGTTCAGAAAAACCAAGCAAGTCTGGTAAAAAATTTATAATTTCAGCATTGTCTTCACCTACTTGTTTAATAATTTGTTGTTTCACAAAATCTGATTGCAACAATTTGACAGGTGTAAAATTTTTTACAAAGCTATACGCATAAAAGCCCAGCCCAAAAACAACAACAAAAACTATAAACAAAAACCACGGCCATTTTTTTCTTTTGTGTTTGAATTCTAAATTCATAAAAATTAATTGTTATTTTTTTCTAAAATTTTTATTACACCTTCGTTAGCATTTACTTCTACCAAGTCACCATCCTGCAATTTATCAAGCACACCTTTGACACCAACCAAACAAGTCACTCCCATTTCACGACTGACGATGGCGGCATGAGAAAGGATACCACCTTCCTCGGTAATAACGGCTCCAGCTTTTTTCATAAGAGGCACATAATCTGGACTGGTCATAAGACAAAGCAAAATATCACCATCGTTGAATTCTCCAGTACTAATTTTATCAGGATGAATAATTCTGACAATACCTTGTGCTACACCAGGGCTACCTACTTTGCCAGACAAAGTATCGTTTTCAACATTTTCAGTGATAGGACTCCAAACATCATCATACATTTTTCCAAGAACTCTATTCCAATCTATAAACCAAGTACCAAAGTCACTAGATTTCACACTTTCAAAATAACCAGGCAAATATTCACCACCTACAAACTCAACAGCAAATTTTTCTGAAATTGCTTGTCTCAAATTTTCATCTGTCACCCTTATATAAGAAAGCAACTCACGTACATGTTCTTCTGCATTTTCATCCTGTGTTGAAGTCTTCAAAATGTTAGTTGCAAAATCATAAGTAAAATTTACAATATCAAAATTTTCATGAAAACCTTGGGTCAAAATATTGTGACTATCAGCGACCATTTCTCCGATGACACCATGTTTATTGACGACAAAAATGCTCGACCAAATATGATCATTTGGATGTGGCACAAAATCTGCTTGATAATTACCGGCTTCAATATTTTGTTCTGGTAGCCAAGAATGGACAGCATCAGCAATAGTCATACCTCGCATACGCAATTTTGGTAATTCTGGCAAAATAGGAATTAGACGCAAAGCACAATATTCATTTCCACGTTCTGCCAAAAATTTTTCAAATTCTTCACTTCTATTTACTACACCACTAGCTGAAAAACTAGTAGGTTTGTCAAAAGGAAAAGTAATAAACTTCGAAAGTTCATCCATTCTTTCTCTTTTCCAATTATCTTCTTCACGAAAATTTTCAGTTTCTTTATGATTGACATTGGCAAACCACTCAGACAGAGAAATTTGTTTTTGGTACAAACTTGGAAGATCCATAATATAAAATTAATTATTTATTGTTTTTTTTCTAAAATTCTTACTACACCATTATCAGCATCTACTTCAACAAGATCGCCGTCTTTTAAAATTTTGGTGGCATTTTTAGTTCCAACTATACACGGTTTTCCAAGTTCTCTTGCTACTATAGCCGCATGAGATGTAAGTCCACCAAAATCAGTCACAATAGCAGATGATTTGTTCATAGCAAATATAATATCTGGTGTTGTTTGATGAGAAACAAGAACCATCTCATCTTTAAACCCTTCCATCTGATTTTGATGATTTACTACTTTCACAATTCCAACAACTTTTCCAGAACGAGCGCACAAACCCTTTACACTTTCATTAATAACATTTTCTGTTTTTAACAATTTATTTAAACAAATTTTAATTTGTTTAGTTGTGAGTATTTTTTCTTCACCATCAAAATAAAAACCAATATTCAATTTTCTATCTACAGCTATTTTTTTACTAATATTATTAGAAGCTATTTCATTTATAGTATGTTCTACTATTTCTTCATAATTCAACCCCTTAATCCTTGCTATAGAATCTAGTTTATCTTTTAATTGATAAGTTGTATAACCACTTGTTTCAGCTGCCTTAAATCTTACAAAACCAATCAAATCTAAAAGCCATATCAAATATTTTGTTTCATCTGTATATTTTTCTGTAAAATTATTTTCATTATTAACTTTACCCTGTCCCATTTTTTCAATCAAATTGTCTATTGTAAATTTGTTGACAACGAAGTGATGGGTATTTATCCATTCATATTTTTTTAGATGCTCTTTTACCATTGGTATAAATTTTTGTGGTATATCTGTAGATTTTATAAATTTTCTACCAATATTTTTTTCTATTTTAGTTTTTATTTCATACATTTCATCAATTTGTTGAAGCGTCATAGGTTTATTATCTAAGAAACCCTTTGTCAAATTAAAAGCTTTTGGATCACTTTCTTGAACATACTTTTCTATACCTTTAGCTATATTGTTCAATGGCATCCATACTCCAGTAAGTCTTTTATAACTTTCCAAAAAATCAACCACATTTTTTATATTCTTACTTTTCTCAGTTATTTCGGCTATCGCTTTTTCTACTAGATCATAAATATTCTTAAAGAATAATTTATTTTTATTTTTAGCAGCTTCATACGATTCATCCACAAAAATTTCTGAATCATGTTCAGAAAGAAAAAAATCACCATTAAGATAAAGTATTTTTTTATCTAATTTTTCCTTAAAAAATTCCTGAGCATACACACCATAATCAAGCCAAGTTTCAGCAGCCAAAGCAGGCTCAATCCATTTACCAAGATGAACCCATTTAGTATTTAAAATTTCTTCTGTTACATCTTTTGAAATTTTCTTCAATAAAGTCGTAATCGGTCTACTTTGCGTAATAAAAAATTCACCATTTTCAAAAGCCCATTCAATGTCACAAGGAAAACCATAATGTTTTTCTATTTGAACAATGACTTTTGATAATTCAATAATTTCTTTTTCTGATAAAACTTGATCTTTTCCTCTATCACCCAAATCTTGCCACTCATTACCACCATTTTCTTGGCGAAATAAAGCTCTGCCTTGTTCACTTACATTTACATCTATTATTAACAAATCTTTTTTATTTACCACATAGCTATCTGGTGTGACACTTCCAGAGACAATCGCTTCACCAAGACCAAAACCAGCTTCGATGATGAGCTGATTTTCATCTTGTGTGACAGGGTGAACAGAAAAGGCAATACCACTTTTTTCACTATTGACCATCTTTTGAACAACGACAGCGACTAAAATATGATCTTCTGCGTTTGTCTGAGTTTTTCCGCGTTCCAAAAGCTCAAAACGATAAAAGATAGCTCGTGGGGTAAAAAGTGAAGCCCAACATTTCTGCACATTTTCAAGCAAATTTTCTTCTTTAATATTCAAAAAAGTATCGAGTTGACCAGCCCAAGCAGCCGAGGCAGAATCTTCTGAAGTAGCCGAAGAACGCACAGCGACAAATTTGCTACCAAGTTTTTGATAATTTTCCAAAATTTCGCTAGCAATATCACTTGGCATGTCTGCAGACAAAATAAGTGCTTGGATTTTTTCTGAAGCATTTTCTATAGTGTGCATTTCTGCTGTTTTTACTTTGCTTAAGATAGAATCAATTTCTACATTCAAATCAGTCTCGGCCAAAAATCTTTCAAAAGCACAAGACAAAATTACAAATCCAGGTGGTACCGACATACCAACTTGCGTCATTTCACCAAGAGAAGCACCTTTGCCACCAGCAATAGATACATCGCTTGAATTTAAATTTTGAAAATCTTTGATATAAATCATATTATTTTCTCTTCTTCTGTGAAACATTAAAACCTAAATATTTTCCAAACATCAGACGTGTTACAGCGTCAATTGCTGGAATAGCTGACAAAAATATCATAGAAAAAGGTAACAACACCCATTGCAAAAGCATGACAATATAAAGATGTTTCGGTTGTTTTGTCTTTGGTCTAGGCAAAAGTGGTAGACTAAAAACAGCTGACAAAATCAAACCAATCATAGATAAAGACATCAACTTTTCAAGCATGTGTGGAGCATTTAGGAACAAAGCACTTTGTCTAATTTCCTCATCAGCCAACCACAAAGGCAGACGACCCAAAATAGTAATAATAATAGCAGCCAAAGACCAAGACCACTTACCTTCCCACTCTACAAAAACCCATTTTATTTTTTTCCAAAGAGGTATGGCTTTATTTTTTTTGAATTCCCAAATCAAATATGGAACATGCTCCACACCCCAAGCCCAACGACGTTGTTGTTTATACAAATTCGACATACTTTTCCACCAATTGTCATCGCGTACAGTATCCATCGAAACAGGAATATACATAGGTGTCACCCTATAATCACCATCATGTGCAATCAGACATTGATAAAAAATTCTTGAATCTTCACTAACAATTCTCTTTTCATGAAATCCAGCTTTGACAAGTGCCTCAAAACTCAAAGAATGTGAGGAAAATGTAACAAGAGCATCCTGACGAGCCAAAGAAGTCATCATCCAAAAAGTAGTACCAAAAGCCATAATACGCAATATAGCCGGTGATTCCCACATATTATTATTGTAAAGTGCAACTGGTTGGAAAGATGTTCTGGTAGGATTTTCAACAGTACAATATAAATAAGTTAAATAGGCAAAATATTGTTCATGACAAATAGTATCAATATCAAAAACAGTTACAACCACATCTTCATATTTCCAATCCTGTCTGTCTACATATTCTTTTACTAACCTCTCAGAATAATTCAAATTAGAACCTTTACCAGGTGTTTCATTTGATAAATCAGCAGGATGTAAAGTAAAAATAATATGATTAAAAGCATGATCAAAATGTGTTTTTACTTTTTCAAAAATATCTTCACAATGTTCTTTTTTGCGAGCTTCACCAGCAATGACTATCGTAAATTTATTTTTGTTATAGACAGCTTTTTCCAAACTTTGCAAAGCATCATAGACAACTTCCCATTCTTCATTATAAAGTGTCAAAAAAACTAAATGACGTTTTTCAAGATAATTTGGTATTTCATGATGCAAAGCATCTTTCCAATCTACTTTTCTAATTTTGTGAAAACGCCACCAAGCCACCAAAAGATAAAAAACAAAATTAGCTACTTTCAAAACCCAATAAACATCAAAAACAATAATAAAATAAATCATCCACAAAGGTTTGAAAATAGAAAAAACAATGCCTAAAATAAGTGTCAACCAAATAGACAGCCCTGGTAATATTTCATAAAATCTATATTTTTGGTAGTCTGTGAACATAGTAATTACTTCATCTCGAACCGCCGAAGGACGGAGAGAGATCTGTAGACACTGATTATTTTTGGTTAAATAAAAACTTTTTAAAAAAGCTAAAATAAAATATAAATGATTTTCTTAAATAACTTTTAGAATCAATTAACAATTTATTAAATAAAAACATTAAGTTTTAAGAAACCTGCCTGCCGGCAGGCAGGGATCCCTCGTCGCGCTTCGCTGACTTCAGGATTTTTTGGCCACACCTATATTCGGCTCTCCACTATAAGTCGCTGAAATATATTGCCCTTTTTCTTGTTCTAATAACTTAGGAATCAAACTTTGAACATCAACTATTTCCTCTACCTTTATAGCCAACAAAGGAATTTGTAAAACAAAAGCAAAAGTATTGGCAACCACACAGGCAATCCTAGTACTGGTAAATGAGCCTGTACCCACTACTACCATTATACCTTTGATATTTTCTTTCTCAAAATTATTTTCAGTCAACAAATTATCTATACACAAAAGCAACTCACGATTTTGTCCTTCATAATTTTTTTCCACAATTTT
>MFRB01000017.1 GCA_001783255.1 Candidatus Magasanikbacteria bacterium RIFOXYD12_FULL_33_17
AGATATTACTACGACTACTATTTATGTACCACCGTTTGCCGCCAAAGCTGCTATACTTGAAGCCATAGAAGCTGGTATTCCGCAGATAAATACTATTGTAGAACGTGTTCCAATTCGCGACACAGCTTATTGTCTCGCGGCTGCTAAAGAAAAAAATATTCAGATTATTGGACCAAGTTCACTCGGGTATATTTCTCCAGGTATTGGTCGTATCGGAGTAGTGGGTGGACCAAAAGCTCAGGCTGATGAAATATTTACACCTGGTAGTATTGGTATTATTTCTCGTTCAGGTGGAATGACCAACGAAGTCTCTTGGCAAGTGAGGAAAGCAGGTCTTGGACAAAGTACAGCCGTGCATGTTGGTGGAGATTTACTGATGGGAACGACTTATGCAGATTTGCTAAAACTATTTGAAAAAGACGAGCAAACCAAAGCCGTGATAATTTTTGGTGAGCATGGCGGAAGTTATGAATTTGAAATAGTTGATTTGATAAAAAATAAAGAATATACCAAACCACTTGCGATTTATATCGGTGGAAAATTTGCTAGCACTTTGCCGGAAGGTATGAATATTGGTCATGCTGGTGCGATAGTAGAGCGTGGTAAGGGTGCTGAAGAAAAAGCTAAAGCACTGGCTGAAGTTGGTGTGATGATTGCGGACAGGTATGAAGATCTTGTGACTTTGATAAAACGCAGAGTATAAGGATTGTAACGCGGATTTACGCGGAGTTTTTTGAAAATACGCTATAAAAAGCGAAGACCCCGGGCTTGTGGCTCGGGGTTCATGATGTATTTCTTGGTTGTGTTTGGAATCAGCTGATGAAGATCGTTGTCGTCATCTCGAACTTGACAACCTGGACCAATCCTTTGAGTGAGATCCTCGGGAGAGGTTCTCTGTTTCTTTTGAGTACGATCGCCCCGATCTCGACGTCGTGGACTCTGTTCACGGCGATAATTGTGGGCTCGTCGTCTTTATAGTAGAGAAGAAGAATTGCTCCTTCTCCTGCACCGATCATGAGTTGTTTGATTCTTTCTACGTCTTCGATTTTCATCATTTTCTCCAAATCTGTTGTAACTCACAGTAGTTTGTCACGTGCTTGTGACCATTTAATATAAACATATTTTGTTTAATTTGTCAACGATAGAAATTGCAAAAAGTTTTCAAATAAGCTAAGATAATTGAGTAATTAAGATTAATATTTAGAACACTTCAACAAAAATTATAATTTAATTAGTATGCTCAGGGTCTACAGATCCCTAAACGTCTTTCAGCGTTTTGGGATTAATTAAAAAATATATGAAATTTCAAACCAAACTAACCAAAGTAGAAAAAGGAGAAGAAACAATTCGTGGTGAAAAATTAGAAAAATTGATGACAGAAAATACTTTTGCTCAAAATATTTTTTTCTTGCTGACAGGACATAAGTCAGACGAGAAACAAACAAAAATGTTTGAAGCAATTTTGAGTTCAGTCATTGATCATGGTCCTGCAACGGCTTCTGCTCTGACTGCTCGTATTTCAGCTTCTGCCAAAAATCCTCTTCATGCTTCAGTGGCAGCAGGATTGCTTGGTCTTGGCGAGAGACATGGTGTAGTGATTTCACAGACTATGGAATTTTTTTATAATCATGAAGATGAAAAAGATTGGTTGGGTTTATTAAAGAAAATGAAAGAAAATAAACAATATATTTTGGGATATGGACACAAATTTTTTACTGACGCTGATCCACGCTCTGTAAAATTGTTTGAACTTGCCAAAGAAAATGATATTTTTGGACAACATTGTGAAATGGCGTTGGCAGTAGAAAAAAACTTGAATGAAATTTCATCAAAAAAATTACCACTCAATGCAGATGGTGCTATCGCCGCTATTCTTTGTGACATTGGTTTGGGAAGTAATGTTGGTAATGGAATATTTATCATCGCTCGTGTGCCTGGGCTTGTTGCTCAAGTTTTAGAAGAAGTGGAGAATGATGTAGGAATACGAAGATTAGATGACAGTGAAGTTGAGTACATCTAGAAATTACCAATTTTAAATTTACAAATTCCAAATAATAAACAAATAACAAATTACAGGTTTGTTTATTATGTATTGTAATTTATTTGGAATTTGTGTATTTAGTATTGTTTATTAAAAAACTATGCGTCAAATCCTCGACCTTCACATCCACTCCAAATACTCTCGTGCTTGCTCGAAGGATTTAGAATTGCCAAAAATTGCAAAAGTTTGTGAAACTAAAGGAATAGATATTATCTCTACTTCAGATTTTACGCACCCAAAATGGTTTCAACATATGAAAAATTGCTTGGTAGAAGATACTGCAGGAATTTATAAGCTAAAAGATAATTCTAGTAAAACAAAATTTATAATTGGGACAGAAGTAGCTTCTATAAAAAAACACAAAGGTAAAACTCGTCGCATTCATTTACTTATTTTTGCGCCAAGTATTGAAGTGGCTGAAAAATTTAATAATAAATTGAATAAAATGGGATTCAATTTGAAATCAGACGGTCGACCAATACTTGGGATTACTTCCAAAGAAATTTTGGAGATAATGCTTGCGACTGATAAACGTATGATGATGATTCCAGCTCATGCTTGGACACCTTGGTTTGGTATTTTTGGATCGAAAGGTGGTTATGAAAAATTGGAAGATGCTTTTGAAGAATTGACTCCTCATGTGCGGGCCGTGGAGACTGGTCTATCAAGCGATCCTATCATGAACTGGAGAGTGTCAAGTTTGGATAATATCACGCTCATATCCAATTCTGACGCGCACAGCAATGCTAAACTAGGTAGAGAAGCAAATGTTTTTGATTTCAAATCAGAAAAAGATATTACTTATGATGAAATAAAAAGAATTATTGATACAGGCGACAGAAAAAAATTTATTTCAACGATAGAATTTTTTCCAGAAGAAGGAAAGTATCATTATGATGGACATGCTTTGTGTAATTTTTCTTGTTCACCCGAAGAAACAAAGAAATATAAAGGTTTGTGTCCGAAATGTCATAAAAAATTAGTTATTGGTGTTGAAAGCAGAGTTTATGAATTGGCTGATAGAAATTTAAAACAAGCTAAAGAGGCTGGAAAAAATAAAATACCTTACAAAAGTATTGTACCTTTGGTAGAAATTTTGGCAGATGTCTTCGTTTGTGGTGTGAATACAAAAAAAGTTAATGATGTTTACGAAAAATTATTACAGAATTTTCATAATGAATTTTTTATTTTACTTGAAGCTGACCTTTCGCAGATTGCGAAAGTAACTAGCAAAGATATTGCTGAAGCAATTTCACGTGTTCGTAGTGGAAATATTTTTGTGAAGCCTGGATACGATGGTGTTTTTGGTGTAGTGAAAGTTTTTCAGGATAAATAGTAGAGTGATCTAAATTTAAATACAAAAAAATACTCCCTTACGAGAGTATTTTTTTGTGTAAGAAAAATATTATTTTTTCTTAGCAGCTTTACGTTTAGCTGGTTTCTTAGCAACTTTTTTCTTAGCTACTTTTTTAACCGCTTTTTTAGCAACTTTTTTCTTAGTAGCTGGTTTCTTTTTAGCAACTACTTTTTTCTTAGCTACTGGTTTACGTTTAGCTGGTGATTTCTTTTTTGCTGGCATAAATTTCACCTCCTCGCATTGTTAAGTTAATTGACATTCATTTTGACGTGACCATGGTACACACCAAATAAAAATTTATGAATGTCTTTGAAGATTTTACATGACAAGCATCGATGTAAAATTTTTTTTATATTTTTTTATTAAAAAAATATTACGACCTTTCTTGCTATTAGTATAATTTGTTTTTGGATTTTTTGAAATAGATTTTTGTAAAAAACTGTGTATAACTTTTTTATTTTTTATTTTGAATATTTTTTTTAATAAATAAAAAATTATTTTTTCTAAGAAATTTCTATGTAACATATATCATGTAACATATAACAAAGTTTTATTTACAAATTATTTTATATAAAATAATTTTTAATTAAAAAACACGTAACGATTTTTGTTACGTGTTTTGTGTTATATGTTTTATGCTAAAGTTTACTTTCTTTTTCTTTACCAAAACCTAAGATAATAAACATGAGAATACTACCAAGACAAATACCTAAGAAATTTATTAAGAATAAAATTGAACTAGAAGTAATCATTTTTATATCCATCTTAGCCAGAGAAAGACCTACAACTGCTAGTGGTGGTACAATCGCTGCAGAAATGGCAATACCAACTATTCTTTCGGATAAAGTAGGACGAACATAAGCATAACTTCCAATTAGTCCACTTAATACCGCTACAATAAAATATAAAACATCTGGTTTGGTACGACTAAGAATTTCTGTAGTATTATCAAATGTTCCAATAAAGGCTAAGTTTGTAATATAACCAATAATAAAAGAAATAACTACAGCTACGAAAATACCCAAAATTATAGAACCAATTGTTTCAAAAGTTTCTTTTATTCGTAAAAGAATTAAACTAATAGATAAACCAAAGAAAGGTGTAATGAGAGGTGCTACAACCATACCACCAATTATAATAGAAGAGTTGTCTAATATTAGTCCAAAAGAAATAATTGCTGAAGCAAAAGCTGTGAGTAAAAAAAAGTCGAGGTTTGGTCGACTATACATTTCTAAATGTTTCAAAGTTTTGTTTTTTAATCTTTCAGTTGAAGAAAACATTTTTAACATATTGTATTTTTATTTATGATTCATTTTAATTTGATGTAGCGTAGCTAATGCTGTTCATCTCGATAACGTTGTTTAATCTATTTTCAAGTTGGAACATAGTTTTTTCCAACCATTCTTTTCCAAAATTTTCAACATGCCACAAATATATTTCTGTTTGTGAAAGCCAAGCAATAAAATTTTTGATAGTCTCTTCAATATATACTCTGGCTTCAATAGTTTTCATTTCCAAAATATTGGTATGAAGATTGAACCAGATCAATGTGCGGAATTTTCGTAAATTGGCTTTGGACATCTGAGCTAAGTGTCCAGCTTCATAAAAACGTTGGATATTTAGGACATCCATCATGTCGGCGTCTTTTAGTAGATTCAAAAGTATTTTGGTTCTTTTGTCAGCAAAAATTTTTGTCATAAATTTGCCTGTCATCATACCACTACACATGAGTATAAAAAAAGTTTTAATCATGACACTACTTACTACACGATAGCGAATAGCATAGAAAAGTAAGGCAAAGGCTGATAAGTTGTCATCAAAAAATGCCATCCAAATCATAGAAGGTCTATTTGACAGTGCTCTGCTAGCATCATGCCACCAGGCAGCTAGTTCTAGTGCGTCTCTTTCTTTTTGACTTAGTTTGATATTTTGTGAAATTTTTTTTGTGTTTTCGACTACTCTTTCTACGTGACGCAAATCATGAAGAGGATCAAAAGAATGGCTCATTTGTTTTTGAGCTTCGGCTATAAGTGGTTTGATACTGTTTGTGAACATAAATATTTTTTGTAGATGTTATAAATGTTGGATCATTAATACAATGTTTATATTATAACATTTTTGAAGATGTTTTTGTAGATCAATCCCGATTGAATCGGGAGACCCCAACGTTATATCCCGATTTATCGGGACTAACCACTGAGCTATTGATTTTTAATTTTCTTTCCATTTTCTAATAAATACTTTTTGTAGTATTCTCTATTTTTACATTTCTTCAGTCTTTTTTCTTCGGCGAGTGCTTCAGTTCTATTTTCAAATTCTAAATAAGCAATTGGTGTCCAAGGTATACCTCGAGAAGTATATCTTTGACGTCCGTTATTGTGATAGTCAATTCTTGCAAAAAGATCTGTTGTTTCACCTATATATATTTTTTGTAGTTTTTCACTCCATAAAAAATATAGGTAATGCATAGAATTAATTTTTATTAGTTCTACATTTGTAACACAGTATGAATTTGAACTTTAACACACTGATTTACTTTGTAGGCTAGGATGGATTTGAACCATCGACCCCAACGTTATAAGCGTTGTGCTCTAACCACTGAGCTACTAGCCCTAATGTTGAACCATCGACCCAACGTTATATCCCGATGTTATCGGGACTAACCAACTGAGCTATTGGCCCTTTATTTTTTCAAGAAAATTAACAACTAGATTATAGCAGAATACCCTTGATTTTTCAAGTCTAATAGGGTATAATCGTTCTACCTATAGATTTATGAGTAAAAACTCGTTTTTTTGTCTTAAATAAGTTCTAATTTAGGAAAGATCCTTCGACCGTCCTTTGGCGGCTCAGGATGTATTACTATGAAAAATACTAAAAATACACAAATTTATCAAGTACCAGAAGAAGCTCGTCATGACCGTCTGGATGTTTTTTTGGCTCTACAAATGGGAATTAGTCGTTCTCAAGTACAGAAGCTTATTAGTTCAAATCAAGTAAAAATGGACGGTAGAGAACCTAAGAAATCTGGCGAAAGATTGACTTCTGCCAAACAAATAGAAGTTCAAATTGAAAATTTAGAAAAAAAAGCTAGTGAAAAAAAGGCTAAAGCTAAAAAATTACCAAAATTGGATGTTGTAGTTGAAACCGATGAATATATTATTGTAAATAAACAATCTGGAATTTTGGTTCATCCAACACAGGCTGGGGAGATAAATACCTTGGTAAATATGTTGTTGGCTAAATATCCAGAAATAAAAAATGTTGGTGAAGCAGAAGTTAGACCTGGTATTGTGCATCGTTTAGATAGAGAAGCTTCTGGTTTGTTAGTTGTCGCACGTACACAAAAAAGTTTTGAAAATCTAAAACAACAATTCAAAGATAGAGATGTAGATAAAATATATAGTGTGCTTGTTTATGGACATTTGCCACAAGATCATGGACAAATAGATTTTGAGATTGATAGGGGTGGCGATGGACGTATGGTTTCTCGACCTAAGATTGATAAAATGAAATTAAGGAATGTCTCAAAAATTCAAGATGGCAAGGAAGCTTTGACTGAATATTGGGTAGAAAAAACATTTAAGAGATTTACTTTATTAAAAATAAAAATCCATAGTGGACGTACTCACCAAATTCGTGTGCATATGTTTGCGCTTGGTTGTCCCGTTGTTGGCGACAATCTTTATTTCAACAAAAAATTGCAAAAGAAGAGTGAACAAGAATTAAATAGATTATTTTTGCACGCCAAACACTTGGAATTTACAGATTTGCAAGGTGTGCGTGTAAGTTTTGACAAAAATATTCCAAAAGTTTTGAAAGATTATTTGGAGAGTTTAGTATAAGAAAAAATATGGACAAACCTTATCCTATTATCATTATCTCTGGTCCGTCAGGAGCAGGGGAAGACAGTATTATAAATGCGTTAAAGGAGAGACTGGATATAGAGAGAGTGCTCACGACTACTACTAGAGAAAAAAGGCCAGAAGAGAGTGAAGGTAATCCTTATTATTTTTTGACTAAAGACAAATTTGAAGATTTGTTGGCAGAGGACAAAATGTTTGAACATGCAATTCAGTACGACAATTATTACGGTGTGACCAAAGAGGAAATAAAGAGGGTGAGAAATAGTGGAAAAGTAGGTGTTCTAAAGTTGGATCTTCAAGGTATTCAAACTTTACAAAAGAGAGGTGACAAGGGCTTCGTCAGTATATTTGTGTCGGCTCCTGTAGAACAACTGGAAAAGAGGGTAAGAAATAGAGATGGTAGGAGTGAAGAATATATTCAAGATAGAATGGAATACGCCAAAAAATGGCTAAAATATAAGGATATCTATGATTACCAGGTAGAAAACCTGGATGGAAAATTGGACAAAGCTATAGAGGAGACAGAAGCTATCATCAACAACGTTTTGTCTCTTGACAAAAAGGGCTTTATTGTGTAGAATATCTCCGTTATTACAAACTTAAACTTTTATAAATCTCGCATGTTGGGGTAATCAACTACCAACCTCTCGTAATTCAAAAAATATGTCAAAAGAAATCAAAGACATCAGAGATGAAGTACAGTCAGGTATGATTGTCAGAGTTCATCAAAAAATCAAAGAAACCAATACTAAAGGTGAAGAAAAAGAACGTATTCAACTTTATGAAGGAATCGTACTTGCTGTAAAACATGGTTCAGAAGCTGGTGCTACAATGACTGTTCGCAAAGTATCTGAAGGTATCGGTGTTGAGAAAATTTTCCCATTACATTCCCCAGTAGTAGACAAAGTAGAGCTTGTTCGCAAGATGAAAGTAACAAAATCTCGTCCTTACTACTTACGTACTTACAAAAAGAAATTGAAAGAAGTGAAGGAAGAAAAGACTGTTACTAAGAAAGAAGTTAAAAAAGAAGAAGTAAAAGTTGAGGAAGCTAAATAATATTTTTAGAAATCTTGTCCGCCTTGGGCGGATTAAAAGACCACTTCAAGTGGTCTTTTTGTTATAGTTTTCTTTTTTGGTAATTCCAATTTTAACGATTTTATCAAGTAAAATCGTTAAAAAGTAGAAAAAAACGAGGTTTTTAACGATTTGTATGTAATTAGAATGGAATTCCTTCTATTGATAAATCATCTTGTTTGTCACTAGGCTTTGAGGGATAATTTTTTGGTTCAGGTGTTGGTATTATGGTAGAAGGTAACATAAAATCTTCGTCTTCGTCTTCATAATCATCTTCATTGCATACACAATTTTTGTTACAATTACAGCCGTCATCTTCATCATCTTCCCAAAATGTACTATCCTCTCCATCAAAATGTATGTGATCAAATAAATCTTCTGGTACCTGCTTATATTTTTTTAGTTTGATAGAATCACGAGCAGTCTTTAACCAGGCGCTGGTATATGAAATATCGTCTGTAAGTTCGGCCAGACGACCTCGCACCATTGTATAGTAATCTTCGCTAAAGTTGTACTTCCATTCTTCTCGTTCTTTTTTTGTGGCTGTTTTGAGTATACTTTTGTGAATATCTCTTTCAATATCCATTTTGGATAATTCAAAACGTGCAGCCTCGGCTTTGTCCATTCTATCCCAGAGCCAGCGTTCTTTTTGAATGATCATTTTTGCAAGAAAAAAATCCCTTTCTTCTTGTTTGTTATTTGGACTATAGTAAAAAAAGAGGGCTTCGTCGTAAGCTATCTTAGCATAGGCACGTAAATCTTTGTTTGGTTCTGAAATAATAAATTTTTCCAACTGTTTGATGCTTTCATCTGTCCCAGCGTGTGCCCATTTTTGCAGTTGTGAGAAGAGTAAATCGGATATAGATTCAGGTATTCTGGTTTGTTTTTTTGATTGTTTTTTAGGCATAGGTAAAATTTATTATGATTAAGTATGATTTTATTTTAGTTTTTCTGATGATTTTTGTCAAACAAAAAATTATGGGGAAGTGATTAATTTCTATTACAACAAATTTGAATATTCTCTATAATTATTTTTGATAGTTTGTTTCCAAAGGGCTGTTTCGTTTCCAGAACCAACCAAATCATTTTTA
>MFRB01000018.1 GCA_001783255.1 Candidatus Magasanikbacteria bacterium RIFOXYD12_FULL_33_17
CCTGCTGAAATTGTGACGTTCAATTTTTTGACTGGATCAATTTTATAATCACCTTTTACCGAACGAATACCTACTATCACATTTTGAATAATTTCAAAATCTTTTATTTCTAAATTTTGTTCAGTACTTAAAGGAAATTTTTCAACCATTAATAATTTTTGTTTATCATCCGAAGCTTCAGCGTAGGATGACCAAATAGCTTCGGTCACAAATGGCATGAAAGGATGCCACAGTTTCAAAACCGTATTCAAAGCGTAATTCAATATTTCTGATTTACTTCCCTTGCCCGCCGAAGCTCCCTTGTCATCCATAACTTTAACGTCGGATAAAGCGAAGGAGGGCTCAATTTTGGCAATTTCCAAATACCAATCAGCCAAATCGTTCCAAGTGAAATCACGAAGTTTTTCACCAGCGTAAGACAAGTTCATACTATCCAAATTGTTCACAACCACATTACTTACTTCATTCAATTTTTGTAAAATCCATTTGTCTGAAAGAGTTTTGGCTTCTGGCAAACTTATATCTTTCACTAATTTCTTTTCTTCAGCTTCCAAAGTCATTTCAATAAATCTTGCCATATTCCAAAGCTTGTTGGCAAAATTTCTAAAGCCACCAATTTTTTCTTCGGACAATTTCATATCATTACCAGGAGTACTGCCGAGCAAAAGTGAAAGACGTGTTGCATCAGTACCATACTTGTCTATCATATCAAGTGGATTGATAATATTTCCCAGACTCTTACTCATTTTACGACCTTGTTCATCACGTACTAGACCGTGCAAATAAACAGTTTCAAAAGGAACTTGACCAAGAGTATAAGTAGTCATAAGAATCATACGTGCTACCCAAAAAAACAAAATATCATAACCAGTTTCAAGTACAGAAGTTGGATGAAAATTTTTCAAATCTTGTGAATCCAAATTTGGATAGTCAAAAACTGAAAAAGTCCAAAGACCAGCTGAAAACCAAGTGTCTAGAGTATCAGGATCTTGTGTCCAACCATCTCCTTCTGGAGCATCAACACCCACGTAAATTAATTCATCAATTGTGTAATTATATGGTTTTCTTTCTGCTGATTGATTCAATAAACTAGAATCCAATGGTTGCTTATTAGCGATATGTTCCAAAACTTTCCAGGTTCCACTATGCGCTACTATAGCTACGTTATTTTTATCTTTTTCAGAAATTTCTGATAAAAATGAAACCATTCTATTTTTGACATCATGATAAGATTCACCTTCTGGAAAACCTATTTCTCTATATTTAGAGAGTTCTTCTCCAGACTGTCCAGTCAAGACTCCAAAATCTATTTCTCTTAAACGTGAATCACATTTTATTTCTAAGGTTTTGTATTTATCAAATAATATTTTAGCAGTATCAACAGCCCTGTTAAGATCTGAACTATACACATATTCAAAATCACTCTCTTTTATATTTGCACTAAGATCTTTTGCTTGTTGTCTACCATAATCTGTTAGTGGTGTATCCATATGTCCAGCCCCTATTTTTTGAACATTGGCCTCAGATTCACCATGACGGAATAAAGTAACTTTCAAAGGTTTCCTTAATTTTTTATACCAAACAGGAATTTGATGTCCATACCAAATCTGACGACTGATACACCAATCACGAAGATTATCTATCCAATTGAAATATACTTTATCAAATCTTTCTGGCACGATTTTTATTTGTCCGGTAGTAACTACTTTTTGCATCAATTCTTTGAGAGAATATTCTTCACCCTCTTTCACATCATTCAATTCTAATTTTCCTGTGAACTCCGAACTCTGAACTCTGAACTTCTTGTTTACATCTACAAACCATTGAGTTTTTGGCAAAGGTTCTACAACATCTTTGAATCTGTCGGAAGTACCAACATTTTGCATTATATCTTCTTCTTTTTCGAGCAGACCTT
>MFRB01000019.1 GCA_001783255.1 Candidatus Magasanikbacteria bacterium RIFOXYD12_FULL_33_17
AGTTCAGAAATAAAACAATTAGAAAATGATATTTTACAAGTAGATGCTGGTTGTATCACTGTAGCTGTAGCTCGTGAAAGTGTCAGACTTGGGCTTACTGGATTTGAATGGGGGATTGGTGTACCTGGGACAATCGGTGGAGCTGTGCGTGGTAATGCTGGTGCTATGGGAGGTGACATGAAAGGCAATATCGAAAAGGTAGAAGTCTATCGTCAAGGTGAAATTTTGGAACTACAAAATGAAGAATGTGAGTTTACTTATCGTGAAAGTATTTTCAAAAATAACAATGACGTAGTTTTGCGTGTTTGGCTCAAATTAGCAAAAAGTAATGAAGAAAGCAAAGATTTGATGAAAAAAGCTATTGAAAATATTGCTTATCGTAATGCTACTCAGCCTCAAGGTTTTGCATCCTCTGGTTGTATTTTTAAAAATGTAATAGTCAATGAACAACTAATAACTAACAATGAACAAATGATTCCACAAGAATTTTTGGATAAAGGTGTGATATCTGCTGGATGGTTGGTAGATAACGCTGGATGTAAAGAGCTTAAGATAGGCAAGGCTCAAGTAAGTGAAAAACATGCCAATTTTATTGTAAATTTGGGTGGAGCTACTGCTGAAGATGTAAAAAATCTTATTGATGAAGTAAAAGAAAAAGTGTATAATAAATTTAAGATAAATCTGGAGACTGAAGTGCAAGAAATTGTCTTTTAAATACGTAATAATTAATATAGACTATTTATGAATGATTGTGGTGAAACAGGTCGTTTTCGTTTGCAGCTTGTTGTGGAGGATAAACAAGATATTGATTCGGAAGTTGGCAAAGAAAAAATAAAATTTTTGTTTGAGAGGTTGAGATTTTTTTATAAAGTTATTAAAATTATTGAAAGTGCTGGCGAAATTTCAGAAGTTGATAAGCAAAATATTCAGCAGGAAATTATACGAAGTCTGCATGATATAAAAAGTTCTTTTGGTCATTTTGTTAGCAATATTTTTGTAGAATCTGATTTTTTGGAAGTAAAATCAAATTTTGAAGAATTGTTGTCTGATGTTGATGGCAAATTGAAAGTTCATAATATTTTTGAAAAAGAAGACCAAAAAACTAAAATTATAAGAGAAACTTCAGAAAAAATACAAAAAATTAGAAATAATTATTTAGACAGTTGGAATATTACAGTTGAAGAATATGAAAAAAATAGTTAATCTTAATTTGTTTCATTATAAATAATTTATGTTAGATAAAAGAATTAATTCGTTAGATTATTTTGTGCCTGGTTTGGAAGCTAGTAATGACAATGAAACTGTAAAAAATCGAAAGCTTAGATTTATAAGTGATGCACTTGTATTTTGTATGGAGGAATCTGAAAAGTTGTATTGGCCAGGACTTAATAATGAAGAGAGAAAAATCAAATGTGCTGAGGTTGTTTCTGAAATAGATAAAATTGTAGCTGATTTTGGTAATAACGCTGATAGGACTTTAGCTCAGAGTACTTTAAATGACATAAAAAATAATTTAAAGAGTAACTCAAATTCAGCATTAACAAAAGTTCAAGAAGATCTTAGATATCTTGTCTCTAAGTATTTGGATAGTCACGGTATCTCTGAGAATGAATTTGCAGATTTCAATACAATAGAAAAATAAATAAAAAATTAAATAATTCATTTAATAATAAATATATGACAACAAATATAAAAGCCACAAACATCGAA
>MFRB01000020.1 GCA_001783255.1 Candidatus Magasanikbacteria bacterium RIFOXYD12_FULL_33_17
AAAATCATTAATAACTACAACATGCTTTTTGTTGTAATTGCTATCAATTTCAGTAGAGTCTGAAAGAACATTATTGTTATCTTTATTGAAACCTTTTTGGTACAAAACTCTACTAGTAGATAGTTCATTAGTTATCCAAGAGATTATAACTTGTATTCTTTCTTTTTCTCCTGGGATAATAGCTGAATCAGTTTGAATTTGAGAAATGATAGGAGGAAGATTTTCTTTCTCGCTAGAGAAACCTTTAATAGCCTTGCTCAAAATATTACCATTGAGGTCTAGACCAGATAATTCAATATCATAGACTACACCAGCTTCAAAGGAATTAATCTTAATATCATGATTAATAGTTAAACTCTTGTCACTTACAGTCTGCTTAGCTTCAATGTCTAAAACACCATTGCGGTAAGGAATAAAAGAAACACTGGACTCAGTAGGTAAATTAGTCTGCCAAGAGAAGATCGCTTCAGCAGGTGTCAGTATGTTTACATTGTAATTTTGTATGTCATTAGTTTCAATACTAGTCTTGAAATTGAAATCTTGAGACCTAGTTTCTGCTCCAGTATTAGTACGAGAAATAACACTGTAATGATAAAAAGTATCTGGAACTAAATTTTTAATTTCCACTAAATGATTCAACACAAATTTATCTGCCTCTCCAATAGTCTGATCATAGAGAGCCGAAGAAGCATAAGTATTTTCATCAGAAAAAGAAACAAGAGAGTTAGATTCTTTGTCAGTATTCCAAGCAATAGTCGCGCTATTAGAAGTAACACTAACTAGTGGTTGGCCAGAAACTACTGGAGTAGGTAATAATCTAGACAATTCAGCCATTAAAGTATTTTGAGCACTCAAAGCAGAGTCAAGTACACCTAGACCAACTTTACTAGACATATTTTTTATTAAGTCTGCCGCATTTCTTAGAGAAGTCAAAAACATATTTTCTGCATCAGCACCTTCTAGGTCAGTTAAATCAATAGAAGAGGAAACTGCATTATTAATGAAATCATCAGTAGGGGAGAGAGTTGTAAAAGTTCCTGTGCTCGCTTTACTAACATTGTGACTTGAGTCTGCTGATGTTATTTGGTAGTGGTAGGTTGTCTGTGGTATAAGCTCTGTCAAAGAAATTTGGTGTGTTTTTTCTAGCTTACGAGATACATCGGTTACACTCTCTAAGTATTCATTTTTAGTTATTCCATATTTTGCTATAGAATCACTTTCTTCATTACTTAGCCATGTGATAGTTGCTTCTTTAGATCCAATATTAATAACTTTAATACTATTTATTGTAGGTGGTGTACTATCTATATAATTAGAACTACCTCCACTTGGTGGTCTTGGTGGCAAACTATCTCTACCAGCTTGGTTGGCTATGGCTTCTCTGAGTCGTACTTCACTTTCAGTAGATAATTTTTCTAGAGTAGTAAAGTTTTTTAGTGTTGATGTTGTTGTGTTTTCATTTGAGTCAACAGATTTTACATAATAATAATAAACTGTGGAAGTACCTAGTTCCGAAATCACAACTGTATGTGTCAAATTACTAGTAGTGTTTACACTACTTGCAAGATCCAAAGTACTAGAATTAGTGCCATAAAATACCTGACTACTAGCACCTTCATTGGTGCTCCAAACTATAATAGCTGCATGATCAGTTATTACGCTAGTAGTAACATTAGAAATAGTAGGAGCTACTAAGTCAGTACTGTCAGTAGTAGTAAAACTAAACAAAGTAGAAGTAGAATTATTACTATTCAAATCTGTATTTTGTATTCTTACATAGTAAGTAGTACCTAAAGTTAGGTTACTTAAGTCATAACTATGGTTAGTGTTGTAATTGTCATTGCTTAAAGTATTGCCATAATTAGTATTTAGACCA
>MFRB01000021.1:0-5323 GCA_001783255.1 Candidatus Magasanikbacteria bacterium RIFOXYD12_FULL_33_17
GACTTCTACTTTAGACTATGGTCTAAATACTAATTATGGCAATACTTTAAGCAATGACAATTACAACACTAACCATAGTTATGACTTAAGTAGCCTAACTTTAGGTACTACTTATTATGTAAGAATACAAAATACAGATTTGAACAACAACAGTTCCACTTCTACATTATTTACTTTTACAACTACAGACACTAGTGACGTTATTGCACCTAATATTTCTAATGTTACTACTAGAGTAGTACTTGACAATGAAGCTATTATTGTTTGGGATACCAACGAAGGCTCTAGTAGTCAAGTATTTTATGGCACTAATTCTAGTACTTTGAATCTTGCTAGTAGTCTAAATATCACTAGCAATCTTACACACACAGTTGTATTATCAGATCTTTCTGTTAGTACTTTGTATTACTACCAAGTCGAATCTGCAGATGCCAATGGTAATACAACAACGTCAACTATTAAAGAGTTCACAACAATGGAACAACTTTCAACTGAAAGTGATGTAGTAATCAGAGAGGCTGTGGCCAACCAAGCAGGTATAAATGCTAATACCCCTAGCACTGGAGGATCTTCTTATACAGATAGCACAGCACCAACAATTTCCAAAGTAAATACAAAAGTAAATGGCAATTCTGTAATTATTTCTTGGGAAACCAATGAAGACAGTGATGGTATGATATATCTTGGAAATAAGGAAGATACCTATACAAAAGGAGTGTCTGAAATATCTCGTAAACTAAACAAAACACATGAAATTACAATACTAAATATAATTCCCCTCACCACCTATTACTACCAAATAACCTCAGCAGATGCAAGTCATAATGTTAGTAAAGCAAGTACTGGCACTTTTACAACGCTCTCCCCTACTGATGATTACATAAACAATGCAGTCTCTTCTACTATTGATGTAAACAATTTAGAAGGTGCTGATGCTGAAAACTTATTTATTACTTCTTTGAAGAATGCAGCGTATTTAATAAAAAATATGTCTAGTAAAGTTGGTTTAGGTGCTCTAGACTCTGCTTTGAGTGTACAAAATAGTCTTCTAACTGAGTTATCCAAGTTATTACCTACTCCAGTAGTTTCTGGCCAACCTCTTGTCAATGTTACTTCTAATAGTGCGACTATTGCTTGGAATACTGACAAAGAATCTAACTCTCTTGTTTCTTTTTCTGATGAAAACACTTACCGAGCTTCTGCTCTCTATGACCAGACTATTGGTGAGACTGACAAATTTGTTTTGAATCACTTAGTTGAGATAAAGAATTTAGCACCAGATACTTTTTATCATTACAGTGTTATTTCTCGTACTAATACTGGAGCAGAAACTAGGTCTCAAGATTTTAATTTCAAGACTAGTTTAGAATCTAATGAAATTCAAAATTATAGTATAGACATACTCTCACCTGCTGAAGCTATCTTTTCTTGGAAAACTAATTTACCAACTGAATCTACTGTTTCTTTTACTCCTTACCGTAATGGTGTTTTAGATGTAGAAGCTAGACAAATAGTGACTGACAAAAGTTTGACTCTTAATCATGAAGTTAAGCTTAATAATCTTGAGGCTGGAGTTATTTATGATATTGAGTTATCTGGCACAGATATTAATGACAATATTTTGAGTAAAGCTATTAAAGCTTTTTCTAGCGAAAAAGAAAATCTTCCTCCTATTATTTCTCAAATTCAAACTGATTCAGCTATTATCCCTGGAGAAAAAGAAAGAATACAAGTGATTATTTCTTGGTTAACCAATGAATTATCTACTAGTAGAGTTTTGTACCAAAAAGGTTTCAACAAAGATGGTAATACTACTTTAGAAAGTTCTTCTGAAATTGATACTAGTTATACCAAAAAGCATGTTGTAGTTATTAATGATTTTGATCCTGGTGCTGTTTACCAATTCCAAGTTGAGAGTATTGATTCTTCTGGTAACTCTACAATATCTAAAACCATCAACATACTTACACCTCAGAAAGAAGAATCTGTCTTTCAGGTAATCTTTGGTTCTTTCCAGAATATGTTCTCGTGGGTGGGGAAGATTAGGAGTTAGCGGTTGGAAAAAAATTGAGCAAAAATTCAGTTCTTGATATTACTTACAAAATAGTTTAGAATAACGTAAGTAAATGATATTTATAATATTTTAGATACTATGTTGTAATTGAAAAAATACTAAATTTACTTAAAAATCTATGCTAACTAAAGCATATTTATGTTATTCTAAAAAAACTATGAACAAACAATCCCTACAAAACTTTGACCCCCAAATAAAAGAAGCAATCAACAAAGAACTTAGACGCCAAGAAGAAGGCCTAGAAATGATTCCATCTGAAAACTTTGTCTCCCCTGCTGTGTTAGAAGCTCTAGGTTCAGTACTAACCAACAAATACTCTGAAGGTTACCCTGGTAAAAGATATTACGGCGGTTGCGAAAATATTGATATAGTAGAACAACTAGCCATTGATAGAGCCAAACAAATCTTTGGAGCTGAACACGTCAATGTCCAACCACTATCAGGGGCACCTGCCAACATTGCTGTTTATTTTGCACTACTCAGTCCTGGCGATAATATTCTTGGTATGGATTTGTCTCACGGTGGACATCTTACTCATGGACATCCTGTCACTCACATGACAAAGGTTTTCAACTTTATTAGATACAAAACAAATGCTGAAGGAAAAATTGATTTAGATAATTTGCGTCAAATGGCCATTGAACACAAACCAAAACTTATCTTAGTTGGTTACAGTGCCTATTCACGTGAAATTGAATATGAAAAAATAAAAGCTATTGCGGACGAAGTCGGTGCTATGACTATGGCTGATATCGCGCACATTGCCGGCCTCATCGCTGGAGGACAGATGAACAATCCTGTGCCAATTTTTGACGTCGTGACGACTACAACACACAAAACTTTGCGTGGCCCACGTGGCGGTATGATTATGTGTAAAGAAAAATTTGCCAAACAGATAGACAAATCTGTCTTCCCTGGTTTCCAAGGTGGACCTCATGAAAATAATATTGCTGGTAAAGCCATTGCTTTCAAAGAAGCCCTTGAACCAGAATTTAGAGAATACGCAATTCAAATAAAAAAGAATGCTAAAGTACTTGAACACCAATTTGACTCAATGGGCTACAAGCTAATGTTTGGTGGTACTGACAATCACTTACTTCTTATTGATGTTACTACAAAAGGTGTAACAGGGTCTGAAGCTGAAAAAGCCTTAGACAAAGCAGGTATTACTGTCAACAAAAATATGATTCCAGATGATCCTCGCAGTCCAATGGACCCAAGTGGAATTCGTCTTGGTACTCCAGCCCTAACTACTCGTGGTTTCAAAGAAGCTGAAATGGAAATTGTCGCTGGTATGATTGATCGTGCAATT
Organism: Candidatus Magasanikbacteria bacterium RIFOXYD12_FULL_33_17; assembly: GCA_001783255.1. Lineage (GTDB taxonomy): Bacteria > Patescibacteriota > Patescibacteriia > Magasanikbacterales > UBA922 > UBA1557. The sequence goes on from MFRB01000021.1 coordinate 3,387, forward strand.
ACTAATTTCCAAAACGATGAAGAATTAGAAAAAATTAGATTGGAAGTGAAAGAATTAACGGCTAAATTTCCTCTTTATCCAGAATTACAATAATATTATTGTCAAAAATAATTTAACAAAGAAATATTAATTTAAGTATTTCTCTGTTTTTATATGAATTCAATCAATGCCATTAAATTAAACAAAACAGATTTTATAATTGCTTTAGTTTTATTACTATTTAGTGGTTTTTTAATTTTTTTCAAAATAAACTCTACTCAACTACAAGATTGGGATGAAGGAATTTATGCTAATATAGCTGGTGATATGGTAGAAAATAATCACTGGTTTAACATGCAATTTTCAGGTACTGATTGGTATGAAAAAGAAATTTTACCCTATTGGCTAATGGCACTATCTATAAAAAATTTTGGATTTACTGTTTTTGCCGTCAGATTACCATTTACTATTATTTCAATTTTTCTAGTTCCACTGTTTTATTTAATAACTCGTTACTATCTAAATAAAATATTATCTTTAGCTACATCTCTATTATTTTTATTCTCACCATATCTCTGGATATCACATGTTCTTCGGACAGGCGATTTCGATGCCTTGGCACTAACTTTTTTTTTAGCAGCCATAGTCAGTTATTTATATCTTAGAGAGAAAAAATTTTTTTGGGTCAGCTCTATTTTCATTTCCTTATCAATTATGTCCCGTGGTGTCATGGGTTATTTATTTCTGACAATAATTTTGATCTCAGAGTTAATAAGACCCAAGTTCAAATTAGACAAATGGAAAATAAAAAAAGTAATTTTATATCTTACTATTTCTATTTTGCCTTGGCTATTATGGCATTTTTATTGGCTCTTACAAGGCGGACAAAAATATATAGATGTTTATTGGAAAGATCAATTTTTCAATCGCATCACAACACCTCTACAAGGACATTACGGTGACTTTTATTACTACTTTAATATTATTAGTAAATTTATAGATTCATCATATGTTTTTATATTTTTTGTTGGAATTATTTTGACACTATTTTTTACCCTAAAAAAAAATTGGAAATTCTTTTTTTTATTAATATGGCTTACTATTACGCTAGTACCACTACAAATTATCCATACAAAACTTTATTGGTATTTACTACCAGCTTTACCAGTTCTGTATTTAACGACAATAGCTTCCCTATCCAAAATAGCTCAGCCATTATTTATAAAATATAAAAAAGCCACTGTCACAATAGTAAGTATAATATTTATTAGTCATATACTTATTTTTTCTACCATGACATTTGGTTATATAACAAAAAATAATACACAAAATTATAAAAATTTTATAAAAAATGCTATGACAAATATACCAAATAATGAACATAACATTGTGCTTTATAACTCAGGAAACAACGAATATATAAATATTAATCAAAGACTTAGATGGTATCTATATTATGAAAATAACAAACAGATAAAATTCGCTACAACAAAATCAATAGAAAAAAATCCAGAAGAATATTTGAATAATCCATATTGGATTGCCAACCAAGATGGTTTAAAAGAAATAAACAATCTCAATAAACAGTTTACTTATAGTAAATTATATTCTGATGGAGATTTCACTCTAATAAAAATTAAATCACTATAAAATATGAAACAAAAAACAAACACAACTAAAGAAATGATAGTTCTTGGTGAAAAAATTGCTAGCAAATTAACTGGTGGCGATATTATTTTACTCCAAGGTGAGCTAGGAGCTGGCAAAACAACGATGTCAAAAGGTATTGCCAAAGGTCTTGGAATTACTGACGAAATTGTTAGTCCAACTTTTACACTAATGAACGTTTATGAAAATGGCAAATTAGTTCATATTGATACTTACAGACTTGAAAATGCTGGTGGTCTACTAGAAATTGGTGTAGAAGATTATTTGGGACAAGCTGATACTATCACTAT
>MFRB01000021.1:5428-6523 GCA_001783255.1 Candidatus Magasanikbacteria bacterium RIFOXYD12_FULL_33_17
AGAATTATTAGGTTAAGGAATGGAGAACGTAAGTTCGCCAGGTATAATACACTTGGCAAACTTACGTTTGCCACTCCTGAAAATTAAAATCTATTTTTCTTCCTGTTTTTTATTTATTTCCCAAAGTTTTTTATCTCTAAGAGAATAAGCACAACCACAATAATCTTGACGATAAATATTCATATCACAAACTAGCTGATTACTGCGTTCTTGTCTCCCCTTTTTTTTCCAATCTTCCACATAATATTCTACACCATATTTTTCTTGTAGAGACAAACCAATCGGACTAATCACGTCCGATTTTTTGTTACGTCCAAAAGTAAGACTACTAGACCAAATATCAAAATTATTTTCCTTAGCATACTTTGCAGCCACATCCATACGCATACGAAAACAAAGAGGACAACGCTTTCCTGACTCTGGTTCATTTTCTAATCCTTTGGTAATATCAAACCAACGCTCTGCATCATAATCAGCATCGACCATCGTGATATTCCACTCAGTGCAAACTTTTATCACTTGTTCTTTTCGCTTCAGATATTCTGCTTGTGGATGAATATTTGGATTATAAAAAAAGACCGTCACATCAAACTGCGATTTCAATTCTTCAATAACAGCGATGCTACATGGAGCACAGCAAGTGTGGAGGAGAAATTTTTTCATAAAAATTACACGTAACACATATCGCGTATCCCATAACGAATTTGTTACGCGTTATGTGATATGTGATATGTGATGCGATTAAACTTTGAAAATTAATAGAATACTAATTAAAATAATTACGATTTTTAAGCTCCGTCGGCAAATAATCCTGCTTCACTTCTCCTTCAAAATCAGGATTGTATTTGTAATCTTTGCCATAACCAATATTTTTCATAAACTTAGTTGGAGCATTACGAAGATGAATCGGTACTCCCAAATGTGAAGTTTCTCGAGCATCTTTTGCCGCTTTACCATAAGCAGTATAGAGCAAATTGGATTTTTTGGATTTGGCACAATATACCACAGCTTGAGCCAAGTGTACAGCACACTCTGGCATACCAAGCTTGTGACAAGCGTCGTACGCAGCGTTGGCTTGAATCATCGCTTCACTAT
>MFRB01000022.1 GCA_001783255.1 Candidatus Magasanikbacteria bacterium RIFOXYD12_FULL_33_17
ATGACCTTTGGTATATGTAGATTCTCCACTATTATGTTCTTTAATTCTTCTTTTTAGATCATTTGTAAAACCAACATATCGAGAGTTATCTTTTAAACTCTTTAAAATATATACATAATACATATTTTATCTCTCTAAAAAAATAACTTATACTCCAAAGCTTTATGAAATAAAAGCACAGGAGTAGTGCCGACGGAGAGAATCGAACTCTCACACCTTGCGGTACCTGCTCCTAAGGCAGGCGTGTATACCAGTTTCACCACGTCGGCTTTCTTCAAATAACGAGAATAATATACAATATTAAAAGAAGTTTGTCAATCTTGTATGAGTAGACAAAGTGTGTAATACTTACAACATAATAATTTAATCATAAATATGATAATCCCACGCAAATTAAAAGTCGGAGATGAAATAAGAATCATTGCACCATCTAGAAGTATGTCTTTACTTTCTGAAGAAAATAGAAACTTAGCCAAAACAAAGTTGGAAAGTCTAGGTTTCAAAATAACTTTTTGCAAAAATTGTATGGAATCAGATCTATTTGTATCTTCTTCTATACAATCTAGAATTGAAGATATTCATGAAGCTTTCGCTGATAAAAATGTCAAAGCCATCCTGACTGTCATCGGTGGTTTTAACTCCAATCAACTTTTGCAATATCTTGATTATGATTTGATAAAAAATAATCCCAAAATTTTATGTGGTTATTCAGACATTACTGCTCTAACCAATGCTATCACTGCCAAAACAGATTTGGTAACTTATTCAGGTATCCACTTTTCGAACTTTGCCATGAAAATAGAAATTGAATATAATCTTGAATACTTCAAAAAATGTTTGATGAGTGAAGAAGAATTTGAAATCAAACCATCACCTACTTGGTCAAATGACGCTTGGTATCTTGATCAAGAAAATAGAAACTTAATAAAAAATGAGGGTTTTATAATTATACAAAAAGGTGAAGCAACTGGAAAAATATTCGGTGCTAATCTAGGCACTTTCAATCTGTTACGTGGTACAGAATTCATGCCCGATATTTCTGATTCAATTTTATTTCTTGAAGAAGACAACAATGTAGGCAAAGACTTTGTGGTAGAATTTGATAGAAATTTGCAAGCATTAATTCAACAACCCAATTTTGATAAAGTAAAAGGTTTGGTTCTGGGACGCTTTCAAGAAAATACTGAGATGACTCTCGAAAAATTAAAATACATTATTGACACCAAAAAAGAATTACAAAATCTGCCTATCATCGCCAATGCAGATTTTGGACACACTAACCCCCTATTTACTTTCCCAATTGGTGGGACAGCTAGCTTGAAAATCAATAATGAAGTTGAATTGAAAATAATAAAACACTAACCCAAAAAATATGAAAAAACAATTTTTTACTATTATCATTCTTAGTTTACTTTTGACAGGCTGTAGTTTGGCACCAAACTCAAATAATACTAATAGTTCCCCGACAAAAAATATTGTTATTAATAAAACAAATAACTTAGATTTGAGTAGCCAAAATTTGTCCAAAGTTCCAGACAATACCTTCACTCAAACAGATTTACAAGAACTAAATGTTTCCAATAACAAATTAACAGGTTCACTACAAGCCGAAGTCAGACACTTACAAAATCTACGCGTACTCAATATGAGTAACAATCAATTAAGTGGTGTCCCTGCTGAAATTGGACAATTGTCAAAACTAGAAATATTAGACTTATCCAATAATCAATTGACTGGATTACCAAATGAACTAGGAAACTTGAAAAATCTAAAAACTTTAAATATTTCTGGTAATAATTATTCTGTACAAGATTTGGAAATTATCAAAAAAGGGTTAGCAAGTGATGTAAATATTATCAAATA
>MFRB01000023.1:0-352 GCA_001783255.1 Candidatus Magasanikbacteria bacterium RIFOXYD12_FULL_33_17
AAATTGTAAATCTACAAATTCAAGCTATTGAAAAACGTCTCAAAAAACAAAAGATATTTATCAACGTATCAGACAAAGCCAAAGAAATTGTAAATCTACAAATTCAAGCTATTGAAAAACGTCTCAAAAAACAAAAGATATTTATCAACGTATCAGACAAAGCCAAAGACTGGCTTGCCAAAAAAGGCTTTGATGAAAATCTAGGAGCACGTCCACTAAAGCGTGTTATTCAGACAGAACTTTTGGACAAATTAGCAATGCAAATTGTGGAAAAAAAAGTTCATGAAGGTAGTGAAGTGAAAGTAGAGGTGGTGAAGAATAATATTGAGATAAAGACCTAAAAGGCTTGAAA
>MFRB01000023.1:409-1518 GCA_001783255.1 Candidatus Magasanikbacteria bacterium RIFOXYD12_FULL_33_17
AATCTTGAAAAAGGTTGGTTTTTTGATATACAAAAAATTAGTTAGCAATGCTTACATTTTACGAGTTGTTCATATGAATACTTGACATAATAATAATAATAATAATAATAATAATAATAATAATAATATGATTAAATCTAGTGTCTTCTCGTGTGGTGGCAATCGCACGGTGCGAAAACCACACTCGAGAGATTTCGTTAGGTCTGTTTTGGAGGAAGTCTCTTGAAAAATAAAATGACAAACCCTAACTTTTTCGTTGGTGCTCACATCACCGAAAAACGTACAGGTGGACATGTCCACGGCCGAGTCGAGTACGGCATGGTTGATGGACGAGACGAGCTGACCTTAGGATGGTCGGAAAAAGGAACGGGATACTCACGAACAACCTACTGGGCGAAGGATGCCTGGAGCCGTCACGTCGTCAACAACGAGGATGGCTCCATCCAAGTCGTCCTCGTAAGGGAAGATCGTGACACTCGTCAGTACGATGTCCCGGCGTTCGACGCGTATGCCTACGTGATCGAGCTGAAGAAGAACTGAACAACGAGGGGGATGTTCAGATGCTCTACCACCACCGACGAGCCAACGAACACACGGGCCGCGCAACACAGTCGCAGCCCACCCCCTTTTTTGAAAGTTAAGTTAGCTTTTAGAAAAGGGCATAATAAAAACACCTTTCACAGGTGTTTTTATGTTGCAATGTTTAAATGTTTTTATATTTATTCTTCCGGGAAAATCTGATTCCCCTCTTCGTCATAAAGATGAACAGCAAGCACAGGACAAGATTGAGCACCAAGCATGACAGTATCTTCGTCTTCACCATTTGGATCTGTTACATAAGCTAGATTGTCATCATCCATTTGAAATACTCCTGGGGCAACAACAACACAAGACTGGGCACCAATACAGGCTTCTCTATCCACGACAATGCGTCGAATCTTACCACCGGCTCTAATTTTCATAGAGATATCTTCTGGTAGTGTATCAAAGTTAATGGGCATTTTTGGTTCTTTGCTTCCCTGATCCGCCGAAGGACGGAGAGGGGTCTTTCCTGCATCTGACATATTTGATTATTTTATCTTAATAAACTATTAAAACTTGTTTAATTA
>MFRB01000023.1:1524-5077 GCA_001783255.1 Candidatus Magasanikbacteria bacterium RIFOXYD12_FULL_33_17
ATCTTAATAAACTATTAAAACTTGTTTAATTAATATTTATATATTACCATTTCTTTTTTGAATTTCAACTACATCATTATACAAATCATTCCAATAAGGATTACTATTTTCTATCAAAGATATTTTTTTAATACGTAATAACCTTTTCAATTGTTTTTCGCGTGCCAAAGCTTCTTCTTTTGTATAAAAATTCTCCCAATACACTAATCTATTCACTTTATACTTTTTTGTAAAAGCATCTTTATAATAATCACCTTTTTTGTGTTGATAAATTCTTTTTACAAGACAATCGGTAAAACCCACATACAAAACTTTACTAATACTACTCAAAATATAAACATAATAGTTTTTTTCCTCCATAACTTTAACTTCGATTATTTTTAATTTTAGATTAAATGTAATCAGAGTCTACAGACCCCTCGCTCCGCTCAGGGAGTTTAAAGGTCTCCCAAAAAATCACTTCCCAAATCAAGTTTTTCTTCATTATCATATCTATTATACTGCTCCCCTTCATTATTTTCAATACTTTCTTTGATAGTTCTATTTTTACTATAATGATAAACTTGTGTTTCATCTACCAAAATATTTGGTCCTTTTTTGCAACGACCCAAACAACTGCACATATGCACGGCAGTATCTGTATCTTTGTATTCTTCTTGCAAATAATCAAATATTTCATCTGATTTTCTACCAAGACAAGTTCCTCCACAACAGACTTCTATTTTTTTCATAGTTCACAATCATCCCGAGTCGAAAATACGACGAGGGATCTTTCTTAAATATAAATATTTTTGTTTAAAAAAATATTGAACGATTCTAAAAAACATTTTTAATTAACTCAAAGTTATCAGGGTCTACAGACCCCTCGCTCCGCTCAGGGAGTTTATCGTTAATTGATTCTAAAAGACATCTTTAAATAATTCAAAACTTACAGAGTCTACAGATCCTTCCACTCGTTCCTCGTGTTCAGGATTTTTAAACACCCATCATTCTTCGCAAAGCCTCTGGCGGAGTCCAGGGTGGATCAAAAGTTTTCTCTACTTCCACATTTTCTACACCAATTTCTGCCAAGGCATCTCCAATCATACTTTTTATATCGCCATCAAGCGGACACATTGGTGTTGTTAAAGTCATCAATATATGAACGTTCTTATCATCTTTGATATTTATTTCGTAAATAAAACCAAGCGTCCAAATATCTAGGCCGATGTGAGGGTCTATAACAGTTTCTAATTGTTTTATAATTAATTCTTTGGTTAATTTTTGCATAGAATTACAGTCAATCCCGATCCTCCGAAGCTCTGTGAAACAAGAGCATAGGTGGAAAGGGATCTTTCTTAAAATAAACTTTTTTAATTAATTTTAACGTTAATTGATTCTAAAAGACTTTTTAAAATTCACAGTCCACAGGGTCTACAGATCCCTCCCCTCGTCCCTCGGGTTCGGGATGAACTAACCATTATTCCGCTCCATAATATTTTTCCGAATAAAACCTAATCAATTGTTCAATCTCAGGAATAGCTTCTGGAGTTGCTACACCTACTTTCAATTTTTTCTGTACATCTTCAAGAGTTTTGGCACCTTCAAGTACAGCTTCTTCGACATCATGATCTGTAATATTTAATTCTTTATCAATAACTTTGGCGCCTGTAGTAATAATCTTATTATGTTGACCTGTTTTTCGGTACCAATCATTTATGGCTGATTGCAAAGCTTTGTCACCCAAAACTGAACAATGAATTTTTCTGTTTGGCAAACCACCAAGACGTTCCATAATATGTTGAGGTTTTACTTGAAGAGCCTGTTCAAGTGTCATTCCTCCATTTTCAGAGAGCATAACTGAAAGCATAGAAGTAGAAGCAATCGCACTACCACAACCAAAAGTTTGCCACTTACATTCTGTTATTTTTTCAGTCTTTGGATCAATTTTCAACCAAAGCACCATTTCATCTCCACAAGCTGGTGAACCAACACGGCCCATCGCGTCAGCATCATATTTATCTTCCTCTCCAGCAAAAAGAATATTGCGTGGATTGAAAAAATGATCTTTGACAATATCAGAATAAAGCCAAGTATTACCTTGATTGTCGCGGATTTTTGCGCCTGTTGTATTTGTCATAATAATACAGTTATCCTGAGTCGAGAATACGACGAGGGATCTTTCTTAAGTAAAATTTTTTAAAGGATAATTTACGTTAATTGATTCTAAAAGACTTTTTTAAATTCATAGTTCACAAGGTCTACAGATCCCTCTCTGTGCTTCGCCAGTTCAGGATTACTGTAAATACTTTGGATGAGTATTTTCTTTAGCATCCATTTTCAAATTTACTGGAGATATCTTACGCAAAATTTCTACAATTCCTGGCAAATATTTCATTGCATAATCTACATCTTCTTTGGTTGTACGTTTGCCAAGTGTAAAACGTAGACTACCGTGAGCATATTCATAAGGCAAGCCACAAGCAAGCAATACATGAGAAGGATCAAGCGATTCGGAAGTACAAGCAGAACCAGTCGAACAAACAATACCATATTCATCAAGATAAAGTAGCAAAGCTTCTCCTTCAATATCTAAGACAGATATATTCAAATTGTTAGGCAATCTATTTTCTGGATTTTCTAAAGAAGGACCGTTCAATCTTAATTTTGGAATTTCTTTTACAAGTCTTTCCCAAAAATAATTACGAAGCTCAATCAATCTATTATTTTCTGCTTCTTTATTTTCTTGCGCCATTTCAAGAGCTTTGGCAAAACCAACAATTCCAGGCACGTTTTCTGTACCAGAGCGCAAACCTCTTTCCTGTCCCCCACCAAAAATAATTGGTTCAATACTCACATTTCTGTGTTTGTACAGAATACCAACTCCTTTTGGTCCATAAAGTTTACTAGCATTTATTGTCATCAAATCTACATGTAATTTTTCAACATCAAGATCAAAAGCACCAGCAGCTTGGCAAGCATCTGTATGAAAATATGGATACTTAGTATTGTTTTCTTTACGCCATTTGAGTATTTCACGACCAATATCCGCAATAGGTTCAATAGTCCCTATTTCATTGTTGGCGTACATTATAGAAACCAAAATTGTATCAGGACGAAGAGCTTCTTTGACTTGTTTAGCACTGACGAAACCAAATTCATCAGGTGCAAGATATGTAACTTCGAAACCATGTTTCTCTAAATATTCACAAGGATAAAGAACAGCATGATGTTCAATTTTGGTAGTGATAATATGTTTACCATTTTTTTCATGTTTACGAGCAACTCCCAAAATAGCCATATTGTCTGATTCAGTTCCACCGCCAGTAAAAAAAATACTATCTGACATCGTATGCAAAATTTGAGCAACACGGCGACGAGCGTCTTCAAGGGCCCCATTTACTTCACGACCAATTGCGTACAAACCAGAAGGATTGGCATAAATATCTGAAAAATAAGGCATCATCTCTTTGACAACTTCTGGAGCTACATAAGTAGTAGCAGCGTGATCAAAATAAATCGTTCTTTTGTTTTCAGGTTTTTGAGGAAAAGACATATCTTTTATTTGGATTTA
>MFRB01000024.1 GCA_001783255.1 Candidatus Magasanikbacteria bacterium RIFOXYD12_FULL_33_17
AATAACCTAAGGGGAGTTTGAGGGGGAAACTGTTTGTCCCGACGAGTCGGGATTAGTTATAAAAAGTAAGAACTGTTTTATAATAAGATTCTTTCAATCTCTCTATTAATGTTTCTATCTAATTTAAAATTATAATTTATATACAAAATCATATTTTATTTCAAATTACAACCAAAACTTTTAGTTAAAATTTTATTATCCAATATTGCCCAAATCTCCCCTATCTTGTATAATATAGGCACTTATATTTCTATTCTATCTAGAATAAATATGTTTACACCCTCAACCGAGAAAATCAAACAGATACTATTAGAAAATAAAAAAGTAATAACTCAGCTTGAAAACTTGTTAGTTGGCAAATTCAACAGCTATATTGATTACGCCAATGTCCGTCCTTGGTCAGAAAAGTTGAAATGGCATATTGATACCAGACGTCTTGTAGAATTTTTGAAATCTTTTGACAATGTTGGACAAACAAAATTTTATGTCGGTGAATTAGTCGGAGATAAAAATTCAAAAAACTTTATCAAAAAAATCACAAACGAACATTATGATGTTAGGACAAAACCTGTAAAAATAATGAATATAGCTATCGATGCCACAAGTATTCCAAAACAATCAACCACCCTACTCAATAATTTTATCAAAAGTGGCTTAATAAGATTGTATGATATTGCAACCATTGAATATCTAAATCAAAAATTTGAAGAAATGAATAAAAGAGGTATATATAAAATAGAAGAAAGAAAATGCAATTTTGATGTTGAAATGGGTAGAGATATATTGCTAGATCACGAAAGAAATAATGTTGATACTTTCATAATTTGGAGTGGAGATAGTGATTTTGCTGAGCCAATAGAACAACTTCTTAATAATGGTAAAAAAGTCATACTATTTGCCACAGCTAGAAGAGTGTCTTCTGAACTAAACAATTTAGTTAAAAAAGGTCTTTTTGTATTTGATATTCAAAAAATAAAGGATTTTATTTGTTACAACAGGGAAATAACTCCAATTTTCAAGCAAAAAGGACTCCCGTTTGGGAGCCCTTAAGCTTTAAAATTATTGTCAAGCTGTTTCCAGCTAACAAATGTAATATAACACAAAATTTAAGAAAAGTCAAGATTATCCACAGATATAACAATTTTTGTAAAATCAAGTTGCAATAATCCAAAGTTATACTATATTATATAATATAGGCACTAAATACTATCATTCCAGACTTGATCCGGAATCTTTCCTAAATAAAAACATCAAATTTAAGAAACCTGCCGGCAGGCAGGGATCCCTCGTCGTATTCTCGACTCAGGATTAAAAATCCTATGATAAACAAAACTAAACAAGAGCTCCTCGCTCGCCTCAAAAAAATTCAAGATTCTCTAAGCAAAACCAAAGATATAGAGATGAAAAAATTGGCCGGACTGGGTGATGAAATTTCCTCTGCTTTTGAAAAAGCCTTGTCCGCGATAGAAGCCAAGAAAAATGTTTTTAAAGAACTAAGAGAAAATAAACCAAAACTAAAAAAATGGCGATTAAACTGGCTCAAAAGTTTTTGGCCAATAAATTTCCGTTACCTATTTAGCATGCCATTTATCTATGGTATGATTATTCCAGGTATTATTTTTCATATTTGTCTTGAAATTTATCATCGTGTTTCTTTTCGCTTCTACGGTATTCCTCGCGTCAGATCAAGAGATTATTTTGTTTACGATCGACATCTTCTCCCCTATTTGAATTGGTTTGAAAAAATAAATTGTGTCTATTGTAGCTACTTCAACAATCTACTACGCTTTGCCACCGAAATTTCTGGACGCACCGAACGCTATTGGTGTCCAATAAAATATGCCAGAAGAATGGACAAAACACATTCTCAATACAATAAATTTGTTGACTACTTGGATGCTCCAAACTTCCGACAAAAATGGGAAGAACTGCGTGACTTTTCGGATATTGTAGAAGCTGAAAAATCCTCCACTAATAAATCTCTTGAAAACGATGAAGACTGCGAAACATGTGACTTCATAGAAAAGAAAAAATAAAAAATATGCAAGAAGAAAATTTACCACAAAAAAACAATAGTATTTGGAGAAATCGTATTCTTTGGACAGTTGGTTTATATTTTTTAATAGGTTTAATATTCTTTTTATTTGGACATTTTTTACATTACAAAGCTACAGAAAGTCCTCTTATAATTTTCATGTGGGGTCTCTTACTACTTATGGCTTTTGTTATTCCAATATTCCTTATTCCCTTAATCCCTATTTTTCTTGTATACTTTTATATACTAAAAAATATAAAAATAATGAGCCACAAAAAACTTATTATTCTAACATTCATACTTTTTTCTTTGCTCTTGTTTGTCATTCCTTCTTGTTCAAAGACTTTAAGTAGCTTTTAATAATTTGTTACTAAATAATATGAAAACTATTTCCAAAGTATTGCTTTCATTCATCTTAGTTTTTTCTCTCTTTATGACCACTCAATCCGTCTCTGCCAAAATTGTTGGAACACCAGAACCGACAAATGTAAATTACAATGGACTAGAATTTTCTGCACCACAAAATCACATGGGCTATGTCGAGGCTCGAGACAAAGACAATAACAAAGTTTGGGAAAAAGAACTTTATAAAGTAGAAACAGACCCAAATCTAGAAACCGATGTACAGTGGGTATTTATCAAAAAAATGGAAATACTAGATGGAATGCTAATTGCGACCAATGATAAGAATGAAAACTATACAATAGATCTAAATAAAGAAATACCAAATTTAGCACAATACAATAAACAAAACATTTTCTATCCTATTGTAATTATCTCTATAATGATTCTATTTGCAATCGCCTACTTTGTCTTCAAAACAAAAAAATAAACCAATAAAAAAACACCAACTAAACAAGTTGATGTTTTTTCTTCTTCCAAAAACTATTTTTTAATTTTCACAAGAAGCTCTGGAGCGTGGGTTTAGACAACCAACGCTCCTAGCTTTGACATACTCCCTCTAGAAATTGACGCCCTCGATAGTGTAGATCACATACGCCATCGGCTTCAGGAGAGCCACCTCCGAAGTCCTGGGATCGAGGATCCTCGATCCCGTCAACCAACGAAGAGAAGATGTGCCAAGATGCTCGTACATCATCAACTGAACGTTACGGCTGAATTTGACCTCGTGATATTCCCCCTCTGCGATCACGAACTCGAAAGAGATGCTCCCCTCGAGAAGATTCTCCTCGTAGTTCTGAGCTCCAGGGAACATCCCCATAATGAAGGATTCAAATTTTGTCTTCACTTCTACAACCACCTTATTAGTGACTTATGTCAAAGAAAACCTGCCTTGGCTTACTTTGACAAAAGTCTGTCTGAGCAAGCATCCCGCAGGATAGAACATCCTAACATCTAGTTAAATTCCTGTCAAACAAAAAACACCAATCTCTCGACTGGTGTTTTTTCTTCTTCCAAAAACTATTTACTACTTTTTGCAAGAAGGGGTGGGACGTAATCTTGAGTCGACCTACGCCCCTTGATGCCATCACCCCCTACCCTCCGGTTCGCCATTTCACTCGTAGAAAGTGCAGTTGAGGAAGGTCACATACTGCGTTCCACTCCAACGATGAATCATACCCTCTTTGTTGTAGAACGCAGACGCAGAGAAACTCACATCCGTGCAGAAAACCAGTTTCTCCATACCTCTCAAACAAGCAAGACTCAACTGGAAGGAATTGTGATAGGAAACAGGGTTTTGTCCATAGTCAAAGGACAATGGATGCCCTTCAACACGGATACAAACTGACCGCTTTTCTCGGTCAATCAGAATTTCCAAAATACCCTTTTCTGGGAAAAGACGCCTGATCTTTTCTTCGAGTGTCATTCTTACCTCCTGAGCGATGACGTATCAAAACTAACAATAAAATCTTTTTTTGTCAATATTTTAGCACATATTGCCTAAATCATGTCTTTTTGATATATTAAGTAATATAATAAAGATAAATATGACCAGTAAACAGAGCATCAACGGACTCATAAAAATTATAGAATTATACGACAAAAAAGCAGATTTCGAAATGATCCGTATAGTTTATGATTACGCAAAAGATGCTCATGAAGGACAATTCCGTAAATCTGGTGAGCCTTATATTGTACATCCACTAGCAGCAGCTTATATCCTAGCTGAAATGTCAATTGACCCTGTCATCATTATGGCAACACTTCTTCACGATGTACCAGAAGACACAGATAAAACACTCGAAGATTTAGAAAAAAACTTTGGTAAAGAAATTGCTTCATTGGTCGAAGGTATTACCAAACTCGGAAAATTAAAATATCGTGGTGTCGAAAGATATATAGAAAACTTACGTAAAATGTTTATAGCAATGGCCGAAGATGTACGTGTCATGATTATCAAATTTGCTGACAGAATTCACAATCTCACCACGCTTGATGCTTTGCCACCACAAAAAAGATATCGTATTGCTCTAGAAAGTCTCGAAATTTATGCTCCAATTGCTAATCGTCTTGGTATGGATGAAATGAAAGGACAACTAGAAGATTTGTCTTTCAAATTTGTTTACCCAAAAGAATATGAACGTGTCAAAAAAATGCGTGATGAAAAATTACAAGGTAAAGAAAAATATTTCAAACATATTATCAATATTACACAAAAAGAATTAGAAAATTCTAATATTTCTATTATATCAATTCATGGTCGTAACAAAAAATTATATAGTCTCTACAAAAAATTGATAGACAAAAATAATGAACTAGGTAGAATATATGATATCGTAGCTATTCGTATTATTGTAGACAACGTAGCTAAGTGTTACGCTACTTTGGGAATCTTACACAGTATTTGGAAACCTATCAAAGGACGTATCAAAGATTATATTGCCCAACCAAAACCAAATGGCTATCAATCGCTTCACACTACAGTATTTGCAGAAGGTGGTGAACCAGTTGAATTCCAAATTAGAACACTAGAAATGAATGAGGATGCTGAATATGGTATAGCTGCCCATTGGCATTATGATGAAAATGGTAGTCGTCGACCAGAAAAAGATATCAAATGGGTACAAGAGCTAGCTCAAATTCAAAAAGATATTCTAAACAAACTGTCAGACCTAGAAGAAATGAAAGTAGATTTTTTGCAAACTAGAATTTTTGTACTAACTCCAAAAGGTGACGTCATTGATTTGCCAGAAGGTGCCACACCTGTCGACTTCGCTTATCACATTCACTCTGACATTGGTGATAAATGTATTGGATCTCGCGTCAATGAAAGAATGGTCAGTCTAGACACTGAATTAAAAAATGGTGACATCGTGGAAATTATTATTGATAAAAATCGTAAAGGTCCTAGCTCTGACTGGATCAAATTTGTCAAAACTCATACAGCCAAAGAACATATCATAAACTACACCAAATCAAAAAATAGTGGCATTGCTCGTTTCTTCAATATTTTGCCGAAGAAAGAAAAATAATATTGCAATCTACCAGAATAAAGTAAAATAGATGATGTAACATTTCTATATATTTAAAATTGTCCTATTGCCCCATTGTTCCATTGTCAAACTGACAATACAAAAACCACAATGGGACAATGACTCAGTAGAGCAATAAAAAAACGTATTCTTTGCAGGATACGTTTTTAAAATATTTATTTTACAACTAAGATAATTCCGAAATGAGTCGTTTCAACTCCTCGGTCGAACTATAACTAATCATTATCTTACCTTTTTTGGTATTACCAGCAATTGTTACTTTTGAACCTAGACGTTCTTCAATAATTTTTTCTTGAGAGGCCAAATTTGCATCTTTGACAGTTTTATTATTTTTTTTATTGGCGACCAAACCTTCTACATCACGAACACTCATCTTCACACCCATCATACTATCAAACATTTCTAATTGTTCCTTCTCACTACTTAAACTAAGCAGAGCTCTGGCTTTACCAGCGCTAAATTCTCCTTTAGTCAAAGCTGTTTGAATACGCTCTGGCAAGTCTAACAAACGAATAGTATTGGCAAGAGCTGGACGACTTTTACCAAGTTGCTCGGCAGCTTGTTCTTGAGTCAGATTGAATTCTTCCAAAAGTCTTGAATAAGCATAAGCTTCTTCAATAGGATTCAAATTATGTCTTTGAATATTTTCAATTAGAGCCAATTCCAATTTTTCTTGTTGCGTAGCAGTACGTACTAAAACAGGAACAGTAGAAAGTCCAGCTAGACCAGCAGCACGAAGACGTCTTTCACCAGCAATCAATTCATAACCACTATCTTGTCTTTCGGTTGCTACCAAAGGTTGCATGATACCATGTTTCTGAATAGACAAAACCAAACTATGCAATTCTTCTTCATTGAATTCTTTTCTAGGTTGCTCCGGATTTGGAACAATGTCATTAATATTTATTTGCCAAACTCTATCATTGCCGTTAACAATACCAGTTTCTCTACGAATGATATTTCTGACTTTTTTTTGTTGTGGAATAAGTGAGTTGAGACCTTTGCCAAGAGCCATAAGACGTTGTTATATTGTTTAATCTACTCAAAGTCAAGAACTTTGAAATAATAAAAGTTTAAGATTTTTAAACACAGGCTTGAAAGGCTTAAAATGCCTGAAAGGCCAGAAAGGCCTTTCGAACCTTTACAAAGAATGTTTCTCTAACATCTCTCTTGCAAGTCTTTCGTACGCCTTAGCGCCTTTACCACGTGGTTCATAATGCAAAATTGATTGACCAAAACTTGGAGCTTCAGCCAACTTCACAGTACGAGGGATGACTGAGCGAAATATATTATTTGGAAAATATTTATAAAGTTCATTCATCACTTCAGTAGAAAGTTTTGTACGTTTATCAAACATAGTAAGTACTGCTCCCAAAATTCCCAAATCTGGATGAATATTATTCTTAACTAATTCTACAGTCTTGAGAAGTTGTCCCAGACCTTCTAAAGCATAATATTCAGCTTGTACAGGAATAAGCAATTCATTGGCAGCTGCCAAACCATTTATTGTCAAAAGACCTAGAGATGGTGGACAATCAATAATAATATAATCATAAGCATGACTAACTTCAGCAAGCAAATCACGAAGCTGAAATTCTCTATTTTCAACATCCACAAGCTCAATAGCAGCTGCTGCCAAATCCTGGGTAGCTGGAGCTACACGCAAACCATCATGTGCTGTATTGAAAATAATATCATGGATTCTTCTTTGTTTGGCTAAAGCTTCATAAATACCATATTCCAGATTGTCTCTATCAATCCCTAATCCACTGGTAGCATTACCCTGTGGATCCAAATCTACAAGCAAAACAAATTTACCCATTTCAGCCAAATAAGCAGCTACATTTATAGCTGTGGTAGTCTTACCAACTCCACCTTTTTGATTAACAACAGCGATGATTTTTGACATAGTGAGGTTCATCCCGAATCGACGAAGTACGATGAGGGATCTTTCCTAAAATTAAACTATTTTAACTCCATTAACGATTTAAACTTAAAGAACTTCTAAACAAATAATAAGACATATCCATTATACCAAATATTGACAAAAGTAACAATAATCGCTATAATTATCCCATTGTTAGATGTTCTTAACAACAAATAGATATGCCCGAATGGCGGAACTGGTAGACGCGCACGACTCAAAATCGTGTTCCTTCGGGAGTGAGAGTTCGATTCTCTCTTCGGGCACAAAAATAGTTCATAAAGTTAAAAGTTTATAAAGTCAAAAGTCTTAAACCAAATAACTTTATAAACTTTCTACTTTCCTATTCGTATTGAGCAAAAAAAAAATTAACTCCAATGCCACAATACTACGACTTACTTATCTTAATCATGCTAATAATAACTGCTTACCCTGCAGTCATTTTTTTGTATAGCATTTATAAAAGACCAAAAAGTTTTGAAGCCAAACATAAAAAAACATTTTTAATAATCTCCATAATTTTATTACTTGGAACATCTACTTTACTCTGGGGTAGTTTCGTTGAACCAAAATTAATTGTAATAAATAAACAAGAAATAGATTTGCCAAAAATCACAATACCCATCAAAATTGCTTTTATCTCAGACTTGCACGTAGGTCCTTACAAAAAGACAGCCTGGGTCGAAAAAGTAGCAAATAAAATTTTGGAATTAAAACCTGACATGGTACTTATTGGCGGGGATAATTTGTATAATAGTGAATATAATCCAACTGAATTAGAATATTTATCACCACTCCAAAAAATATCAAATAACATACCAACCTATGCCATACTAGGTAATCATGAATACGGTATTGGTGATGGTAAAAGTTGGAACAAAAAAAATGTTTATAATGCAAAATGGAATCTAGAAATGAAAGCTACTTTAGAAAAATTAGGTATACACTATTTAGCTAATGATTTACAAAAACTAACAATAAACAAACAAAGTTTTTATTTGTTTGGAGGAGATTCTGTTTTAGCAGAAAAACTTGATTTCAATATTTTAAACAATAGAGATGAAAATTTGGCAACGATTGCTCTTATCCATAATCCCCTATTTTTATTTATAACTGATTATCCAAAAATGGATTTAACATTATCTGGTCATACTCATGGCGGACAAATTCGTTTACCATTATTCGGACCAATCGGTAGAGTAGATAATCTAATTCCTGCAAATTTTTATCAAGGTTTACACAATCTACAAAATGAACAAAAAATATTTATCACAAGTGGTATTGGTGAAAGTGGACCAAGAGCGAGATTGTTTAATCCACCGGAGATTGTGATAATTACTATTAAATAAAATTCAAAATAATCTTAACCAAAAATAAAAATGGTTAAATTGTTTAAAAAAATTAATAATTACTAATTAATAATTAAAAAAACCATGTCTATATAAAAAAACATGGTTTTTAATTTGAATAATCTAATTTAACCAAATATTGTCCTAATCGTTCCTCCAGCAAACAAAGTTATCAAAGTTACAATAGTAGCAGCCACACAAACACCTGCCAAAATAAGTGGCCAAGATTTTTTGAAAGGAATACCAAAAATAAAAGCGACCAAAGAACCAGTCCAACTACCAGTCATAGGAAGTGGAATACCAACAAAAATAATTAATCCCAAAGCACCATACTTAGCATAATCACCAGAAAAAGCTTTTTCAGCTTGTTTCAATTTTTTACTAAAAATTTTTCCAAATAATTTTGATTTAATCAAAAAATCATGTAATTTTGGAAATACCCAAAGCAAAAATAATGCTGGCAAAAAATCTCCAGCCACAGCAATAAGCCAAACTTTCCAAATAGCAAGATGATAAACTTCGAGACCTATTGGTATAGAAGCACGTAACTCAGTCAAAGGAATCATCGATAAAAAAAATACAGCCCAATGAGGATCAAAATTTGAAAAAAACTGTATAATTTGAGAGATCATAATTTTTACCAAGTATAATTGGATAAAACCCAATTTAAAACTTTTTTAGCTTCTGTAAATCTTAGTTCATGTTCTTTAGCACCCAAAATAACAACATCCAAAATATGTCCTTCATCACTTCTTATAGATACTGTAAAATTATATAAAGAATCTTCAATAAAGCCAGTCTTGCCACCAACAATATCAAATTTATTTGGTATCCAACCAAGTAACAACCAATCAGTATTCCAAGCATGTACTTCTTTTTTTCTTTCTTTAGCAAACAAGGTAACTTCTTTCAACATCAAAGCCTCTCTAATCTCATCATGCGACAAAGCTTCTTGCAATAAAATAACAATATCTGAAGGTGTTGAAATATTCAAATAACTTAAACCAGTTGCTTCAACAAAACTAGTATCTAACATACCAAGCTCTATAGCTTTTTCATTCATACGATTTACAAACTCTTCTCTACTAAGTCCACTAACATCTATCAAAGTCAAAATAGCTTTGTTAGAAGAAGCGACAAAAGCAATATTCCACAATTCATAAATCTTGTAAGTATCCCCCGCATAAATATTGGAACCACTAACTTTGTCAGAAGAAACAGTCGTAGTAGCATTCCAATTGAGATTTTGTTCTAACAAGACTAAACCACTCATTAACTTGGTAATACTTGCCAAAGAATGTTTTTCATAAGTATTTTTCCCAAATAAAATAGTACTGCTATCTCTATCTTTTACCAACACATTACTAGCTGTAAATTCACTTGGTGAAAGTTGAGTAGATGAGACATTCAATTGTGGCAAAGAAAAATTATTACTTACAAAATCTATATCACCACCAACTTTAGTTGATAAATCAGAAATGTCATTTGTTTTTTCTTCAATTTTCAATCCTTCAACTTGTTGATTATCAACAGATAAATAAGCTAGATATTTTTTCTTTTCATTATCAAAACGATAATATAACAAACCTGTAATAATAACTAAAAACAACAAAAAAACAGTCAGTAAATTTCTCCACCAATTCGGAAAGTTATCACTAAATTTTGGACGTTCGTGAAAATTTATCATCATAAATTAGTCAAAAGTCTATAAAGTCTATAAAGTCTTTAAAGTTTATAAAGTCAATAATTTAAAAATCATTCTTTATTTTCTACACCTTCTGTATTTAACAACTCATTACTGTGCAAACTGTCATAATCAGGCAAGTCCTCTAACCTGTTTAGTCCCAAAAAGCGCAAAGCATCAATAGATAATTCATAGACTGGTAACAAATGATCTTTGTCTTCAAACTCATTGACAAGCCCTCTAATCAAAAGATTACGCAATATCACGGCACAATTTACTCCTCTAATATTTTCTATCTCTGGGCGACTAATTGGACCACGATAGGCAACTACAGTCAAAGTCTCCAACTGAGCTTTGGTCAAATCTTCTTTGAATTCAGTCTTAACAAATTTTTCAACAAATTCAGTATTGTCTGGATTGCTGACCAATTGTACCTCATCTCCAACACGAAGTAAATGAATACCCGAAACAGCGGTATATTTATTCTCCAGAGAATTCAGACTTTCTTCTATTTTTTCTTTTTCAACACCAAGAGATTTGGCGATTTTGTTTACAGCCAAAGGTTTGGAAGCAACAAATAATACTGATTCTAATATTGAGATTATGTCCATAGGTAAAGGCTTAAAAGGCCTAAAATGCCAGAAAGGCTAAAAAGGCTTTTTTATTTTCACGTCTATATTTAATGTGAAGTTTAAAATTAAGATTGTTAGAATTAAATTAATTTGATGATTTTAAAATGTTGCCTTTCAGGCATTTTAAGCCTTTCGAGCCTTTCAGGCCTTCATTAATTCAATATCCCCAAAACTACTACTTTGTTTTAGTAAAACATCATTTTGTTTGACCAATTCAAGAATTGCCAAAAATGTTACGATGACTTCACTACGAGAAGTAGCATCAGAAACAACATCTTTGAAATTGATACTCTTATGCTTCTTAAGCATTTCCCGCATTTTGTCTATCTTTTCCTTAATGGTTACAGTCTTGTCTATATACGTACGTGGCAAAGCTTTTGGAGGTTCCAATCGCTTTAGTAATTGTACCATAGACTGAGACAAACTTTCTAGTGTGAAATTTAGAGGTTGTACTACTTCGGTAGCTCTTTTTATTTCTTCAACATGCGTATAGGCAGTACGCTTTTCATCCAACCAAAGATTATGCAAATTTTTGCTAGCATCGACAAAACGACGATAAAGACGTAATTGTTCATCCAAATCAACACCATTTTCATCATCAATATTTAGTTGTGGCAAAAGAGAACGAGATTTCATGAGTAAAAGTCTAGCCGCTATTACCAAAAAATCTGCCAACTCTTCAGCTTCAATATTCTCCAAAGTATCTAAATAATCTAAAAAAGGCTCAGTCACAGCTGAAATAGACAACTCACTGATTCCCATTTTCTTTTCATCCAACAAAGATAACAACAAATCAAGCGGACCCGAAAATTCTTTAAAATTTATTTGTAAATCATTTTTCATAAACTTTTGATTGCAAATTATGTCTTATCTTAGACAAGTCAGCTAAAATATAAAAGCTGTGCTTTAGTAAAGAAACACCACCTTTTTTCTTGAGCAAATTCTTATCAATAGAAACTTTCAATTCATAAATAGAATACTGCGACATACTTGCGATAAGAAAAAGTTCAATATCAAACACCCAACGAAAAGTAGATACTCTCTCAAAAATACTTTTAAAAACTTCTGTTCTAAAAAATTTGAAACCACACTGAGTATCTTTGAAACCACGCACTTCTTTTGGTATGAATAATCTAAAAATCTTTTTCATAAAAGACCTATATAGACTATATTGTTTTTCTTCATTTTGCTCTCTACTGCCCACTACAATATCATATTTTGACAATTTTGTCTGCACCTCTGGCAAAGATTCTAGTCCATAAGGCAATTCTACATCGGTAAAACCAACATAATCACTGCCATTATTTAGATAATCCCCGGCAAACTTAATAGCAAAGCCTTTGCCTTTATTTTCGTTATAACTAGCTACTGTAATTGGCAAATTTAAATTAGTATTTTTGAAATCTGTGAGCAACTCCAAAGTATTGTCAGTACTACCATCATCAACAAAAACTATTTGTCCCAAAACATCAATTTTTTTTACAAATTCCAAAATCTTAGCAAAAGTATTAGACAAAACTTGTGCTCCATTGTAGACCGGTATAATGAGTGATATTTTATTCATAAATTAATTTAAAGGCACAAAATTTAACCTCTGACCATCAAAATAAACCAAAGTCATATCATAAGGGCTTTTATCAATTTGAACACGTTTAAGACTAACTTCAATATTTTTACTATCAAAAATAGCATCAAAGTATTCACTATGATACTGCCCTGTCCCAGACAAGACTTTCCCTATATTTTCTCTGACTGGTTGCAATCTGACAGTATCAAGATCTCTTGAAAAATTAACTATTTTTTCTTGATAATTTTTTTCGTTTAGCAAACTGTACATTGTCACCCTTTCCCCAGACATAGAAAAAAAGTTATTTTCTAATTTAAACATTTCCAAAACAGCATTTCTAGTCAACTGAGTACCAGAAAAATTGTCTGGAAAACTCAAAAAAATAAAATAATTATTTTTACTTTTATCTAGATTGTTAGCAAATTGTGTAAGCATGCTGTCACGTAAGTCAGCACTCTTCTGCCACAATTTTCCTTTTTCAAAATGTATAAAAAAAGAAAAAATAACAAACAAAGTGATCAAACCAAAATAAAAATATTTTTTATACTTTAAATTACCAAAAATACTATACAAAAATTGTGCCAAAAAAATTACAAAAAATACAGAAACCAAAAAGCCATATCTTTCACCCTCATCACTACTATTTTCAAAACGAACATTCAAAAAAGGCACAGTCGCCAGACAAAAAGACAAAAGAGAAAACCACAATATTTTTGTTTTATTTTTTCTACTGACAAACCAAGTCACAGCCAAAACTAACAGAAATATTAGCGTCAAAAAATAAGGATGAAAAAACAAAATATCTCTAAAGTGCTGTCTAAGTGGCGAAGCCAAGAACATACTAAGCACCAATTCTACAAACATCTTCAATTTTGGTAAAACCTGAGAACTAAGATGTTCACTCCCATAATAACCAAAAACATAACCTAAGACTACAAATCTAATGACTAAATAACTAAGTAGTGCTAAAGCAAAAGCTATTCCCCTCCTAACAATACGCCACAAAGTACTAGCAATACTTTTGTTCTCGCCAAAAAATAATTCCAATAAAATAAATATAGCCGGAAAAGTAATAGCACTTTCTTTGGTAAAAAGTGAAAAAATAATAAATAGTAAAGAAAAAATATAGTACCAATTATTTTTTTCAACTATAAAACGCTGATAAAAATACAAAAATAAAACAAAGAAAAAAGTTGCCCAAAGATGTGGCTGAACAGCTACCCAAGAAACTGTAGAAGTATGATTTTGTAAAAAAATAAAAAATATAGCACTCCCCCACGCTACCAAATTGTTTTTGCTAATATTTCTAGTAAACAAAAATAAAACAAAAGCTGTCAGCGCATAAACTAGTAAAACTGTCATGTGATAAAAAAAAGCGTGTAAATGAAACAAATTATACTCCGCTGTAAAAATAAAATTTAGCATTGGACCATAAGAACCACCACCACTTTCACCAATAATATTCAAAAATAAATACTTCAAAACACTATCTTGTGTAGCTGTAACATAAAGAAAATGATAATCATCACTAAAAAAACCCAAGTGTAAAGTTGGGTAAAAAAAGATAAAAACCAAAAACGTGATTAACAAAAAAGCTAACAAATTATTTTTATTTTTTTTAAAAAAAGAAGTAATCATTCAATTGACAATAAAATTCACGTAACTCATATCACGTATCACATAACAATTGTTACGAGCTACGTGATATGTGTTACGTGAAAATATGATTTGAAATTGTAATTAGACAAAAATATTATTTCTTTCCATCATCAATTTTTATTTCAATACTCAATTCACGCAATTGCTCCGGTGTCGCTTCTGAGGGACTACCAACCATTGGTTCTTCGGCACGTTGATTCTTTGGGAAAGGAACTACGGTACGAATATTTTTTTCTCCCAAAAGTAACATTGTCATGCGTTCGATTCCAGGAGCAAAACCACAATGAGGAGGTACACCATAAGAAAAGGCTTGAATCATATGACCAAATTTTTGATCCACAACTTCAGGTCCATAACCAGCAATTTCAAAAGCTTTGTACATAACATCAGGATAAGTATTACGAACACCACCAGAAGAAAGCTCAAGCCCGTTGGCGATGATATCATATTGTTCGGCAATGATGTCCAAAGGATCAGAATTTTTCAAAGCTTCCATACCACCTTGTGGCAAAGAAAAAGGATTGTGACCAAAATCAATTTTGCCAGTCTCTGGATTTTTTTCGTACATTGGGAAGTCCACAATCCAAGCCCAAGCAATAATATTTGGATCAAGCAAATTCAATTTGTCAGCCACGAGAGTTCGCACAGCACCAAGTGCTTTGGCTGAAGTCTCCCAGTCATCGGCACCAAAAAATATTATACAATTTTCTTCTATTTTTAATAATGATTTTAGTTCATTCAACTGTGCTTCATCAAAAAACTTAGCAACTCCCCCATCGAACTTACCATCAACATACTTGGTCCAAGCCAAACCTTTGGCGTGGGCACGTTTGGCCACATCAGTATATTCTTCATCAATTTCTTTGCGAGAAAAAACTTCGCCTTTTGGCACGACCATAGCACGCACAAATTCCGCACTAGTGAAAACTTGAAAACTAGTTTTCTTCGCCCAGTCACTAATATTTTTTATTTCCAAATCACAACGCAAATCTGGTCTGTCAGATCCATATTTTTCGATCGCTTCACGAAATGGAATACGTGGAAAAGGTTTATGTAAAACTTTTTTTGTTGTCAGATTTTCTGTTAGTTCAATAAACAAAGGTTCCATGAGTTGAAAAAATTCTTCCTTCTCCATAAAACTGACTTCGCAATCAAGCTGATAAAATTCTCCTGGACTGCGGTCAGCACGAGGATCTTCATCACGCATACAAGGAGCGACTTGGTAATATCTATCCATTCCGCCAACCATAAGCAATTGTTTGTATTGTTGTGGCGCTTGTGGCAAAGCATAAAATTTGCCAGGATGAATACGAGATGGCACCAAGAAATCACGAGCACCTTCTGGTGAACTGACTGTAAGAATAGGTGTAGCAATATCGAGGAAATCACGAGACTCCATAAAATCACGCATGTACTTCACCATTTTTGTTCTAAAAATTAAATTCTGTTTTAGTTTTTCACGACGAATTTCCAAAAAACGATATTTGAGACGAATTTCTTCATCATCTTCACCTTTGTTAGTTTCAAAAATTTCAAAAGGCATTGGTTTGGCTTCACTCAAAATTCTAATTTCAGTTGCTACCATTTCAATCTCACCGGTACTAAGATCTTTGTTAACATTTTTTTCGTCACGTGCTTCAATACGACCAGTCACCGAATCTACATATTCATATTTGAGTTTTTCAGCCAAAGAAAAATCAGCCATGTTGTCAGGATTGAAAATAACTTGAGTAAGACCATATCTATCACGCAAATCAATAAAAACAAGACCACCAAGATCACGACGACGGTGTACCCAGCCAGCCAAAGTAACAACTTCGCCAACATTTGCTTTATTTAGTTCCCCACAATTGTTTGTTCTGTATGACATATTTATATAAAGGCTTACAAGGCCTACGAGGCTTACAACCTGCCTGCCGGCAGATGCCTACAAGGCTTTAATTACTTACTTAGT
>MFRB01000025.1:0-602 GCA_001783255.1 Candidatus Magasanikbacteria bacterium RIFOXYD12_FULL_33_17
TGAATCTCGCCAACAATCATATTACTAATTTTGCCAGCGACGGCGTAGTGCAGACAAAAAAATATTTAGTAGATTCAAAAATAAATTATTTCGGTGATTTTTATAACAAAGAAGAATTGTCTTATATTCATACTTTTGCTAATAATGTAAAAATTGCTTTCGTAGGCTATCACCAATTGTATAACGGAGGATTGGACAATGTTTTAAACGAAATAAAAAAAATAAAAACAGATAAATCTGCAGATATTATAATAGTTTATCCTCATTGGGGAACAGAATATCTCACTAATAGACCAGACAAAAAACAACAAGAAATAGCCTATCAGTTTATTGATTCAGGTGCGGATATCATTATTGGTTCTCATCCTCACGTGATTCAACCAATAGAAATATACAAAGAAAAGCTTATTTTTTATAGTTTGGGAAATTTTGTCTTTGATCAATATTTTTCCAAAGAAACTATGCAAGGTCTAATGTTGAAATTGCTTGTGACAAAAAATGAAGATAATCTAAAAGTAGATTTTGAATTACTTCCTTTGCAAATTTCTAGACAAACCCAAGTTTCTTTGATTGATGATCAAATTGTGAAAAATAAAGTTTTG
>MFRB01000025.1:655-1735 GCA_001783255.1 Candidatus Magasanikbacteria bacterium RIFOXYD12_FULL_33_17
AAATGGGGAAATTAATTTTACTTTTTAAAATTTAAATTAATCAAGTGGTGAAATTGTATATTTGTGATAAGAAAAAATAGGAATAGATTTTACTGTATGCAAAAAATTTCCAAATTTCTCATATAAAGAGTTGATTACCATTTGTGCTTGTTCAGGACTTTTGGCTTCTATCCCAATTTCAAAATCCCATTCACCAATACATTCTAAAAAGTGAATTACATGTGGTTCTCTTTGACAAAAATCAAAGAGTTCTTTTTTTTGTTGGCTTTCCAAACCTTTGGTATACAAAAATAATTCGTAAGTGTGGATGTTTAGTTTGTTGGTGTTCACCAGATAATTATTGTTTCTCAAAATTTTTTTCTGGCGTAATTTTCTTAGGCGATTGTTTATGCTTGAAGTTGGCAAGTTCATAATTTGAGCCAGTGTCCTGTCTGACTGGGTGGGTGTTTTCCCTAGTTGGTTTAAGATTTGTTTGTCTAGTTCATCTATTTTTTCTTGTTGTTCATAATTCATCTTTATATATTCTTTTTTTGTTTCTTTATTAAGATAATTTCTGTTGAATCTAGTAAAAGAGGTTCGAATACTAAATGACTTGTGAAAAAAAACATTGGGGAATTTTTGAGACACTTCTTCCAAAAAATTCAAAAAATTTTTTATATTTTTGCTATACATCATAACACCATAATTGTAATCTCCTCCCATTTTTACTACACAGCTTGTTAGATAATGATTGACTAAGTAATCATCTAATTTTTTTATGTCTTCATTATTGGTCAGAGAATGTGAAAAGTAAAGAGCATAATCTTGATAGCCAAGTGCAAACATATCAATAAAAGGTTGTAGCTCTATCAATTTTTCTTGTTTTAATTTATGAAGAGTATAAATAACACTATGTTCTTTGTAGTTTAATTTTTGGGCGATATCTTTTGTCTTCTTATCAGCATTTAGTTCAAAATTTAGTAGTATTTTCACTTCTTTATCATTTATTATCATATTGTACAATATTTATATATATTATTGTATATAATAACAAAAATTTGTCATTTTGTCAACAAAAATGTAAAAATAAGGCCAAACCTA
>MFRB01000026.1 GCA_001783255.1 Candidatus Magasanikbacteria bacterium RIFOXYD12_FULL_33_17
CCAAATAATACCACCTTTTTCATCAACTATGCCGATACGATCACCGTCAGCATCATAAGTAAAACCAATATCAGCCCCCGCTTCCAAAGTTTCTTTTGATAAACGCTCAGCCACGATACTCTCGGTAGGATCTGGTGTACCAAGTGGAAAACTTGAGTCAATATTAGTATGCTTTTCTACCACCTCACAGCCCATCTGACGTAAAAGCTCTGGAACAATGACACCAGCTGTAGTATGACTAGGATCAATTAATACTTTGAATTTCTTTTTGAAATTAAAACGTTTTTTTAGATCTTCATAATACGGTTCGTGTATATTATAATTTTCAAGTGTACCTTCTTTTTCTCCCTGTTCATAATCTTCGGCTTCGACCATTTGACGAAGTTGTTGAATACCATCGCTTACCAAAGTTTCAGAAAATCCATTGGCAAATTTGAATCCATTATATTCTGGTGGATTGTGTGAAGCTGTAACAAAGACACCACCTTTGGTGTTTAAATGATATTGTGCCCAATAAAATGTTCCGACCATAGTCATTCCAATATTTGTCACATCAATGCCTGTCCAACGTAAACCTTGTATTAGGGCATCGCTATATTGAGGACTAGTTTCCCGACAATCAAAACCAACAGTAGCTTTGGTAGTTCCCTTTCTTTTCAAGAAAGTGCCAAAAGCCTTACCTAAATGCTCAGCTATTTCCGGGCTTAAATCCTTCCCGACAATCCCCCTTAAATCATACCCCCTAAACATATTTGGATTTACTTTCATATAATTATTATTTTATTGATAAATAATGGTTTTTAGTATATAATAAGAAAGCAAACAAGTAAAGAATAAATAAGCCTAAAAAAATAAAAAGGGCTTGTTTTAAGTAAAAAAGCCTTGTAAGCCTTGTTGGCTTTGTAAGCCTAGTAAGCCTTTTAAATATGGACGCTCAAAAATTAATTGACAATTTCTCCAATCATCTAAAAAATGTCATTGCCAAAGCTATTTCTTTGGCTACTTTCAAAAAATCTGAAATGGTCGAGCCTATTGATCTTTTTTATTCACTAGTTGAAGAAAAAGGTTGTGTTGCTGCTGAAATTTTACGAAAATTTGATTTGGAAGAAAAACTCACTAGAAAAGTTTTTGGAAATTTGAAAAAAGAAGAAAGAACTTTGACAACAACCAATATACCTGAATTAAGTCCTCAATCTAGACAGATAATTGAAAAAGCTTTGATCATTGCTCATGACAATAAACATGCCTATATTGGAACTGAACATCTATTATACGCGCTTACCTATTCCAAAAATATTGAAATAAAAGAAATTTTTTCTTCACTAAAAATTGATACCAAATATATCAAAGAACAATTACAAATTGTTTTTCAAAATGACACAAGATTCTCCACTCTTAGCAAAGAAGATGAAGAGTTCTTAGACAACATAGATAATTTACCAGAAGATGAACTACCAAATATGACGCCACCCTCAATGCCAATGCCCCAAAAAATGCAAAAAAACAAAAGTGCTATCATCCAATTCACAACCAATCTTACCTCCAAAGCCGAACAACAAAATATTGACGAAGTCATCGGTCGTGATGCTGAAATTGAACGTATTATCAATATTTTAGCACGTAGAACCAAAAACAATCCTATTCTTGTTGGCGAACCAGGTGTTGGTAAGACTGCCATTGTCGAAGGCTTAGCAAAAAAAATAGCCGAAGGCAAAGTCCCAGATATTCTAAAGAAAAAACAAATTTTATCTCTTGATTTGACATTGCTCGTAGCCGGCACAATCTATCGTGGTGAATTTGAAGCCAGACTAAAACAAATTGTGGATGAATGTAGTCGCAACCAAAATTATATTTTGTTTATTGATGAACTACACAACATCATTGGTGCTGGATCAAATCAAGGTACTATGGATGCTGCCAATATTTTGAAACCATCTCTCGCTCGTGGCAAATTGCACTGTATTGGTGCCACTACTTATGATGAATACAAAAAATACATTAGCCAAGATCCAGCTCTAGAAAGACGCTTCCAAAAAGTAGATGTGGAAGAACCAACCTACGAAGAAACCATTCAAATATTGCAAGGCCTCAAAAAATACTACGAAAATTTTCATCATGTAAATATTTCAGCCAAAACTATTGAAGAAGCGGTTTCCTTAAGTAATCGCTATATTCATGATAATTTTCAACCAGACAAATCTATTGATTTACTCGATGAAGCCTCTGGCTATGTCCGATCAAAACAAAAAACAAGCAAAGAAAATTTGCAGATTTTTTCTTTGGAACAAAAGTTAAGTGAAATGAATGAACAAAAAAATCTATCCATTGCCGAAGAAAAACTAAAAAATGCGATAGTTCTAAAAAAACAAATAGACAAAATAGCCAAACAAATTTTGAAAATAAAAAATTCTAGTAACAAAAATATTCCTCTTGCAAAAGTAACCCCAGAACACATCCAACATATTGTCAGCCAAAAAATGCATATAGATAAAAGTATTTTAGAAAAAAATGACTGGGAAATTCTAGATAGTCTAGAAAAAAATTTAAATGAAAAAATTGTTGGACAAAAAGAAGCTGTGAAAAAAATTGTTCGTACTCTAAAAAGTGCTAATTTAGGTTTACAAAAAAACAAACCCTTTGCTTCCCTACTTTTGGTTGGTCCAAGTGGTGTTGGCAAAACTGAGCTTGTAAAAAATTTGGCTGAAGAACTCTATCATGATAGCAAAGCTTTGATAAAACTAGATATGAGTGAATTTTCTGAAGGACACAGTGTATCTAAAATCCTTGGTTCTCCAGCTGGTTACATTGGTTACAAAGATAGAAATCCTTTTATGGAACAACTCAAAAAAAGACCATACTCTGTCATCTTATTGGATGAAATAGACAAAGCTCACAAAGATGTCTCAAAATTATTATTGCAAATGCTGGATGAAGGAACACTCTCCGACAACCAAGGCAAAAAAATAAAATTGAATCATAGTGTAATTGTAATGACAACCAATGTTGGTTCAGAACTTTACAAAAAACAAACTTTAGGTTTTGGTGAAGTACAAACAGAAAAACAAAAAAATTTAGAAAAACAAATAGAAGGCAAACTAAAGGAACAATTGGATGAAGCCATTCTTAGTAGAGTTTCTAATATTGTTATGTTCAACGCTCTTGTGAGAGATGACATCGCAAAAATTACAGAAAGACAAATCATGGCAATTTCCAAACATTTACAAGAAACTCAAAAAATAGCCATTACCTCAGACGAAAAAGCTTTGGAAAAATTAATAGCACAAATCAAATACGAAGATTATGGTGCCAGAAATGTTTCTAATCATGTAGCTGATATTATTCAGGATTTACTTATTGACAACTTAAAAAATAAAAAGAAAAAAACTAAATATATTTTGACTTACGATAAGGATTACAAACTAGTCTAAATTCTTATGTCTTTAAGTGAGGAAGAAAAAAAAAGATTACAAAATTTTCAAAAAATCACTCAAGGTACCAAAAGAGTTAATTCTTTGGATTTAACAAAAGAAAAAAAATATCTAGAAAATGATTTTTCTTTTTTCAAAAAAAAACTAAAAGAAGCCATAATAAATGAGGACAATCAAGAAATTGAAAAAAATATAAAATCTCTTCTAGAATTATTATCAAAAAAATTAGCACTCAAATTGAGAGAACAACAAGAAACATACACTGATCTACCAGAAATAATTATTGAAGAAGCCACAAAAAAATATATAGATGAATGTTATAAATTATTAGCTATACGTAATAAACTTTTACAAAAATAATATGGCTGATAATTTGGCAAAAAAACCAACAGAACCAACTATAGAAAACATATCTATTGCCGACGCCATCAAGCAACCTGTCTTGAGTTTAGTCCCAAATTATTTAACACCTGAAAGTAGAGAAAAAGTAGCTCAACAGATAGCCAAACAAATCGAAGAATCTATAGGCGATGATGCCAAAGAAACACTCCAAAAATATATAGATGAAATAAGTAATCAGTCACCAACCAATAACAATACTTTGAATCAAGCTATCCAAAACATTGGCACAGAAAATAATAATCAAAACAATAACCAAGGATTAGTACCCCCAAATACAAATGGACAAAACCCGACAGTAAATCAAGGAGAAAACGGGCAATATAAAAAAGATAATACAGAAGGTATACAAAGAAGTAATAGCGGTGGTGTACAATCAGCTTACGCCAATAAAAAAATAGCAGGGAAAAATAAACCAGAAGATTCTCCAAGCAATGAAGAAGCAAAACCTGAAGAAGAAAATCCACCAGAACAAACAGGAGAAGAAAATAAAGATGAAGAAAAAAAAGAAGGTGAAGCAAAAGATGAGACAGGACAGCCCGGAGAAAAAAAAGAGGAAGAAAATCCAGAAGCAAATAATCCAACAGATGATAATGAAAAAAAAGAAGATGAAAATAATGAAGCAGAAGAAAGTGAAGAAGAAAATGAGGGAACAGCAGACCGCAATATTGCTATGCAAACACTAAATAGAATAAGAAACAGAAAAGAAATAAAAAAAATAGATAACGAAATTGAAAAATCAAACAAACAAATAGAAGGTATTCAAAACAGATTAAAAAAATTAAATAAAGATAAAAAAAAGTTAGATAATGAAAAAAACCCATTTGAGACGGCAAAGAAATTATTGATAGCTGCCAACTGGGCAATTTTTGCTGGACAAGTTATAATTGGGATATTAGCTTTTATATTCATGATAACCTTGGTACTTTTCCCTGTTGCGATGTTTTTGTTTGGAGTTTCTAGTTCTATGAACTTTGCCAAAACTGCTAATAAATTACAAATCAAAATTTTAGAAAAAGAAATAAAAGCTATAGATGAAAAAATAGAAAAAGTAGAAAAAGAAATAAAAACCATACAAGCCGAACTGAAAATTATGAGTAACAAAGTCAGACAATTAACTAATCAAAGATCCCAACTTATAAATCAAGGACTATTCCAAAAAAGTCCACAAACTAACACTTAATATATGGATAAAAAACAAATTATTTATATTACGATTTTTGTCATTGTCTGTATCCTACTAGGCTTTGCTATTTATTTTGTTTTTTTCAAAAAAGATATTATAAATAATATTGGTAACCAAAATACTACAGACACTACCACAGGTTCTTTTCCAAATGTTAACAATGGACAAAATACTACGGGCAATATAAATAATAATAGCACTGGAAATACCAACAACACAGGAACTACAAATAATAATAATACCTCAGGCATAATAACTAATACTAATCCAGGTGATCGCTTCAATACTACCCAAGAAAAACCTACTATAACCAAAATCACTACCCTAGCAAATGTTGGTATAGCTCAAGCCCCTGGCAATGCTGTAAAATTTTATAATGTACAAGATGGTAAATTTTACAAAGTAACTTCTGATGGTACAATCATGCCTCTTAGTGATCAGGTTTTTTTTGATATTTCTAATATTAGTTGGTCTCCAAAAAACAACGAATCAATTATAGAATATCCAGATGGTGCTAATATCTACTATAATTTTGATACCAAACAACAAGTAACATTACCAACACATTGGCAAGAATTTTCATTTTCAGCTGATGGTTCAGAAATTGCAGCCAAAAGTATTGGTCTTGATCCAAGCAATCGTTGGCTTATAACTAGTGATCCAAAAGGTCAAAATGTAAAATTGATAGAACCAATGGGAAACA
Organism: Candidatus Magasanikbacteria bacterium RIFOXYD12_FULL_33_17; assembly: GCA_001783255.1. Classification (GTDB taxonomy): domain Bacteria; phylum Patescibacteriota; class Patescibacteriia; order Magasanikbacterales; family UBA922; genus UBA1557. The sequence continues at coordinate 5,717 of MFRB01000026.1, forward strand.
ACTCTAACAAAGTAATTGTAGAATGGTCACCAAATAGACAAATCGTAGCTCTTTCAGCCACTGGTGATCCTCTTGGATCTGACAGACAAGCTATCTTACCAATAGGCTTGAATGGAGAAAATTTCAAAAGTTTGGTAGTAGAAGGTAGAGGTCTACAAACACAATGGTCACCAGATGGTTCAAAATTATTACATAGTGTTTACAATAGCGCTTCTGATTACAAACCAGTTCTTTGGATAGCTGACGCTACACCAGATACTATGGGAAACAATAGAAAACCATTGGGCGTAAATACTTGGGCATCCAAGTGTGCAATGGCTGACGAAAGATTTGTCTACTGTGGTGTACCAACTAGTCTAGAAACAGGAGCTGGATTCAACCCAGAATTATCAAATATTATTTCAGATGATATCTACAAAATAGATATTCAAACTGGAGTAAAAATGGTTGTACCAGTCGAAGGTTATCATACAGTACAAAGTATGCAAGTCAGCCAAGATGGTACTACTCTTTATTTTACTGACACCAATGAAAATGGAATATTTGAAATTCCCTTAAAATAAAAATATGATTTCTAACAAAAAATTATTTCTAATTTTTATACCCGCCATTCTGATAGTTGGTCTAGCTTTTTTTATTCAAATAATAAAATACCAACCACTATTTCCAAAAGTTAATCCCGAAGATTCTATTGCCAAAGAATTTGTTATACCACTTTATCCCCAAGATCCAATAATCGGCAATGCCAAAGCACCTCTTACGATTGTAGCTTTTGAAGATTTTTCTTGTGAATCTTGTAGTGGACAAAGTGCGATGCTTGAGAACTTGTTACAAAAATATCCAAACAAATTCAAAGTACTTTGGAAAAGTTTACCAGTATCTGAATTCCCTTACCCATCAATCAACGCTGTAAAATATGGTTACTGTGCCAACGAACAAAAAAAATTCTTAGATTTCAAAGCCTCAGCCTTTGTGAACAGCTCTAGTTTGTCTGAAACAATTTTACAAAGTATCGCAGAAGAAACAAATTTGGATGATAAAAAACTTAGTAAATGTCTAAACTCTACAGAAGTAGCAGACTACATAGACAACAACAAACAAATTGCAAAAATATTAAACATCCAAGCAGTGCCAGCTTTTTTCATAAATAACAAACAAATAGAAAATCCTAAAGCAGAATATCAATGGGAAGAAATTTTGGAATTAACTCAATAATATATGCAAAAAACAAAAAAATATTTATTTTTTTTGAGTAGTATATTTATACTTTCTATATTTTTCAATTTAAATATAAAAGAAACTTTAGCTGCCGAAGGTTTTCAAACACTAAATGGTTTTCAAGAAGTTTATGAAGCAAGTAATGGTTCAAAAATATATACTTACATGAGTGCGTGTACTGGAATAGTTGAGCCACCTTCCCTAACAAAGAATCCAGCAAGAGATCCTAAAACAGCATCTCATTTACAAGCTCCTAGAGCTATTATTTTACCAGCTGGAGCAAGTACTATTACTGATACTTTTGTTTATTTTCATGGTGTGGTATTCATAGACTCTGAGCAAACAGGTAAAGAAAAAGTTGCCACACCCACAACAAATGATTTAATCAATTTATTTAAAAGTCAATATTTTTTTGATAGAGAAATAGCAACTTTAAAAACAGCGGGCAAACAAGCTGTAATGTTTGTACCTCGTCTTTATCAAACAACTCTGCAAGTAAACTCTGCTTCCAAACTAACAGCAAATGAATTTAACTGTTTTTATCAAGAAGCACAACAAAAATTAGCCACAATTCCAGGCATATCCTATAACCCTGCGCAAACTAATTTAACAGTAGCAGGGCATAGTGCTGGTGTAAATACTGTTCGATTCTACAGTGACAAAGGATTGCAAGCCAACAATATTCTACTTTTTGATGGCTGTTATATTAGTAGTGCTGACAGTATTTCTTGGTGTCCTACAATAGTAAGTAAAAACACTGCAAACAATTATTTTATATACTACGATAAAAACAGCGCTAGCACTTCAAAGGGTATACCCGCTACATCCAATTTAAATTCTTCGAAAACAAAAATTGTAGCAACAACAGGACTTGGACATTTTGAAGTCGCTACAAACTGTATTGCTGATTATACAGATAATAAATTATGTAATGGCAAAGGAACTGTTGTCACAGCTTCTACTCCACCAACAACTCCAGCAAACACAGCACCCTCAAAACCTTTAGCTCCTGGACAAAAAGTTAAAGTAGCAGCTATTGGTTCTTCGAGTTTTTGGCAAGGCTGTTTTGATTCATATGGAAAAGGATTTATACAAGAATTACAAAAAACACTCACCAATACACACATATTTTATTGTAAAGACACCACAGAAAGTGGAAAAGGTTATACTTTTTTTCTAAATAGTTGGAGAACTTATGTAAAAGGTAAAGGTTACAATGAACTACTATTATACGCAGGACTAAATGGTTTAGGATGTGTCAAAAAAACAGACGGCTCATTTGATTGTGAAGATGGTTTAAATAAATATAAACAAAATTTAGATATCATTATTTCTGAAGCCAAAAATGAAGGGATAAAAATTATTATAGTAGGTGCACAACCATTCAAAGGATACAGTTCTTGGACTGAACCTGCTGGCAATAATATTATAACAAACAATCAAAGACTAAAAAATGATCCAAGAATAGATGCTTACATAGATGTATATTCTGTAGTAGATAAAAATAATGATAAAGCAATTGATGATGGTTTGAGTTCTGATCACTTACATTTAAATACTCCTACAGGAAAAAAAATAGTTTATGATTTATTGATGCAACAAGTTTACTCTGGTACACCTACCAATGTTACACCTACAGCAACAACAAAACCTCTTACTGATAGTGAAGTAGCCAACCTTATTAAACAACCGACACCAGAAATAAATATACCTGGTTTGAATTTTTCTGAACCAAATGCAAGTCTGGTAACTACTGATGCATCAGGTAACCAATGGCTATCCATACCTTACCTTGGTGAATATATTGCTGCTGTTTACAAATACGGTATAATTATTATATCTGTCATTGCTGTATTTAGTATCATCATAAGTGGCGTAATGCTCATAGGTAGTGGTGGAAATAGTGATATTGTAAGCCAAGCAAAAAAAAGAATGATGATGAGTGTGATTGGAATTGTAGTATCTACAACTTCTTATACTCTTCTTTATGTTATAAATCCTGATTTAGTAAATTTTAGAGATTTAAAAATATTGTATGTAAAAGGAGAAGACTTGGCAACATATGATTCTGGACAAAGACCTTATGATGGTGGTTTACAAACTGATGGTGGTGGTATAGCCTCAAAAGATTTAAAAGACCCAAAACATGACAGTGTCTTTCAAAAATATGAATCTTGTATAGGTGTTGATTGGCAAGTCTTAAAAGCCATTGCCTTTACAGAATCTAGATATAATGAAAGTGTTGTAAACAAATTGGGATTTACAGGTTTATTCCAAACAAAAACAGAATATTGTGAAAGTGTTGTAAAAAAATATGGTCTAGAAAAATATTGTAATAATTTAAAAAATCCAGAAGTAAGTACAATAGTTGGTTCTGCATTCTTAAAATCTTCTGTTGATAGAATAAATTCAATATGTCCAAATGCTAGTATTGAATCAAAAATATATTTTATGTATTTAGGTCATCATAGCCCTGCAGCAGGATATAAAGCGATGAAAAAATCATGCAATTATCTAGATGCCAAACCAATCATGATAGATTATTGGAATAATGATCACATATGTAAACCAAGTAATACCAAATGTTATGCAGATAGCAGTGGTAATCCAAGAACAGCAACAGCTATTGCAACAGAAGCAGATAATGGAGCAAAAGGAGTTATAAAAAGAGCTCTACAATTAGGTGTCACAAATACATCATCATCAATAGATAAAAATACTTGCCCACTTTATAATCATTCTTTAATAACTTTTTAAATTACAAAATGTCCAAACAAACAACACTATTCACTTGCTCCAAATGCGACGCCCAATTTACCAAATGGTCTGGACGTTGTCTTGAATGTGGACAATGGGGCACAATTACTGAACAAGAAAAAACTATTGATAAAAAAGAAAAAACCAAATTGAATTACAAAGTGACAGAAATAAAAAGTCTAAACGAAATAAATAAACAAGAATTACAAAGAATAAGTACCAAAATTTCTGAGCTTGATAGAGTACTTGGTAGTAGTGATGTGACCGGACAAAACGCTGGCTTCGTACCCGGTAGTCTAGTCTTACTTGGTGGAGAACCTGGTATTGGTAAATCCACTCTATCTATTCAACTTGCTTCTCTCATATCCCCTACTATCTATATTTCTGGTGAAGAATCTGTAGAGCAAATCAAAATGCGAGCTGACAGATTGAAAATAAAATCAGACAAACTATTCCTCGCCAACGAAACCAACATTGAAACTATTTGTGCGACGATTGAAAAAGCCAAACCAACTATGGTTATTATTGATAGTATCCAAACTATTTACTCCGAAGAAGTAGAAGGTGAAGCTGGCAATATCAATCAAATCCGTGCTTGTACTGCCA
>MFRB01000027.1 GCA_001783255.1 Candidatus Magasanikbacteria bacterium RIFOXYD12_FULL_33_17
AAAAGTTCCTTTGAACTTGGCCATTTCAGCACTTGTCTTATAACTTTCAGCCGTCATAAGTGCAGTGACTGAAGCTGAAAAACCATAAGCTTCATTTGATTCATAAGGAATACCTGCAGTCATAAGAACTGAACCCAAATTAGCATAACCCAAACCTAATGTACGAAAATCAAAACTACCCCGAGCAATTTCTTCACTTGGAAATTGAGCCATCAACACAGAAATTTCCAAAACAGTAGTCATCAGACGCACACCATGTTTGAATTCATCAACCAAGAAAGTATTATTACTATTTTCAAAAAAATGAGCAAGATTAAATGAAGCCAGATTACAAGCAGTATTATCTAAGAACATGTATTCAGAACAAGGATTTGAACCATTGATACGTCCAGATTGAGGACAGGTATGCCATTCATTGATATTATCATCATATTGAAGACCAGGATCTGCACAAACCCAAGCAGCATAAGCAATCTCATCCCAAAGTTTACGAGCTTTGATTGTCTTACAAACACTACCATCAACACGCCAAGTAAGATTCCAACTACCATCATTATCTAAAGCTGACATGAATTTGTTTGGCACACGAACTGAATTGTTGGAATTTTGTCCTGAAACAGTCTGATAAGCTTCTCCTTCATAATCACTAGGATAACCTGCAGCAATAAGAGCAGCGACTTTTTTTTCTTCTTCTACTTTCCAATTTACAAATTCTTCAATATCTGGATGATCAAGATTTAGAGTAACCATCTTAGCAGCACGCCTGGTAGTACCACCAGATTTGATAGCACCAGCAGCTCTATCACCGATACGAAGCCAACTCATAAGACCACTAGATCTGCCACCACCTGACAAAGGCTCACCTTTACCACGCAAAGCTGAAAAATTGGTACCAGTACCAGAACCATATTTAAAAAGTCTAGCTTCTCTTACCCACAAATCCATGATACCACCTTCACCAACTAAATCGTCTTTGATTGATTGAATAAAACAAGCATGTGGTTGAGGATGAGTATAAGCATCTTTGGCTTTAGTCATTTCACCATTGTCTGGATCAACATAATAATGACCCTGAGCGTTACTATTGATACCGTAAGCCCAATTCAAACCAGTGTTGAACCATTGAGGAGAATTTGGTGCCACCATCTGACGCAAATGCATAACCACGATTTCATCATAAAAAATCTGAGCATCCTTGGCTGAAGCAAAATAACCATATTTTTCTCCCCAATATCTCCAAGTACCCACAAGACGATGGATTGTCTGCTTTACACTGGTTTCAGGTCCAAGCACGGGTGACCCGTCAGTGTTTAGCTTTGGCATACCATCGTCATTGTGTTGAGGTACTCCTGTTTTACGAAAATATTTTTGGGCAATAATGTCCGTTGCAACTTGTGACCATTGTTTTGGTATTTCAATATCTTTCATTTCAAAGACTACAGTTCCATTTGGTTCACGAATGATAGAAGTACGTTTTTCGTATTCCACCATATCAAAAGGACTTTTTCCTTCCTGGCTAAATACACGTCTAAAACGTAAACCATTTTCTTCATAGGAAAAATTAACATCAGTTTCTTGTCCTAGGCAAAGACCCTGGAAAACCTTAGAGTTGACAGCACCCATATTTGTAAAAGATTAGAATTTAAAAAAGAAAAATCTATAACTATAAATTTTTCTTTTCTCAAATTATAATATACTATATGTAGTGGTCTGAAAAATTAATAAACACAATATATTGTGTTTTCAATAAGCAATAACTATTATAACACATAGTCTCAAATTGCTCAAAATACTCTATCTTCGGCTTAGTTTAGCCACAAAAAAGGACTATAAAAAAATAAACCAAAAAAAATAAATAAGTTATCCACAAACTATACAGATGTTATACAATTATTCATAACAAGATTGATTAAGTTAAAAAAATAGCGTAAAATAGAAACAAGCTTGAAAGGCCTAAAAGGCCTGAAAAGCTTGAAATGCTTTTGTTTTGAATTTTAAATAAAATTAAATTAAAATAACAAAACTTTCTTATAAAAATAATAAGCCTCTTAGGCCTTTTGAGCCTTTCAGGCCTTTCAAGCTTTTTATTATGTCCTACGAAGTCTACGAACTAGATGAAGAATTGAATCCTCAGATCAAAGATGCTAAGGATCGTCTTGTAACACCTAAAGAAATATTAGATACCGAAGAACAATCTATTGAGATTTCTTTACGTCCCCAAAATCTGACTGAGTTTGTCGGACAAAACCATATCAAAGAACCCTTAATAATTTCTATCGAAGCTGCCAAAAAAAGACAAGAACCAATTGAGCATGTCTTGCTTTATGGTAATCCTGGACTTGGCAAAACAACTCTAGCCAACATCATCGCCAAAGAAATGGGAGTAAATATCAAAGTCACAGCTGGTCCAGCACTCGAACGTGTTAGTGACTTGGCGGCTATACTTTCCAACCTGGCTGAAGGTGACATTCTTTTTATTGATGAAATTCATCGTGTCAACAAAACAGTTGAAGAAATACTATATAGTGCTATGGAAGATTATGCCCTAGACATTATCATTGGTAAAGGACCAACCGCCAGAACTCTACGTATGCCTCTAGAAAAATTTACCTTGATTGGTGCCACAACAAAATTAAATCTTTTATCTTCACCGCTTCGTGATCGTTTCGGCCATGTTTATCATCTAAATTTTTATGAAGATAGTGATATTGAAAAAATAATAAATAGAAATGCAAAACTTCTAGAAGTAAATATTGAAAATGATGCTGACAAATTAATCGCTGTCCGCTCTCGCAAAACTCCTCGTATTGCTAATAGATTACTCAAACGTGTTCGTGACTACGCACAAGTCAAACATAATGGTATAATAAATGCAGAAATTGCTAAGTTGGCACTTGAAATGCTCAATGTCGATGAATATGGACTTGATGAAATAGACAGAAAAATTTTACATTTCATTATTGATAATTTTGCTGGTGGACCTGTCGGGCTAAACACCTTATCTTCGGCTATTGCTGAAGAGATGGATACTGTTGAGACAATCTATGAACCATTTCTCTTGCAAATAGGCATGCTGGAAAGAACTCCAAGAGGCAGAAAAGCGACTGGAAAAGCATACAAACATTTAGGAAAGAAAATGCCAAAACAAAATAAATTAATTTAGAATTTTCAATTCTATAATCTAACATTCAAATATTCGAAAGATTTCGTAATTCGAATGTAACATTTATCTCACAACATTATGATCTCTATCCCCTTTTACGTCATTCTTTTCCTTTATCTTATTTTCCTTTGTGTCTTTGTAATTTTTTCACTAATAAACTTTTATCATATTATATCTACAAGCTCTATTGATTTTGAAAGTTTTACAATTACATTTGTAGTCCTTGTCCTAACAATTTTTACTCTTTTTTTTACATGGAGAGTTATAAGTACAGTAGATTGGGCACAAAATTTAATTTTATTTGACATTAATTGGTTTAACTAAATATATGAGTGTATCTAAAGTTATCAAACAAAAAAATTACGAAAAAGTAATTTTTATATTACACCGCCACCCTTTTACTTTTATTCCAACATTATTATTGTTTATTGTGTTGATGCTCATCCCTGTTGCATTATACTTCATGTTAAATAGTCTATTTCCACAACTATTTATAGATATAACATCAAATACTCTGTTAATTTTATTTGCTAGTGTTTATTATCTTTCTACTTATTTATTTTTTTATGGTAGATTTATAGACTTTTATTTAGATATGTGGATTGTTACCAATGATAGAATTGTAGATATTGAACAACATAGTTTATTTCACCGAGAAATAACTGAATTAGACTTATACCGCATTCAAGATGCTACAGCTTCTGTCAAAGGATTTTTTGCCACAATATTTCAATTTGGAAATGTAGATATAAAAACAGCTTCCTCTAATACAAAAATAATTTTTCAAAATATTCACAATCCAAATCATGTCCGCGAACAACTCATAAAATTAGCAGACGAAGACAGAAAGTATCATATGAAAGATATAGCTTTGGATGGTAATTAATCAGCAGTTTATAAAGTTCATAAAGTTTATAAAGTTAAAAGTAATTTAATATTTATATTTTTTACCAAAACTTTATAACTTTATGAACTTTTTACTTTAAGAACTCATCTATGATAGAACTCTCAAAAATAAATCTAGTATTAATTGTCTATTTTACTTTAATAAACTTAATTACTTTTATTACTTTCGGTATCGACAAATCAAAATCAATAAATAATGCCAGACGGGTTTCTGAAAAAACTCTATGGATTATGTCTTTCCTCGGTGGCTCGCTTGGAGCAATGCTTGCGATGAAAATGTTTCGGCACAAGACGAAGAAGCTGAGTTTTCAAGCGATGATGGCGGTGATTCTGGTGATACAAATATTTGTAATATATCTTATACTAAAATAAAATTAAAAAAATCCTATGCAATTCACATAGGATTTTTTGTTTGTTTTAAATTTTATTCTTTCGCAACATTCCACAACAAATCAAATTGTTTTTTGTAATTTTCAATTATCTTAGAATGAGTATAAACAGTTGAAACTGGATTTTCTCCAAAGTAAGTTATCAATGCCATATCTTTGTAAATATGAGTTTCTACTGGAAGAGCATAAGTATCTGGTAAATAACGTGTGTGAACATATTCAAATTTTTTGTCTCCAAAATCTTTTATTTCACTCTCAAATTTTTCTCTATATTTTTCATACATCAAAACATGTTTGTGTATTTTATTTTTTATTAAGTAGGAATTATGTTCACGAAATAATTTTGTTACGTAATCACCCATACCATCCTCGCCATAGCCAGCACCAATCACATATTCAGTATCACCAGAATTTAATTGTTCCAAAATTGTTTTGTTAAATAAATTGTTTATATCTTCCTTACCTGAATAAGTCTGCACTTCTTGATTCCACAAGTAATCAAAATAACCTTTGAAAGAATCAAAAATTTCTTTTTTATCAAAATAAATAATAGTAGGTTCATCTCCATAAAGAATAAAACTTGTTTTTCCTTTATACAAATTTATTTGCATTGGTATTGGGAGAATATTACTAAATTTTTTTAATTTACTTATCTTGAAATCTGGGTCTCCTGCCATCTCAAATCTTTTCTTTATCAAGTCATAAGAATCTTTGTAAATCAACATACTATTTTTTACACCTTTTTTTATTCTGTCCTTATGGAATCCATCATAAAATTTTTGTATTTCAGAATTGTTATTACCCAAAGAAGCACCCAACACAAAATACTCATCTTCTTTTCCAAGTTCTTCAAGCATATTATAAAAACATTTATGCAAAGCATCGAAACCAGTTTCTATTACAACCTCTTGATTCCACAAATAATCAAAATGTTTTTTATAGCCACTTACAATTTCTTCATTCTCAATAATATTTATGAAACCACCATCTTTCCAAATAATATTAGCTACTTTATTACCATATAAACAAATCACATGTGGACTAGACATACTAGCTGACAAATATTTGTACTCATAATATGCTTCATCATTCAAACTACTTCCTTTTTCAACACCAGCAAGCTCAGCTTCGGGGTCAAGCAAATCATACCAATTTATTTTTTTCTTTAGTCTATTTTTTTTACATTCTTCTGCTAACTTTGGAAAATATTTGTCCATACCATCTTTACTTCCACCAATCCAATAGACATCTTGTACTTCTGAAATTTCATCAAAAAATATTTTTACGCCTTCTTCACCACGTAAATTTTGAGTAGTATCTTCCCAAAGAAATTCAAAATATTCGCGATAGCTTCTTACCAAATCAGTATTGAAAATTTCTATTATAGTATATGGCTCGGTAAAAATAAAAATAAGAACTTTATCTTTGACAATAATTATCTCACTGTCTTTTTTAGAAATTGCTGGAACATTTTTGAATTCACTCAAACCCTTTGTTTCTTTTACATACAAATCCTCATGTTCATCCATATGATTACTAATTCCTTTGATATGTATTTTCCTCTTATTTTGTAACGCAATAAATTCCTTAACATTTTTTTCACCATTTATTTCAAAAAACTTTGATGATAAACCCAAGATATACCAAAAATCATTTTCAGTAATTGTATTATAAAGTTCTATGTATTTTTTACGTATTTCAGATATACCTTCATAAATAATAATTTCCTGAGATTGTATTTTGTGTTTACTTTTTAGCTCATCAATAATATCTTCTGCCAGTTTTTTCTTTTCTTCTACTTCTCCCAAAAGCCTTACAGGATCCAACACCTTGAATCTAGCTACGCCACTAGTTTGACTCTTACTAACTAGTTTTTTTTCTTCCAATTCTTCCAAAGCAAGATAAACAAGGTTCCTATGTAATCCAGTAGAACGCACGATATTACCAGCCTTTGCTTCACCAAGATCAAACAAGGTGGTGTAAACAGTCGCTAAATTCTTAGTAAAACCTAATTTTTGTAATTCTTTGAGAAGCATATATCTTATATTTTGTCACATTGCTTATGACAACATTATTAAAAAAGCTCTATTTATAGCTATATTTATCATATAATAAATGTCACCATAAGTCAAGTGACAGTATTGACAAAACCACAAAATTTTGCTATAGTAAGCTATTCCTGAAAGACGAAGACCAAGATGGTCGACGTTAGAGACAGGATAATCAAGAGGACTACATAATGAACGAAAATAAGTGTCCCAATAACTCAAACATTAGGTGGATCGCGGCCTGGATCGTCGTAAGTGCCGTTTGGATCTTCATCCATACTTTCTTGGTTCATCAGTAGACACCCAACCGGCCAGGTGAGGCCTATGGCACCACCCCACGATTCATTACAATAAGGAGAAGAATCGTGGGGACTCAACTTTTTTTATCAGCATGCTTTGGTAAAAAATGAGAGTAATCACACAAAAAATCAAGAAGAAGTGAATTGCAAAATAACTGAAATTTACTTCTTCCTGATCGACACCCGAACCATTTTGGTTTATGTGTCTTAGGGAGGTCAGCGGCACCTAGTCCGCAGTCCTTTTAGGAGGACATCATGTCGCGCTTTCTGAATGCTATGTTCATTCTCGTCACCATCCTCACCAACAACACCGCCAACGCCGGTTCGTACGGCTTCTTCGAGGAGCAGTTCCGCGTTGATTCGTCGGGCTTCATCCCGACGGTCGATGGACTGTGGGGACAGAACATCGAGGGGATCCTGGGCGTCGAGGCATTTTTACTCCAGTCACCCGGATGGTCTGAGGCCTATGTCGGGCCGACGTTCAAGTTCAGTGATGAGTTGACGGTTGGACTGTCATCTGGCGTCCAGATGAACAACGGTAAGTTCGAGCCGCGCTTCGCGACAAGTCTCTTCCTGAACTTCAACGATTTCGCAACCTCCACGATCGTCGAGTGGGGCACCAACGGCGATGTTGATCTTTGGTACGATACGAAAGCAACGTACAAGATCGAATGGCTCACGTTTGGTCTCCACCTTCGACGTTTCGTCGGTTTCGGACCGACTGTCTCGATTTCGACTCCGGAGAATAAACTGAGCTACTGGCTCAGCTGGACTCCGGTCGACGTCGAGATGGGAAAGTTCGAAGCTGGTAAGGCGCTATTCGGCGGCAAACTCGGCTTCTGAAAGACACAGGCCTAGTACAGCCTTCACAAGGGTACCACCTCGCAATCCAAAAGTATCATCAGCAATGATGGTCAGGGAAAGCGAGGACTCAAAATTTTTTATCAAAATTGTTTTGGTAAAAAGTTAGAACAAAAAATCTCCAACTATATTTGGAGATTTTTTGTTTGTTGAATTTTTAATAAGAAGTCTTTTAAGTCTTTTGAGAGTACTTTTATATAAGTAAATTTATTTTAGGAAAGATCTCTCCCCGCCCATTAGGCGGGTCGAGATGAACTAGACTACTCTACCACCGTATTCACCAGTTTCTGTATTTACAGTAATCTCTTCACCTTCTTTGATAAATATTGGAGCGTAAATGAGTAGACCATTATCCAAAACAATTTCTTTGGTCACATTGCCACCACTACTGTCACCTTTGACAGCTGGAGGAGCAGTCACAACTTTGTAATTAACTTTTTTTGGTAATTGAATTGCTACAATGTTACCATCATGAAGTGAAGCAATTATATCAAGACCTTCTTTCAAATATTTAGTATCTTCACCAATCACACCTTCAGAAACATCAACTGTTTCATAAGTACTTTGGTTCATGAAAGAATAGACATCACCACTCTTGTACAAAAATTGCATATTAGTATTTTGTACTTCCACAGAATCTAAAGTTTCTCCACTTTTGAAAGTAAGTTCCATACCTTTGTCACCACCAATACTCTTCAATTTACATTTGAAAAAAGCTTGGCCTTTGCCAGGATTCACAAATTGAAAAGTGTTGATAACATACAATTGTCCATTATGTCTAATAACGGCACCTTTTTTGATATCTGTTGTATCACCCATATAAGTACGTTGTTAAAAATATAATTAATCTCAGTCTAACAATCCGGATTTCCAGATAATCCAGATTATCCGGATAATAATTGGGTTTCTAGTAAAAAAATGTCTTTTTTATATCTGGAAAATCTGGATTATCCGTATATCTGGATTTTTAAAAGAGTTTAGACATTGGCAATGTTAACACATTATTGATGTTTTGGCAAGATGTAAAGAGCTGTACTAAGCGATCTACGCCCAAAGCAATACCAGCTGAGTTTGGCATCTGACCAACAGCTTCTATGAAGTCCATGTCTATTTCATAGACCTTTTTACCTTGTCTTTCACGCTCTTTTTGTTCAGCTT
>MFRB01000028.1 GCA_001783255.1 Candidatus Magasanikbacteria bacterium RIFOXYD12_FULL_33_17
AAAATATCACCATTATCTGCTGAGCTTTTGGCAGTTGCGATACTCTCCAATACATTGTACTTTCAAGCCAAAATACGCACCGACGAAGATAGAAATGCTTATGAAGAATTAAAAAAACATTTCGACTTGGCCAACAATTTTGAAAGTGATTATTTTGAAAGTGTAGAAAATAATATTGAAAATGATTTGGAAAATTCTCTAAAAAATGATAGCAAAATAATTGAAAACAAATTATTCATTGCTCAATTAGAAATCTGGAATGCAAACAATCTATTAAAAAATAAATTAGAAAAAATAAAAGAGTTTTTAGATAAAAAAGAGCAAGAACTATGTTTCCTCAATTTGATAGAGTTGGGTGAAAAAAGAAATACTATGCTTTTTAAAAATAAAAAAACTTTAGAATACATCAAACGATTTTTTCCAGAATTTGATTACGATTTAGAAAATAATATAGCTGTAACCCCACACGTCATGCTCCACAAAGAAATTTTGACAAGAATATTTGAAAAAAATAATAATAAAGTTTAATTACAGCATATGATAAAAGCAATAATATTTGATTGGGGTGGTGTACTAATAGACAATCCAGCAGATGCTCTAATGTCTCATTGTGCAAATCACTTGGGAACAACAAAAGAATTATTAAAAAAGACCGTAAATAATTATATTTTTGATTTTCAAAAAGGAACACTACTAGAAGAAGATTTGTGGAATCAAGTCTGTGATGAATTAAACATCAATACACCAACTACAAATTCTTTGTGGCAAGAAGCTGTAAAAAATGTTTTTGTAGATAAAAAAGAGACACATGAACTAATAGGAAAACTAAAAAAGAATGGTTACAAAATAGGCTTTCTTTCTAATACAGAAATACCAACCATGACTTACTTTCATGACAATAATTATGGCAGACACTTCGATGAAGCAGTTTTTTCCTGTCTAGAAAATACAGCTAAACCAGAAAAGGAAATCTATCACATCATACTAAAAAAATTACAACTAGAACCACACGAAACTATTTTTATTGACGACAAACCGGAGTATATAGATGGTGCTACCAAAGTTGGAATTAACGGCATAGTCTTCCAAGACATAGAACAAGTAAAAAAAGAACTAAATAACCTTGGAGTAGATACTAACTAAATTTATGTCTTTAAAATACTACCCACAAGAAACAGAATATTCTTGTGGTCCAGCTGCAATGAGAATAGCTTTATCAGGATTAAAAATAGAAAAAAGTGAAGAAGAACTTATAAAACTGTTAAATACTTCAGCAAAACATGGGACTTACTTCCAAGATTTTATTTTACTTACTAAAAAATTAAAGTTAAGTTATATTAGCGAAGCAAACTCAAGTATTTCTAACCTAACAAATCTATTAAAAAATAAATATATAATAATAATTTGTTACTATAGCAAAAAAGAACAGTGCGACCACTTCTCAGTAGTTAAAAAAATGGACAAAGAAAATATTTATTTTTCAGATCCATGGTTTGGACAAAATCACAAATACAGTCTCAGTTATTTCCAAACAATCTGGAGAAATATTGGTAGACCAAATCCTGCCAAAAAATGGTTTCTAGCTATAAAAAAATAACAAACTCACTTCCGAAGTTGTTTTTGTGTTCTAATGTTGTAATATTTTTATGAAATCGTAATCGCCTCTGTCGGACAACTGTCCTTAGCCATTTGTACAGATTCCTCATCACAACTACCATTTTCCAAAACTTCTGCCTTGAAATCATCATTTAGACTAAAACAACCAAGCGCAATAGCACTACAACTACCACAACCGATACAATTTTCTTGGTTTATGTGTATTTTATTTTTGTCCATAATTTTATTAGATTAAAGATAATTTGGCTAATTTTAGGAAATATTTTGTTAAATTAT
>MFRB01000029.1 GCA_001783255.1 Candidatus Magasanikbacteria bacterium RIFOXYD12_FULL_33_17
TGTTGCAGGGCCCTAGTATTTTTCTGGAAGAAATTGATAATGCTTTGTTGGAAATAAATATGATAGACAGTAGTAGCTCTAGTGCTTTTTTCGATCCTTCGGATGATGTAGATGGTGTGACTTATGAAACGCTTGATGAAGAGAGACCTGCGGTAAGAAGTTTTTTGAAAAGCTTGGATGAGCTTTGATTTTGAATAAAACTTATTAGAGAATTGTAGCTCTTTTATATAAAGAAGGAATATTGCCCCACTGATCCATTGTTCCATTGTCATCTTTAACAGTGTTTTTTATGGAAAAAAAGTTTTTAAATTTAAAAGATATTGATTGCTATGTATTGTCCTATAGACTTAGCAATTATATTTGGGAAATTGTAACAAAATGGGACTATTTTACAAAAAATAGCATTGGTTCACAATTTGCAAGAGCCATGGATTCAATATCTGCTAATATAGCAGAAGGTTTTGGAAGATATAATAAAAAAGATAAAATTAAATTTTACCGTTATTCAATTGGTTCACTTTATGAATGTTTGGATTGGAATCAGAAATCAATGATAAGGAAGTTAATAACACAAGATGAATACAATTTTGTTTTTGAAAAGTTACAAAAGATTAAGCCTGAAATTTATTCGTTGATAAATTATACAGATTCAAAATTAAAATTTTAACATCTCAATAAAACCACAATGGGACAATGGGACAGTGGCACAATGTACTTGATGAAACAAAAAAACGTCCGCATAATTACGGACGTTTTTGAATATCAAAATATATTATTTAGTGCGTTCCTCTTCAGCATAAACATGTTGGTAATCACTCTTGTCGTATTCGTGAATTTCACTTGCTTCAAAAAATCTTCCTACTTCTGCTTGTGCATTTTCGATAGAGTCTGAGGCATGAATCACATTACAAGCTACACTCATAGCAAAGTCACCACGGATAGAACCAGCTTCAGCTTCACGAGCTTTGGTAATGCCAGTGATAAGTCTAACTGTATTTACTACGTCTAATCCTTCCCAACATTGGATGACAGCTGGAGAACTCATCATGAATTTTTCAACAGCTGGGTAAAATGGTTTTTCAGCAATGTGAGCATAGTGTTCACGTAGAGTTTCTTGTTTCAAATAAGCCATTTTGGTAGCAACTAATTTTAGACCTTTTTGTTCGAAGCGAGCTGTAACTTGACCCAAAAGGCCACGTTGGATTGCATCTGGTTTGATGATGACAAGTGTTTTTTCTTTGACGCCTGTAAATTCCATATTTTTGTAAATTATTAAATTAAAGTAAATTTTGTTGCCACCAATATATACTTTTTTTAGGGAAAAGTCAAGACAGGATAAAGCCCCGAAAGGCTTGAAATGCCGGAAAAGCCAGAAAGGCTGTGAACCAATTGGCCTTTTAGGCCTTTTTAGCCTTTCAAGCTCCTGCCTGCCGGCAGGCAGGTTTCCAGCCTTTTACGTACTTATCCCCAACATTCCTTGACCATATTCAAATCTCTTGGTAATGTAAATAAGGTAAATAATAATATTATGAAATTGTTAAATCAAATAACAACTTGCTATACACTAAAAACCATCGCAAAGAATTGGAATCTCTTTGTTATTATTGTGGGTGTGTTTCCAAAAAGCGGAGTTGTTTGTTTGAAAAATAATTGTGTGTAAAAACATTTTTCAAAAATAAAAAATAAACTCCGCCGAAAAAGCGGAGTTTTTTTGTGAATTTGTTTGTCCTTGAAAATTAAAATATAAAATATTTTGATTTTCAAGGCCAATGCAAAGGAGGCTTGCATGGCTAAGTCATGGGGGTGCCCGATGTGCGGGCGCCTAAATAAAAACCGTCGCGACGTGTGTAGCGTATGTTGCACCCGTCGTGACGAGTACGTTCCGGATCGGACTCCTGTCGATCCGGACGTACTCAAAACCGCAAAGGTGGTTTCGGCCGCCTTTGCGGGACGTAGCTCAATGCTCGAGCTGCGCATACCGCGCAGCTTTGAGCAGTACCGGGAGGCGTTTGAATACGCCTTCCGGTCGAACGACTAATGTCGGGGGCGTGGCGAGAGCAATCTCGTACACGTCCCCGTCCAAACCATTATTTGTTTGTTATAAAATAAATAGTGGTTTGGAGGTTTATCGACAGCGTAAATGTGTGGGGCTGGATATAAGTAAAATAATTTTATTTTATTTATACCCGGCTCTGCATTGGGTGGAGCCATGACCGGGAGGAATCCCATGCAAGTCAAGGCAGGAACTATTGTCTCTAACGTCGTTCGCTTTCGTAAGAAGCGAAAGAGGTGGTGACTTTGAGATACTATCCGTGGTCGACGTTTCGCCACACGCTTTGCGCTGCCGACCACATTATTGATTATTTTCTTAAAGTAATTAGTAATGTGGTTATATCCGCCCTAGGCGGACTAGTATATTCTAGTAAATATTATGAACAAAAAACAAAATACTTATTTTTATTTCTGGTTTGGCTTTCTTGACTGAGTGAGTATTTTGATGTAGTTTACAAAAATATTTCCTCGGTCAGCCGAGGTTTTTTGTTTCTCTGGAATTGTTTTTAAAAATAATTCTAGGGACGCAAGTCTCTAATCAATATGCTTGTCTTCACTTACGAGGTTCGTGGGTGGAGATAGCACATTTTGGCAATGGAGGAATTTGTGGAAAATATTTGTGTTCGTTTCATTTACCTGCGTCATTTTAAAATGTACGCAGGTGACAAAGTCAACGGGATCTTCACGTCGGAGGACGCTGAAGAACTGGAGACCTTGTCCTCGTTTTTCCGTGATAAACACGGACGCGTTTTGTACAGCGAAGCCTTTGAAATGGCTTCTGACCAGAGCATCATGGATGCTCAGGTTGCTACTTTGCAGCGCGTTCGTATGTTGAAACATGACTAAAGCGGGAAAGCATGAGACGACTACACCTACAAGTCCATTGCCACCCGCCTATTGGTAAATATATTATTTGCTAGCAGGCGGGTTTTTTGTTAAACTAAATATACAGTTAATTTTAATATTATTTTTTATGTCTAGAGAATCTATTCAACAACCATCAATTCCTGTGCCTGATCATCGTGAACCTCCGCCTGGTTATGAACCAACACCAGAAGAAACTATAGAGAGTGGTACAAAAGATTCTGGTGTACGTATTATAGGTGGTGATGAAGAAAATGATGATGAAGGACGTGGTGGATACTCCACCTCCATGCATTAATATTCACAATTGACACATTTCCTTTACAATTATATAATAAGAGTGATCCTAAATTGCGGTTGTACAATATTATTCTACAAAGATATTACATTGGGAAGTCTATATCGTTTTAGCCCGTGGGCTAAAATTGCGGCTACCCACCTATTTTTTTTAGGGGTAGTATTTTAGTACTCCGTCTAGGGTCAATAAAAGAGCTCTTTTTGTTAAGAGCTTTTTTATTTGAAAAAAAATAGATTACATAGTACAATAGTATTATATATTATATACAAGATATGGTCTTAGAAAGAATAAGAGTAGATAAAGATAAACGATATGTCTGGGGAAGAGATAAGCATGATTTTGGATTGGAAAAATTGGGACCAGGAGAAATTGAAAAAAAGTCAGGTTCGAGTGATACCGTTTCTTTTGAATTAAGAAGAAGATCTAGTCCGGAGAGAAAAGATGGTCTTGTTGGAGATAATTATTGTCTTTTACCTGATTTAGATGTATATGCTGTTGCTGATGGTGTGAGTGAGTCTTCTAGTGATTCACGTTCTGCTGCTGGTGTCAGTAAATATTTGGAAAAGGTATGGCAAAAAAATTTAGATAAATCCGGTAAAAAAATAGATGATTTGTCATTATCAGAAATGCATGATCTGATGTTGAAAGTCGTTTCAGATTTACAAGAAATTTTTTTACGACATAACAAAAAAAATCCTGAAATATTTTTGGCTACCACGTTTAGTATGGTGAAGATGTACGAAGAATATTGTCTTGTAGTGAGTGTTGGCGATAGTCCTGTCTTTTTACAAAACAAGGAAGGACTAGAACAAGTTACCATTGCTCAAGATATTATTAGACAAGGTACAAAAGATAGAGATGGAAATTATTTACCAAAAAGTATAGATGAATTATATAGTGCTGAATTGAATTTTGATAGAGTTGCTTTGCAAACAAAACGAGAAGAACCAGGAATTATTCGGAATAATCCTACAAGTTTATTGGGGCTTGAGAAAGGTTTTTCTGTAGATTTTTATATAAGAAAACTAAAAGATGGAGATAGAGTTTTATTGGCAACAGATGGAGCTGTAAAAACAAATGATAATCTGAGTTTAGATAGTAAAAAAACATTGTCTCAAGTAGCCGATACTTTGACGGATAATTTCGATGGAAATGATGACGCTACAATTTTAATTTTAGAATAATAAAAATAATATGCCACAAAATTTGCCATTAAATTTGAATAATTCTGGTCTTTCCAAACCACAGTCATCTGTTCATGCTCAGAATTTTTCAACATTACAGTTACAACAAAAAAAAGATATTTTGAATGCTAAGACCTCTGTTGGGAAAGCTATGAAAAAAAATAATGATTTTGGACCAACGTCATCTATTTCAAGAATAGGTCAGACTGCTAGTTCAGCTAGCACCTCGGTTGGTCATGGTAGTATAAATTCTTCTGGTGGCGATGATGAAAAACAACGTGATGAAATACGTGATAGATTACGTTATAATCATATTAGACAAATGATGAAAGATAAGAAAAATAATACAGATGATAACGCGTAACAATTGCTAAGTGATATATGAAAAAAATTTTAAACAAAAAAAACGTCTCTCAATGGAGACGTTTTGATTTTTTTCAAAAATATTTTAAGCAGTCATTTCAGCAAATTTTTTGGTAATAGTTCTTCTACATTTTGTACAAACTTTGTGATTGTCAAGTTTTTGTAAGTTTGGTTTTTGACGACGAAGAGTTTTTACTTTAGAATGACTTCTATTAGCAGCTTTTTTTGGTCCTTTTAGACAGATTTCACATTTTGGCATATAAAAAATTTAATACTTGTTATTAGATGATTCATATAGTACAATATACTTATGTTTTTGTCAAGTGTATTTAAAAGGCTTGAAAGGCCTAAAATGCTAGAAAAGCTAGAAAGGCTAGTGCCCTATATAAATAATAATCAGTTTGAATATATAGAAAATAAACGTGGTGAAGTTGGTTTTTTACTATTTAAACTAATGAAGTCTTTGGAAAATCCAAATCCTCAATCGAGCTAGTCAAAAGCTTTTTGAGCCTTTCTGGCCTTTCCAGCCTTTTAAGCCTTTAATGTATGGATACTACTATATCAATGATTTTCTTTCTCGTTGTCATCATCATTTCTGCTATTATTCACGAATATTCACATGGTTGGGTGGCAGATAGACTAGGGGACCCGACCGCTCGTTATGCTGGACGTCTTACCTTAAATCCAAAAGCTCATGTGGATATGTGGGGAACTTTTTTGTTACCTTTGTTATTATTTTTTGGTACGGGTGGCAAATTTCTTTTTGCTTATGCTAAGCCTGTACCTTTCAATCCTTACAATTTGAAAAATCAAAAATGGGGACCGGCCATGGTAGCTATAGCAGGGCCACTTTCCAATCTTACTTTAGCTTTTGTTTTTGCTATGCTCATTAGATTTATGCCAATCACTAGTCAATTTGTAGCCAATATGGTTGGTTTGTTCTCTATAATAGTCTATGCCAATGTGATGCTCGCAGTATTCAATCTAGTACCTATTCCACCACTTGATGGCTCAAAAGTTCTTTATGCTGTTTTGCCAGATTCAATGTGGAAAGTGAAGCAAGTTTTGGAGCAATATGGATTTTTTATTTTGATTGCTTTTGTTTTCTTTTTTTCTAGTGCTTTGGTACCTGTGATTTCTTTTGTTTATAGTTTGTTGGTGGGTGGAGGTTTTTAGACGCGGAATATATAGATTATAACGCAGATTTACACAGAAGTTTAAAAATAAAATAATATGAGAACAAATTTTGAAGGTGGAAGTGCTCCTGTTATTGAACAAGGTGCAAATTTAGAAAAAAAAGATTCTAAAGATCCTATAGATGCTCTTCTAGAATATCTTCAACTTGCTGCAACAATGTATGATCACTTGTCTTTTTGGAAATCAAAAGGGGACAAAAAAATAAGGAGTTTGGTGCGAGATGCTGATGATGATAGAGGAAGAGAATATCCTTATACTATTAGTACATCTGACGAAATAAAAGATAAAACAACTTCTCTAGAACTATCAATAGATATGTCAGTTGGTTTTCTTGCTATTCTTATCAAAAGATTATTAAAATCTGATGATTTATCACAACTTTTGGAAGATAAATTTGGTAAAAAAGTTAGGTCACTAAATCAAGCAAAAGATATTGCAAGAGAACTAATTGAACCATTTTATGATCAATATTCTCGTCATCTAAGAGCTAATGGTGGAAAAGGAAAAAGAACACGTGACGCGATGTCGAGTGATGAATCAGCTTGGGATGTGGCTGCTATAGATGTCCCAAGTGGTGTGGATATCATGGATAATGATAAGTTACAAGTTTTACAAAATCAAAGAAAATCATTTGAAGAACTTGTAAAAAAACTTTCTCTTTTGCCAGGACCACACCAAAAATTTGCCAAGTTGTTAGCTGAAGGTCAAGGTACTGCACAAGATGTTAATCTTTTATTAAATAGTTATGCCTTTGGTAACAACAAAGGTTCTTTGGATTTCGGGAAACTTGATTTTGTCTGGGAACAAGAAGATTTAAAAAAACTGATGGACTTGATAACCAAGGTAACTGAATTTAATGAAGAAATACAACAAAAGTTGGGAATTGAGATTCCCTTTAAACCTGAGTGTGCCAGTCTAGAACAAGCCCGTGAAATAATGGCGGAAAATTTTTATGGGTCCGCTCAAATAAAAAAAGCTTTTGGTTTTGAAGTGCCTGCTAGTGAAATTCCAGACATTCCATATAGTCCGGCAGAATTGCAGAGAGCTAAAGCACTGGGAGAAAGACTTGTTTTACGTGTTAGCACGGATGATAGTGGACAATATTTAACTATGAAGAAAATAATTGAACTTGCCCAACCAAGATTAATTGATGATTATAAATTGCAGCTATATAATGTAGATAGGCATCAAATGGAAGATTTTTATCAAACAAATTTTCTTAAAACCGAATGGAGGTTAATAAGTGGTTCTTTTGTTGCAGGTTCTACCAATCAAAATTATTTACACCAAACTAGATTATTACGTGATCATCTCAAAGCACTTGATTTTTTGTCTAAAAAAGAAGAAAGTGATTGTTCTGATGAAATTTTGCAACAATTGTCAGAACAAATGGGCGTGGACTGGAATAAACAAGAGATAATTGACCAAAATAAATATACTGCCAATTGGCGAGAGGTGACACGAAAAATAGTTGAACTACTTATCAACCAAAATCATCGTCGCACTCCGTCCGAAATAATTTATGATTGGGTGTTGGAATTTTCCAGAACCAAAGATATAGGATTATTTAAAAAAAATTTTGATTGGACTTCTTGTCTTTCGTCTTCTGGTCATCTTGTTTATATTGGTTGTTTTGTATCCGATGGCATGAGTGTAGATGGTAGTGATCCTAATGATAGTGATAATAATATTGGTGTTGTTTCCCAACGTTAGTTTTTTTTTCTTATCAATCAATTTAGTTACCAGTGTCTAAGAATCTGTTTTTTGTTTCATTGCATCCAAATCTACTTCCAAATCTGTCATTTTTTCTTTGAACATTTCTTTGACTTCTTCTATGCCTTTATTGTAAATAGGTTTTGTAAAATTTTCCAGGAAAAAATCAAGGACTTCTTCGGCAGCGATGACGCCGATTTCTTCTGATCTTTCTTCACTAAAAAAAGTAATTATTTTGTTGATATGATTTCTGCGTTCTTCTTCAGAAAGAATGTCCCATTGTTTTTTTATTTGTGACATATTATTGAAAATAACTTAATCCTTCGGATGTCTCATGTAGAGTTATTTGTTTTTGGTATTCTGGATCATAAATTTCTATGATTTTATATTTACCAGAAGTTTTATAATTTTCTTGTTTGTCTCCTGTTATGGTTTGTTCAATTATAAATATTTTCCCCCAATACAACCATTTACCATCAATATTATGAACAAGGAAACATCTGGTTGGGGCATGATGAAATATGCGAGCATTTGGTTTTTCTTTGAACTCAAATATTTTATTTTGTACTTCAGAAAGTTGTATTGGTTTTTCTTGATGTTTTTTAAGATCTAAAATATTTGCAGGGAAACCTTGTTCGGTTGTGATTTGCAAAGTGTCATTCAGTTCTATATAACTTCCCATATTTATTCATTAGGTTATTTAAAGTAAATATACTATAACACAATATCGAGTTGCCTCTCAAGCCTTTTAGGCCTTTCAGGCATTTTGAGCCTTTATATATCCCTTGACAAAAAATTCAATATAGTATATATTACTTGCGTTCTCAAAAGGAACACCCAGACGTAGTATTCCGATCTAGTCGGAAGAAGACGTCCCTGAAATAAGGGATCAACGCTTTGGAGAAATAATTTTATACAAAAATTATCTTTTCTAAATTTGATTCCCAGAAACGGGAATTTTTTTATTAATTTAGCTTATTGTAGGCCTAGTTGGCCTAGTAAGCCTCGTAAGCATTTTGAATTATGCCAACAATGAATCAAGTATTGCGTAAAGGTAGAACAAGTCAGAAGAAAAAATCTGCTTCTCCTGCTATGCAATTTACCTGGGACAGTTTGCACCGCAAAAAGACAACTCTACGTAGAGGAAGTCCTTTCAAACGTGGTGTTTGTACAAAAGTGTACACTGCAACCCCAAAGAAACCTAACTCAGCTTTGCGTAAAGTTGCTAAGGTTCGTTTATCAAACGGTTCTGAAATTATTGCCTATATTCCTGGTGAAGGACACAATTTGCAAGAACATTCAATCGTACTTATCCGTGGTGGTCGTGTAAAAGATTTACCTGGTGTACGTTATCATATTGTTCGTGGTGTCTATGATACTCAAGGTGTAGAAGGTCGTAACAGAAGTCGTTCTATTTATGGAACTAAGAGACCTAAAGTTAAAAAATAAGAAACACTAATTTTAACACGAATAAACACGAATCCTAACCTGAATTTTCATAAATATAATTGTGTTTAGGTGGGAAGGTGATCAAGTTGTTAAATGAAAATTAATTTAATAAAAATTTTATGAGAGGAAAAAGAGCTCAAAAACGTCTAATACTTCCAGATCCAGTATATAATAGCGAACTTTTGTCAAAATTTGTGAATTTTATCATGATTGGTGGTAAAAAATCTACAGCCCAAGCTATTGTTTATGGTGCTTTGGAAATTATTAGTAAAAAAAATAAAGCAGATGCTTTGAAAACTTTTGAACAAGTTATCGAAACTGCTCGTCCACAAGTGGAAGTACGTTCTCGTCGTGTGGGTGGTGCCAATTATCAAGTTCCTATGCCTGTTTCTGGTGGTAGACAAAATGCTTTGGCTTTCCGTTGGATTGTCGCAGCTGCTCACGCTAGAAAAGGTACTACAATGAAAGAAAAGTTAGCCTCTGAATTTTCTGATATTTTAGAAGGTGTTGGTGGTACTATTAAGAAAAAAGAAGATGTACATAGAATGGCTGAAGCTAACAAAGCTTTTGCTCATTTTGCTAGATTTTCACGTTAAAAACACTGATTACACAGATTTGTATTTGATTACACTGATATAATAAGTGATTAAGTGATCAGGTGATTAGGTGAAATAGACTAATTAACCAATAATCTAATAAACTAATTTTTAAAATATATGGGTAGAGATTATCCTTTAGATAAGATACGTAACATTGGTATCATGGCGCATATCGATGCTGGTAAAACTACTTTTACTGAACGTGTTCTTTTCTATACCGGTAAAAAACATAAAATCGGTGAAGTTCATGAAGGTGAAGCTACTATGGACTGGATGGAACAAGAAAAAGAGCGTGGTATCACTATTACTTCTGCTGCTACAACTTGTTTTTGGCAAAATCACCGTATCAATATTATTGATACTCCAGGCCACGTGGATTTTACTGTAGAAGTAGAACGTTCATTACGTGTTCTTGATGGTGCTATTGCTGTATTTGATGGTTCACAAGGTGTTGAGCCTCAATCAGAAACTGTTTGGCGTCAAGCTGACAAATACAATGTTCCTCGTATTTGTTTTATCAACAAAATGGACAAAACTGGTGCTGATTTTTACATGAGTTTGAAATCAATCAAAGATCGTCTATCACCAAAAGCTGTGGCTATTCAACTTCCAATTGGAAGTGAATCAAATTTCTCAGGTGTTGTAGATATTATCACTGAAAAAGCTTACAAATTTGAAGGTGACCATGGTATGACTATTGTCGAAATTGAAGTTCCTGCTGATATGAAAGATCAAGTTACGGAATATCGTGGTTCTTTGATGGAAGCTGTAGCTGAAGCTAATGAAAATTTGATGAATAAATATTTGGGTGGTGAAGCTTTGACAATTGAGGAAGTAAAATCTGGCATTCGTACTCTTGTTTTGAAAGATGAAATTTATCCTGTGATGTGTGGTACAGCTTTGCAAAATATTGGTGTACAAATAGCACTAGATAATGTTGTTGCTTATTTACCTTCACCTTTGGATGTGCCTACTCTTTTTGCTACAGATCCAGATGATGAAGAACATAAAATTGAAATCAAAACTGATGATACAGCTCCTTTTGCAGGTTTGGCTTTCAAGATTGCAACGGATCCTTTCGTTGGTAAATTATCTTTCTTTCGTGTGTATTCTGGTAGTTTGAAATCTGGTACTTATGTTTTGAATACCACTTCAGGCAAAAAAGAACGTATCGCTCGTATCGTACGTTTACATGCTAATACTCGTGAAGAAGTAGATGAAGTATTTGCTGGAGAAATTGCAGCTGCCATTGGTTTAAAAGAGACTACAACAGGTGACACCTTGTGTGATGAAAATAATCCAGTTGTTTTGGAAAGAATGACTTTCCCAGAACCTGTTATTTCTGTTGCTATTGAACCTGCTACCAAACAAGATGCTGAAAAAATGAGTTTGGCTCTTCAAAAACTTGCTGAAGAAGATCCTACTTTCAAAGTTCATACTGATGAAGAAACTTTGCAAACAATTATCTCAGGTATGGGAGAATTGCATTTGGATATTCTTGTTGATCGTATGAAACGCGAGTTCAAAGTAGAAGCTCAAGTAGGTGCTCCTCAAGTTGCTTACAAAGAAACAATTAGAAAACCTGCTGAAGCCGAAGGTAAATATGTTAAACAATCTGGTGGTCGTGGTCAATATGGTCACTGTTGGTTACGTATTGAACCTATGGAAAAAGGTGCTGGCTTCGAATTCGTTGATGAAATCAAAGGTGGTTCAATTCCAAAAGAATATATCACTCCTATTCAAAAAGGTGTCAAAGAAACAATGGACAAA
>MFRB01000030.1 GCA_001783255.1 Candidatus Magasanikbacteria bacterium RIFOXYD12_FULL_33_17
AGGATTTTTTTTGAGTTGATTATTCATTAGTTTCTTCTTCAACAGACTCTTCTATATCTTCTTCTACATCATCATTATCAAATTGTTTTGCTTGTTTCAATTTCAATTTTTTGACCAATTCTTCAAATGAAGCAGCATTTTCACGTTGTAAATATTTGAGTAATTTACGACGTTCGCCCACTTTACGAAGAAGACCACGACGTGAAGAATGATCTTTGTGGTGAGCTTTCAAATGTTCTGCTAGCTCATCGATCTCTGCGCTCAAAATAGCAATTTGAACTTCAGTAGATCCAGTATCACCTTCATGAGTCTGATACTTTTTAATTAGACGTTGTTTTTTTTGTTTGTTCAACATAGCATGCATATTGTTTAACGGGCACATGGTAGGCATGTCTATCAAGGTCCGTATCCCGGTAAATGTAGGATAAATTAAAGCAACATCAATATATCAAAAACGGATTAGTTTGTCAAGAGCTGTGACTACTTTTTTAGCTTATTTTAGCTTAGATTAGTACAAAAAAACACATGCCACATAACGTATATCACGTAACTAATTGATACGCGATATGTGTTACGTGTTACGTGTAAGCGCCATCTTTAATAATTCCTCCACCGTCTTATCCCCCACATCAAGACTTTTCACAATCTCTCGTGCTTCTTCTTTACTATGTCCCATAGCAACAAGAGCTTCGACAACATCAGACAATTTATCACCAATTTTTTCATCGCTATCCAAAGAAGATTTCAAAGTTTTACCAATTTTATTTTTTAGTTCAACTACAAGACGCTCTGCCGTTTTACGTCCAATACCACTCACTTGAGTAAGATAAGAGACATCTCCTCTACCAATCGCATCTTGGATTTCATCAAGACTTCCCAAAGCCAAAATGTTTAGTGCTCCACGAGGACCAAGACCTTTGACCGAAATCAAAAGTTCAAAGAAAGTTTTTTCTTCCAAATTTCTAAAACCAAAAAGTTCAAGTGCAGTCTCAGCAACTTTCAAATAAGTATAAATTTCTAATTCTTCACCAATTTTTACTTCAGCCAAAAATGAAGTAGTAACATTTACTTCATAACCAACTCCGGATGAAGTCAAGACTGTGACATATGATTTACCTTTAAATTTTACGATACCTGAGATGAAACTTATCATAGTTTAAGTATATTTTTCTAATTGTTCACTAACTAAATCAATTTGTTGTTTTATCAAACCTGGAAAAGTAACTCCCCCATCTAGCTTTTTCTCTTTTCCTTCTGTATTTTTCTTTAACACTATAAGTATTTTTTGCGATCTCTCCAATTTTAATTTAATCAATCTTTTTTCTTCAACACTGGCAGTTTTCAAATTCCTAGTCTTTGCCTCTCTACAAACCATATCAACGATATTGTTCAAAAAATAAAAAACATCAAGCTCATCTGCAAAATATCGCTCGTCTTTGTTCAAAATTACTTTAGTAAAGATTTCATCTAATTCGGGATCATCAGTTGGTATGTCCAAACTAACAAATTTTTTTTCCGGACCATGTGTTGTAACACTTTTTCTCGGAATTCTTTTTTCATAACCTTCCGCAGTTCTTTTTTCATCACTCCCATAAACCATTGTCAAAATACGTTTTATATCTAAATTTGATTCTGGCATATACTTTAATTATATTTAGCTAATTGTTTATCAACTTCAGCAATACTTTTGTAAGAAAGTAAAGGGTTGTTTACAATTCATTAGGATAAAAGTAGTTAATAAGTTGTTCCATAGGAGTAAGATTATTAAGAGAT
>MFRB01000031.1 GCA_001783255.1 Candidatus Magasanikbacteria bacterium RIFOXYD12_FULL_33_17
AAAAAAGAAAAGCATAATTAGCTTTTCTTTTTTAGTCGGAGTGAAAGGACTTGAACCTTCGACCCTCTGGTCCCAAACCAGATGCTCTAGCCAACTGAGCTACACTCCGATAATAGTTGAAAGTTGAAAAACTTTCTGACTACTCTGTGCCGAGGGGGAGAATTGAACTCCCGACACGAGGATTTTCAGTCCACTGCTCTACCACTGAGCTACCTCGGCTTAAAAAAACAGTTAACATTTGACTTTTAACAATTAACTTTCTTTAAAATTACGTCAATGTTAAATAACAAAAGTCAATTGTCAACTGTCGATAGTGGACCAGACAGGACTCGAACCCGCCACATCCGCCGTGCAAGGGCGGCGCTCTACCAGATGAGCTACTGGCCCATATATATCTTTGGATAATTCATAAAAGCTACGAATTACATAAGAGATATAAGACTTTTTTAGACGAGAAAATTATATCAATAATGTAATAAAAAGTCAATACTTATACCCATTCCTTCCACAAGACTATTTTAAGCTGTTTATTCCTGAAGTAAAACGAAGTTGCATTTCTTGTTTTTGGTGTTTGCGCAAATCTAAGAACGTCTTTTCTGTCCAAGACTTACCCTTTATTACATCAGCTATCCATTCTCCTCCCAAAAGGTGCGTCATCATCACATAATTGGCTCCTGCTTCATACAAATCATCCAAATAAGTATTATGATAAAGATTACCTATTAAAATAGTCTTTTTATTAATCTTTCTAACATAACTAAAGAGAGTTATTTGATCATCATGATCAGGAATAGTAGAAATAACCATTTTGGTATTACTCAAAGGTAAAGTTTCCAAAAATTCTATATCACGAACATCCCCAAAAAAAGCGGCTATTCCACGTGATTTTAATCTAGTAATTGCTTCTGGATTGTAATCCACAACAGCATACTTAATTTCTTTTTCAGCCAAAGCTTCACAAACTTTCCAACCAATACGATGATAACCAAAAACAAAAACATCATATTTTTCTTGAGTGTCTTCTTTTTGCTTGTGTTTATCTGGTCCAAACAACTTGAAAAAAGGATGAAGAAAATCAAAGACCTGCCCGTTATAAGTAATAATATAAGAAGAAGTAATAATAGTAATGAGCGCAACTATGGTAAAAATTTCTAATTCATTACCCATAATATGCCCAGAATTACGACCAACTATTAACAAAACAAATCCAAATTCACTAACTTGTGCGGCCGTTACACCTGATAAAAAACTATTACGTCTAGTGAACTTCAAAAATCTAAAAACAGAATAAAGAATAAAAGGATTACCTATCAAAATAAAAATAGATAAAATCAAACCAATAGCCCAAATATTTGAAATATTAGCTAAAGACATTTCACTACCTAAAATAATGAAAAAAATTATAATAAAAAAATCACGCAAAGGTTTTACTCTACTAGCAATTTCAGATTGATAAGGGGAAGAACCAAGAGTTAAACCCGCAATAATAGCACCTATTTCCAAAGAAAAGCCCAACCAATACAAAAGACTAGCAATTCCAAAACACCATGTAATAGTAAAAATAAATAAAAATTCATCTGAACGAGCAACAGAATCTAATAATTTTGGAATTATATATCTTGCAGTTAAAATAACAAAACCAAAAAGAATAAAAATCTTCCCTACCAAAGTTCCAATTTCCAACCACAAACCATCACCTGTACCAACAGAAGTGACAACCATCATAATAAAAATTGCTACCAAATCTTGTACCACCATCAAACCTATAGTATAACGTCCATAAACACTTTCCGTATCTTTTTTTTCAGCCAACAACTTCACTATAATAATCGTACTAGAAAAAGTCAAAGCTATCGCCAAATATATTGCTGATGAAAAAGGAAACTTCATGGCAAGTAACAACAAAAAACCAACAGTAGTTGTAAAGGTAACTTGTGTTAAACCAGTGATAACAGCAACTTTGCCAATACTTTTTATATGTTGCAAATTTAAACTCAAACCAACAACAAACAAAAGTAAAACAATACCAAATTCTGCCAAAGCATCGAAAGTCTGACCACCACTTTGTAATAAATTCAAAAACATAGGGCCAGCAATAATGCCCGCTAACAAATAAGCAATCAAAAGAGGCTGACGCAAAACACGCATCAAAAAAGCTACCGAGACAGTAATGCCAAGTAGTACGGAAATTTGTATAAAAATATTATCAATCATGAAAAATTTTAAATCACAAACATATTATAACAAAAAATCAGAAAAACTTCTAGAAAAAATTATTAATTACTAATTATTAATTAATAATTGTTAACTACTATCTAAATAATAAAATTATTTTTTACTAAAAATCTTTCTCAAAAAGCCCCTCACTTTCTCCCAAAACTTACCACCACTATTCTTGGCAAACAACCCAAAAAATATTGCCGTCACACCTCCTGCTGTCGCAGTCAAATATTTTTCGACCATATCAGCATTATCTTGATTCTTAGCTTGTTCTTGTTTTGTCACAAAATCTTCAGTTACACCAGTTTTCATAATATCATTTTGTGTACGTGGTAAAAGCTGATACTCTGTTTTAGTTTGGTGCAAAAGTCCAGTAACGACAACCAAGTCACCTTCACGAAAAACATCTTTTTTAATTACAGCTCCAGCTTTGAAATAGACTTTTATTTCTTCTGTTCCATCATCCACATACATATAAGAAGTTTTTATTTCAGTAATTTCACCATTTACTTTGAGCAAACTTCCTTCATAACTTTCTCCAACATTAGCCAATTCCACAACCTGTCCCTGTGGCAAATCAATATGTCCCACAACTTTAATATCACTTTTTTGTGATAATTTTATCCTGGTTTCATTACCACTCTCGGCAATCTCGCCTGTAACTTCAATAGTATCACCAACTTCTAATTTAGGAAAATCCTTACTATACATATAGATTTGCACACCAGAGTTTTCATTTACAATATAAAAAAACTGTGTGCCGAGTACTCCAGGTTCCACAGCAATAGTACCTGTCACAAAAACAACATCACCAATATCTTCATCCCGTACTTTTGTTAAACTAGTGTTTATTACTGGTTTTACAGAATTACTTTTGCCTTTGATAATTTTGCTACCTTTTACTTCTGGTAACACAGTTACAAAATTTTCAACACCCGGAGTTACCATACTCGTCCAAAGCCATTGTCCTTCACTATCCCGAACATAAGAAGCACCTTCAAACACATCATCAAATCTTATTTCTGTAACAATTGTACCATCTGGATAAAGAATACGAACCGAATCGCTAGTATTATTCAAAGCTAATTTAGTATCTTGTCTTCCAAAAACTTTGTACTCGTGAGCAAGAATATTTGTATTATCTGGAAAAGTATAAGCTTTCGATCCACCCTCTTCATCATCAAGTTTTAAACCTGAAATATCCAAATCTTCATCTGTTGGATTATAAAGCTCAATAAATTCTGTTGTATCAGAGCCTACGGGATTTGGCAATATTTCAGAAATATTCAAAACCGAAACATTACTTTTACCATTATAACCTCCCACAAAATCACTACTCAACTTCACAGTAACAATAATTTCTTTTTTACTATTATTTGTGCCATCATCCACTTTGAGCGTGACACTATAAACTCCCTCTTTTAAAAATTTGTGTTCTACACTAGCACCTTCATCATCAGTACCATCCCCAAAATCCCAATTAAAAGCAAGTTTTTTGTTATCAGGACTGACAGTATCAGAAGCATCAAAAGTCGCCCACTCGTTGACGGCAACTTCAATATCAGCATCAATGGCAATTATAGGAGCCGCACTTTTACCTTCCACAAGATTTTTTGTCCCAGCTGTCACTTTGATACTCCAAACCCAGCTACCATCATTTGTTTTGACATAACTCATATCTTCCTCAGCACTGCCTGGATAGCTAACTCTATCAACGACCGAGCCATTTTTGGCATAAATTTTTACTTCATCTCCACCAGTGTTATTGAGAGCAATACCAGTCATACTACGTTTGAAAACAAGATAATCCCCCGGTTTCAAAATACCTTGTTTAATTGTATATTTTTTCTTGGTTGAGTCCGACAATTGCCAGTCTTTCAAATCTACTGTTTCTTGTCCATTATTGAAAAGTTCAATAAATTCATCCTCACTATCACTACCTTTGGGATTCGGAAAAACTTCATTAACAATGATATTACTTTGCAAAACAATATTCTCATTTATTTGTTCTCCATCTTCATTTGTTATCGAAAAAATATTTTTGGCATTTTTGGTAATAGTGTCAGTAATCACAAAATCATAATAATCATTATCAGCATCTTGTCCATCCACTTTGCGAATAAGAGAATATGGATCGCTTGCGACAGGAGCATTATCAAAAATATTACCATCATCCCAAGAGCCATAAACTACTTTGTCAATTTCTTTACCACTAGGATCAGTCAACAACAGCAAATCTCCAGCATTATTCAAGTTGCCTTTAGGTTTCTCTATCACAAAAAAACCTTTAGCATCTATTTCCCCAACTAAAACGGTTTCTGTTTCACTACCATCATCCAGTTTCCAGCTAGCCAAATCAATAATTTCGGCAGTATTATTGAAAAGTTCAACAAACTCATCTCCACCATCAGTAGGATCTGAAACAAACTCGTTGATGACAATATCACGTGCATTATAACTTTTGTTATTTACTTCTGAAGAGTTTCCACTTCCACCACCAGAACTAGGTGAAACATTTTCAATTACTTTGATAATATTTAGACCACTTGGTGTTGGCTCACTCGTCACAGCAAAATCATTTTTATTATTTCCAGTGTTTTGTCCATCCACAATTCTAGCAACAGAATTTGGATCAGAAGTTACAGGTGCATTGTCAGAAACATTTTCATCATCAGGATCTTTCCAATTACCATAACGCACTTGATCAACAATATTACCTAAATTATTATAAAGCACAATTCTATCACCATCATTATTTAATTTTCCAGAACTAAAATCTAAAGTAATTTTTAGAAAACTCTCGTTATCTAACGGGTTATCTAAAGTAGCAATTTTTCGCGTACTAGTACTACCTTTTACACCTTCATGCAATTCCCAATCTTTCAAATCAACAGTAGAAGTTGAACTATTATAAATTTCTATCCATTCCTTATCAATACCAATCGAACTTGGATCACTAACAAATTCATTGATAACAACACCATAATAATTATCATTGGTACTTGTTGAATTTGTTGATGGAGTTGATGTTGTGTTTTCATTAACAACATTTAAAACTAAGTTGTCGTTTCCAACACCATTTTGCTCATCAGTTACTTTCAATTTAATATCATATTGTCCAGAACTTGAAAAAGAATAAGAAAAAATAGAACTGGTTGAAAAAGTACTATTGTCCAAAAGCCAATTATAACTTACAATTTGTCCATCACTATCACTAGATTGACTTCCATCAAAATTTATTTCTTCACCAACTTTAAAATTGGTACCATTAGTAACGATTTTTGCAGTAGGTAAAATATTTTCTGTTGGAGGATTATTATCAGAAACTGACCAATAATTTTTTTGACCTACGGTATTGCTGTCTGGATGTTCTTGCCAATTATTTCCATCACTGGCTGTTTGGCTATAATCTATTCTTTCTAAAGAATGATTGTTCTCTGTTGCTTTGTAGCTAAATTGTTCTACAAAATAATCAGAAGCACCTCCACCTGTTTTCAATCCAACACTTCCACTACTACCAAGATCATCCCAAGTACTATCTAAAACTAAAGAATCAAAATCTGGGTATTGCCCAAAAAAGTTATCATCATTTTCAACAATAATGGCATACTCATTTGGATGTAAAATAAATTCTTGTTTTTTACTTTTAGAACTAATATTCAAAAAATGATTTTTACCTGATTTTATTTCCCAAAAACGCCAACCCGACAAATCAACATCTTCATTTCCCTTATTAAATATTTCTACCCACTGATAATTACTGTCAGCACAACCATAAGGACAAATTTCCGTAATTACAATATCGTTGTCTGCACCATGCACAAAACTTGAAAATAAAAAAACACTCATAAAGAGTGCCGACACAACAAAAACAAAACTAATTGAAACAAAAAATTGTTTTTTCATATCCCCCTTATTAAAAATAAATTTCTAAACCCAAAAATATTATAACACAAAACTTTTGAAAATAAAATAAGTTGTATTTACCAATTATTGTGCTATACTAGCATTAACAAACTAATCAAAAAATATGCAATACAACAAACTAATCCGTGATAAAGTTCCAGAAAATTTAGACAACAAAAATGTAAAATACAAAATACATATTGCTGACGAAAAAGAATATGAAGAAAAATTGCGAGAAAAACTTGGCGAAGAAGTTCAAGAATTTTTGAAAAATTCAAGCGCAGAAGAACTTGCTGATATTTTGGAAGTAATCTATGCCCTGTGTGATTTTTATAAAATAGACAAAGAAAATTTAGAAAAAATAAGAAAAGATAAATTTGAAAAAAAGGGAGGTCTCAAAAATAGAATTATTTTAGAAGAAAGCTAGAAATTCAAAATAAAATTCTGAAAATAAAAAACGATTCTTTATCAAAAAGAATCGTTTTTTATTTAAATAATTTTCGTAATTTCGTACCTTTCTGCACCCTAGGCGCATCCGCCTTGGGCGGAGTATTTCGTATCCTAATATACTAATTAACCAATAAACCAATTAACTTCATTATGGTTTTCTCACGTAAGACAATGGATTTACATTCCTGTTATTAACACGAATTTCAAAATGAACATGGGGACCAGAAGAATTACCAGTAGAACCCATCAAAGCAATGTTTTGTCCTTGAGTTACATAATCTCCTACATTTACCAACAACTTTGAATTGTGTCCGTAAAGAGAAATCACACCATTACCATGATCAATCTTAATATAACAACCATAACCACCATTCCAACCACACTGTGAAGTAATAATTGTACCCTCTTTTGTGGCATAAATTCTAGTACCAATAGGTGCGGCAATGTCTAAAGCATTATGCGTCAATCCAAAATATTGAGTAATAGTTTTAGCATCCGAAGGCCACAAATAACCAGAACCAGCTGGAGTAGCGACAGATGAAATAGGTACTACATCATTAAACGAACTAGGTCTTGTTACTATACTAGTTTTAGTAGGTATGACAGCGGCTACTTTCTTTTCACCACCAGGAACTATCAAAACTTCGCCAATGACGATATCAGCACCATCTTCTTCTAATTTGTTAAACTTCACTATTTCATCACTTTCCGCATTATAATTTTTTGCTATCTTGGAGACAGTATCACCCTTTACAACTTTATGTGTCACACCATCCACTGGTAATATACTAAGAACCTGACCAGGTTTTATATAAGAACGGGTTGTTAGATTATTAGCCCACAAAATTGTGTTAACATTTATTCCAAATTCTTTGGCAATCTCTCCAATTACATTTCCAGATTGTACTGTATACTCTATAATATCATTATTACTACTACTTTTGACAATTTTAGTTGTACTATTTGATTCACCACTATTTTCTCCAGAAGATCCTGGTATAATAGTTGGTTTAGTAACAGCAGAACCACCTGTTGTTACAGAAACCAAATCTGATGTTGTTTGCTGAGAAATATCTTTCAAATCTTCAGTAGAGACACTCCCCGACTTCCAATCACCTACTTTATTATTAACATTATTTGTATTATCCAAAATAACAATTTCTTCTTCTGAAAAATCTTGATCACCCGGTCCGACTACTTTGTATAATAAAGAATTACGCCCTGGAATCTCTCCAAAAGCTCTAGTGTATAATACAGTATGTGGAACCATTATTAAAAAAAAGAACACAAACAAAAGTAACTGCAAAGTTCCTCTTCTCCCAAAAATCTCTATTTTGCTTTCTTTTTTAAGAAATTTTAATTTAGCAAAATATTTCTTAATATAAAAAAATATTTTAAAAAGA
>MFRB01000032.1 GCA_001783255.1 Candidatus Magasanikbacteria bacterium RIFOXYD12_FULL_33_17
AATCTGAATCTGCTGTGTCTGCTGAAAAGCTGATTCTGCTAAATACATTTTTATTTAGATAAACTTGAAAGTATAAATCAACGTATTTATCTATCTATAATATTACACTATAAGGTTACTTTTTTCAATGGTTTCCCAAACATATTCAATTGCTGTAGTCATAGGGCCTGTCACTTCGAAGCCAGCGGCTTTTTTGTGTCCGCCTCCGCCAAAAAGTTGGGCAATCTTGGAAAGATCAATAGTTTCTAGAGTAGTTCTTGTACTAGCTTTTATATTACCATTAGATTTTTCTTTGAAAACAAAGATAGCTTTACCATCTTTTAAATGGTTCATCATATTGGAAAGTCCGCCAATTTCTTCTTCTGTGACAGCACATTTTAGCAAGTCTTCCTGTTTTATGTAGGTATAGACTATATTTGTTTTTTTGTGTAGTTCTAGCCTGTTTAGGACTATTCCCCAAAGTTGTAAAATTGCAACATTTTTGTCTAATACAATATAATCATGGATTTTTTTGAATTTGGCTCCTTTGTTTACTAGGTAACTTGCCATAGATAATGATTCTTTGGAAGTAGCAGCGTTGGAGAAATTATCAGTATCAGTAATAAGTCCTGTAAGTAATGATGTTGCCATCTCAGCATTTATTTTTATTTTGTTTATCAAAAAATAATTATACAAAACTTCAACGGTTGAAGAAAGTGTATTTCTGACTAAATTTAAATTACCAAAATTAACATTACTAGCATGATGGTCAATATTGAGTATAAAAGGATTTTCTTGTTTAGTTATGAATTCGTCAATTCCAGCATAGGGTAAATCTCCTGAATCAAAGACTATGATAGCCCCAAATTTTTGTTTCCATATTTCTGGTTCTGAAGTAAAGTGATGAACATTTTTCAAATATTCAAATTGGTTTGAAACAGATGTCTTACAAAATAGGGTGTATTTTTTGCCAAGTAGCTCGAGCATTTGAGAAAAGGCTGAAACTGAGCTTGCAGCATCTCCATCTGGATTTTGGTGTGCCACTAGCAAAAAATTGTCTTTTTCAAGGATTTCATTGTGGATTTGTTTGGCAATTCTATGTGGCATATTTGTTGTATTTTACAGCCAGCCATTATATACAAGATTTCGATTATTGTCAACTATTCCGAAAAAGGGTATAATATCTTTGTCCTCTTTTATTTTTATAAGAAAGTTTAGATAATTTTGACAGAGTCTTAAAATAAATAGAGATAACATTGAGATAATATAGAGATAAAAATTCGTGATATTCGTCTATATTTGTGTTATCTAGTACGTCTTTGGATTAAAAGTTCTGAATAAAATTTTTACTAGTTTAAAATAATATACGTTGATAAAATATAGTATGTACGTAAAAAAGCTTGAAATAAATGGTTTTAAATCTTTTGCTAATAATACCACTATAGATTTCCCGTCACCTAAAAAGGATGGACAATATAGTGTAACAGCAATTGTTGGTCCAAATGGTAGTGGAAAGAGTAATGTGGTAGACGCTTTTCGTTGGGTTTTGGGAGAACAAAGTATGAAACATCTTCGTGGTAAGAAAAGTGAAGATGTTATTTTTGCTGGTTCAGAAGGAAAAGGTAAAATGGGATTGGCTAGCGTCACTATGTTTTTGGACAACAAAGACAAAAGAGTAAAAGTAGATTATGATGAATTAGAAATTTCTCGTAAACTTTATCGTTCTGGTGAAAGTGAATATTCTTTGAATGGTAGTCCTGTTCGTCTTATTGATTTACAAATACTTTTGGCGCAAGCCCAATTTGGACAAGGATCTTATTCTGTCATTAGTCAGGGTACTATTGATAGATTGCTTTTGCAAACACCAAGTGAAAGAAAAGGTTTTTTTGATGAAGCTGTAGGTATAAAAGAATTTCAAATCAAACGTCATCATTCTGTCCTTAAACTTAATAAAACTTCAGAAAATATTGCGCAAGCTGAAGCTATGCTACATGAGGTAGAACCACATTTGAAGACTTTGAAAAAACAAGTTAGTAAATTGGAAAAAAGACAAGAAGTAGAAATGGGGTTGCGTGAAACACAAGAAAAATATTATTTTACTTTGCATAGTAGTTTGTCAGAAAATTTGGATAAATTACAAACAAGTTTTGATACTGTCAACAAAACTTATGAAGAAGTGAATACTCGTTTGTCAGCTGTACAGACTGAACTGGCGAAATTAGCTCAAGAAAAATCACGTCAGGAGGCCTTTTCTGAATTACAAGAAGAATATCAAAAAATATTACAAGAAAAAAATAATCTTGAAAGAGAACAATCAATAGTTTCTGGCAAATTGCAAACAGAATTTGGAAAAGCGGGAAAACAAAACATCGGTTGGTTGGAAAATAAAATTGAAGAATTTGCTGTTCAAGAAAAAAATATTGAAAAAGATATAGAAAATCAAAATAAGAAAAAAATAGAATTGGTGGAAAAAATGAAAGTTTTGTTTAGTACTATTGAAGAATTACAAAATAAAAAAATAAAATTACAAAACAGACAGCTTGAACTTGAACACAATATCAATGAAATGAAACAGGGGAAAGACAGTATTCAATTTGAAGGTTTGCGTGCGGTCAATGCTATACTTATGCAGGTACCTGGTAAGTTTGGTGGCAAAGTTCATGGTATTGTTGCACAGTTGGCTAAGGTAGATGAAAAGTATCGTCTAGCTTTGGAAGTAGCTTCTCAATCTCACTTGGGTTCTATTGTGGTTGAAAATGATAGAGTTGCTCAAGCTTGTATTGAATTTTTGAAATCTCAACAACTTGGTTTTGCTACATTTTTGCCACTCAATAAAATAAAAGGTCGTTTCGTGTCAAACGATATAAAAGATTTGGAACATACTTCAGGTGTTTATGGTTTGGCTGTAAATTTGGTAGATTATGATCTTGTTTATGAAGATGTGTTTTCTTATGTTTTTGGTTCCACTCTGATTGTTGAAGATATTGAAAGTTCTCGTAAGATTGGTATTGGTCGGGTGCGTATGGTCACACTGGAAGGTGATATTATGGAAACTAGTGGTTCTATGAAAGGTGGCTTTCGTCGTGCCAAAAAAGGCGTTTTGTCTTTTGCTGGTGGTAACCAAGATTTCAGTGAATATGCTTATGAACAAATGAAGCAAGAAATGCTTGAAAATAAAATTCAACTAGATAAATTGGAAATTGCGGTAGAAAATGAAAAAGAAAACATGATGACGCTTCGTACTCAAGAACAAGTGCAAAATGAAAAAGTAAGTTTTTTACAAAACAATTTGCATGAAGCTTCCAAAGAACTTTCTCAATTCAAACAAGAACTATCCATGCATTCACTTTCCAAAGAAGAATACAGTGGTATGATGACTGAATTTTCTCAACAAAAAGAAACTTTGATTTCTCAAATAAACGTGGTAGAAAATAGATTGTCTGCTGTAAGTAAAAAAATAGAAACTTTGAATGAAGAAGAAGAACAAAAAAGACAAAGGATTTTTGCTTTGCAAGATAGTATGCAAGAAGAACAAATGTCTCTAAACAAGCATGCTGAAGAAAAACATAGTTTGCAAGTAGAAATAGTAAAATTACAAACTCATCGTGAAGATCTAGAACAAGAAATATTTTCTGAATTACAAGAAGGTATTGGTAATATTGTCAATAGATTGATAGAAAAATTTGTGGAAGATGAAATGGAAACTGCCAAAATAGAAATTGAAAAATTGAAATATCAACTTTCTCTTATTGGTGGAATTGATGAAAGCGTTATGTCTGAATACGAAGAAATTCGTGAGCGTCATGATTCTTTGGCTTTTGAATTGGTAGATCTAAACAAGGCTTCATCTGACTTAGAAA
This sequence comes from Candidatus Magasanikbacteria bacterium RIFOXYD12_FULL_33_17, assembly GCA_001783255.1. GTDB lineage: Bacteria > Patescibacteriota > Patescibacteriia > Magasanikbacterales > UBA922 > UBA1557. The sequence goes on from MFRB01000032.1 coordinate 3,840, forward strand.
AAATGATTGAAGAACTTGACAAACTCATGAAGAAAAAACATAAAGAAAGTTTCAATAAAATTAAAAAAGAATTTGCGCGTTATTTCAAATTATTGTTTGAAGGTGGTAGTGCTGAACTTGTAGAAGTTTATGGTACTGAAAAAGACGAGGATGAGATGGTGCTAGAAGGTGATGAAATGGAAACAACCGAAGAATCAGAATTGGAAAATACAGAAAAGAAAAAGAAAAGAAAAATTTTAACAGGTGTAGAAGTCTATGCTTGTCCTCCAGGTAAAAAGATCAAAAATATTTCAGCGCTTTCTGGTGGTGAGAGAACTATGACTTCTATTGCTTTGCTTTGTGCAATTTTACATACAAATCCTTCACCGTTTGTGATTTTGGACGAAGTAGAAGCAGCTCTCGACGAAGCTAATACTACTCGTTTCACCAAAATTTTGGGTGAGCTCTCTATGCAATCACAATTTATTATCATCACTCACAATAGAGTCACTATGCACGCTGTTGACGTACTTTATGGTGTGACAATGGGTAATGATGGTATTAGTAAATTACTTAGTGTTAAATTAGATAATTAATTTTTAAATTTAAATATATGGGAATTTTTAGTGGATTTAGAAGGGATCGTGAGTTAGAATCTCAATCTAAAGGAGTGTTAACTGAAGATTTAGATAAAACAATGTTAGTTGAAAATGAAGATGGTTTAAAAAAAGAAAGAGAGAAAATTGCTTTTGAAAAGATTTTACAAGATTTTACAGAGTTTTTAAGAGAGTCTGGAACTTTTTCTTCTGTTGATGATTTGGCAGAGCAAATTTATAATTCAGGTTTGGTTTTGCCTAAAAATGATAATGCATATACTTATGCTATAGAATTTAATAAAAATGGTAGAAGTTCAAGTTTTCCTTCTAGAAAATTGGTTATAAATAAAGTGCCATTTTCCGATGGAGAAAAGCAAGTTATTTTTGGAATTGAGTTTAGAAATGGATTAAGTAAAAAACCTTGTTTTATGGGAGTTTCCAAAGAACGACTTCATGATGTTGTTCCAGCAGAAACTGATGAAGAAAGTGTATAACTGCGGTACTTGACAAAAAAAGCCTAACCTGCTACAATATCCCCCGTAAACCGTCACACGCTCAAGAAGGTTTATTTATTTAAAAAAGTATATTATGTTGACTATTCGTCTACAAAGAATTGGTAAAAGAAAACAACCAACCTATCGTTTCATTATTTCTGAAAAACACAGAGATACACAATACAATAGTTTGGAAATTTTGGGAAATTATAATCCTACTCAAAATCCAAAAGTTTTGGAACTCAAAAAAGACCGTATTAAACATTGGTTAAGTGTAGGTGCTCAAACATCTAATACTGTACACAATATCTTTGTAAGAGAAGGTTTGATTGAAGGTAAAAAGAAAAAATCAGTAACTATTACTGCAAAACGTAAAGTAAAAATTGAAGCTAAAAAAGCTGACGTTATTGCTAAAGAAAAAACTGCCAAAGAAGCTGCTGTAGCCGCAGAAGAAGCTAAAAAAGTTGCCGAAGCTGAAAAATCAGCAGAAGAAACAGCTACTGAAACTCCTGTGGAAGAAGCTAAAGCTTAATCACAATACATATTCAAAAATCTCGTATTTTGCGAGATTTTTTGTTTTGTTGTGGACAAAATAATTTGCAAGATATATTGACCTTTACAAGTTTTTGTGTTATACTTTTTTCACGGTTTAGACATGCTTTTTGTCGAGAAAGCATTTCACAAAATCGAAAGTTTTTATTTATATATGTAATATTGAAAAGATATGGTACAAGATCAAGAATTTATCGAATTCGTCATTAAGGCGATTGTAAACAATCCAGATGAAGTAAAAGTTACCCGTACAGTAGATGAACGTGGTGTGCTTATCACTTTGGATCTTAATCCAACTGACATCGGTTATGTCATTGGTAGACGTGGAAACACTGTTCGCGCTATCCGCACTTTGTTAAAAGTTGTTGGTGCTAAGAACAATGCCCTTGTAAACTTGAAAATCAACGAACCAGAAGGTTCAGAACATCGTAGACCAGAAGCTGCTTCACATAGTACTCCAAGTAGTAGTATGATGGAAGATGTAGATACTAGTGCTATCGACAACCTAGATATCTAATAGTTATTTCAAATTTGAAAGACCTCTCTTTTTTGAGAGGTCTTTTTTTTAATTAGATAAAATACTATTGTAATCTGATGAATACATTTAATTACGACTAGTTTGGATTTAGAATAAAGTATAATTTTGTACATAATTTTAAATTAGATAACAAGATTAATAGAGAGATTGAAAGTGTATTTTTATAAAATAGTTCTTACTTTTTATAACTAATCCCGATTAATCGGGACAAACAGCTTTCCCCTCAAACTCCCCCTGGCTATTTAAAACAGAGAAGATTGTATGTCTAAAATACATGGACTAAAAAAAATAAATATGCTATTATATGTATATAACTTTATATAAAAATGTATGCCAAAAAAATTAGCAGAAAATCCAAATGTTGGAGAAATTTTACATGAGTGGAGTGTTCCTGAATATGATCAACATGAAAGGAATACTACGTGGTATGTAATAATGGGTGTTTTTGGTGTTATCTTATTGGCTTATTCTTTGTTTACTTCCAATTTTCTTTTTTCTCTTATTTTGGTTTTATTTATTGTTATTATATTTTTGCAGTCTCATCAAGAGCCTATAATCATACCTTTTAGAATTACTGATTTGGGAGTAATAATAAACGATAGATTTTATCTATATTCAGAATTATCCAATTTTTATATAATTTATAATCCAGAAGAAAATTTGAAAATAGTATATATAGAAACATTGGGCAATTTTACCCCAAAACTACGTGTACCTCTTATGGATATGGATCCAAATGAAATACGTATAACATTGCGTTCTTTTATTGATGAAGATTTGGAAAAGGAAGAAGAACCTTTGAGTGATATGATTGGTAGAAAGTGGCGATTGCATTAGATTATAAGTAAATAGTGAATAGACAACAGTAAATAGATATATAAAAAACTTGGTTTTAATCCCAAGTTTTTTTATTGACAAATTCATTATTTTGAGTTATAATCTTTTCGTATTTTAATAATGCTCCCGTCGTTTCCGCCTACAGCCCAAGGCGTACAGGCTAGGCGGACAAGATTGCTAAAAACTATATTTTTTCTTTTATGAGGGTTTTATCTTGAAGAGAAAACAAATTATGCTCCCGTCGTTCAATGGATAGGACTTCAGTTTGCGGAACTGAAAATCTAAGTTCGATTCTTAGCGAGAGCACAAGAAACACTCCCCAAAAAGGGAGTTTTTTGATACAATATATAGGGATTAAGAAGTAAGGAATAAAAAATAAGGCTTAGAAACTAGGAACTATTAATATGAATGGTTTAAAAACCAAGGTAAATAAGCTAAACAGAATAGGAAAGACTCTGGAAAAAAGGCTGTCTCGTCTTGGGATTGTGACTGTTGAAGATTTGCTTTTTTACTTCCCATTTCGCTATGAGGACTACAGTGAGATTTTGAGCATAGCAAAGCTCCAAAATGGTCAAGAAGTCACCATACGGGGCAAAATAGAGCTTATAAACGCTAAGAGAAGTTCACGACAGCGTAAAATTGTCACGGAGGCGCTTATTTCTGACGGGAGTGACCAATTACGTCTAGTTTGGTTTGGTCAGCCTTTTATATCAAAAACTTTGTATGTTGGAGAGGAATTCTATTTTTCGGGTAAAGTGAAGTCAGATATGTTTGGTTTGCAAATGGTTAGTCCGAGTTATGAGCGTGTGAAGACCTCACCCGCTGTGACTGCGTCGTCACAGTCGACCTCTCCTAACAGGAGAGGTGATGAAGTTGCTTCTACTTTGCACACAGCTAGAATTGTGCCGATGTATCCACTTACAGCTGGTATTACTCAAAAACAATTACGTTTTTTGATAAGTCAAGTTGTGCATCATATTGAGGAAATAGAAGAATGGCTTCCAGAAGATGTGCGGGATGTGGCTGATGTCATGGAGCTCAAAGAAGCTATTAGATCAATTCATTTTCCCGAAAATCAGCAAGAAATTGATTATGCTCTAAAGAGATTAAAATTTGATGAACTTTTTATTTTACAACTAAGGGCCGAGATGTTACGACAGTCTATCAAAGTTGCCAAAGCTCCCAAAATAAAATTTTCAGGAAAAGCTATTCAAGATTTTGTGGCAAATTTACCATTTGAATTGACCAAAGATCAGAAAGTGGCTAGTTGGGAAATAATTCAAGATTTAGAAAAAGGTGTACCAATGAATAGATTACTTGAAGGTGATGTTGGTTCGGGTAAGACTATAGTAGCTGCGATGGCAACTCTGGATACAGTTTTGAATAATTATCAGGTGGCTATCATGGCGCCAACAGAGATATTGGCAAAACAGCATTATGAATCATTCACTTCACTTTTGAGTAATCATGACATTGGAGTTTGTCTTTTGACTAGATCGATGAGATTTTTTAATAGAGATAAAATAGAGATAAATAGAGATAATGTTGAAAAAGAAAATTTATCTTTGAAAAAACTTTCAGATAAAATTGTTAGTGGTGAAATAAATGTTATTATCGGCACACACGCTTTACTTTCTGACAAAATAAAATTCAAAGATTTAGCATTAGTCATTGTTGACGAACAACACCGTTTCGGGGTAGAGCAAAGAGCTTCGCTCATTCGCGGACAGACGCAGACAGAGGCAGACTCATGCGGAAATAATGATGTTGATGTGGGTGACAAAGTTGAACTTTTGTATGAAGATTTGACTTATAGAATTAGAAAGTGTTTATTTGCTGTTAGAAAAAATTTGGGACTTGGACATAAAGAAATTTTGTATCAAAATGCTTTGGAAGCAGAGTTCAAAAAAGAAAAGCTTGTTTTTGAAAAAGAAAAAACCATGTCTGTAATGTATGATGGTAAAAAAATTGGTGTTTATCGACCAGATTTTGTGGTTGAAGATAAAATAATAATAGAACTTAAAGCTTTGAAATTTATAGGAAAAAATGAAAAAACACAAGTGTGGACTTATTTGAAAGGTTCTAATTATAAATTAGCTTTATTAGCAAATTTTTCACCAAGTGATGTAGAAATTGAACGTATTGTTTATGATGAAGCACGTGAAAATAAAAAGTCAGCGTTAAGTCAGCGTAAGTCAGCTTTAGTTCCTCATTTTTTGTCCATGACCGCGACGCCGATACCACGTTCTTTTGCACTGACAATTTATGGTGATTTAGATTTGTCTATTATCAAACAAATGCCAAAAGATAGAAAAGTAATAAAAACTAGATTTGTAGATGATCATAATAGACAAAAGGCTTATGATTTTATTCGTGAGCAAGTTAAACAAGGTAGACAAGTTTTTGTAATTTGTCCGCTGATTGAACAAAAAGAAAAAGACGAAAATGAAATAGAAATAATAAATTATAATTTTACAGGTAGTCAAGAAAAGAAATCTGTTTTGGTAGAATTTGAAAAACTTAGTAAACAAATTTTTCCTGATCTCAAAGTTGATTATCTGCATGGTAAGATGCGTTCAAATGAAAAAGACGAAATCATGCAAGATTTTGCTGGTGGCAAAATAGATATTTTGGTTTCTACTTCAGTCGTCGAAGTTGGGGTAAATATTCCTAATGCTAGTGTCATGATAATAGAAGGTGCGGAGAATTTTGGGTTAGCCCAGCTTCATCAATTTCGTGGTCGTGTTGGTCGAAGTAGCTATCAATCTTATTGTTTCCTTTTTACTACCAAGACTTCTGCCAAGAGTAAAGAGCGTCTAGAATTTTTTGAGAAAACTAGTGATGGTTTTGCGTTGGCTGAGTATGATTTGGAAGTGCGTGGACCAGGTGCAGTTTATGGTGTTGCTCAAAGTGGTATGATGAATTTGAAAATTGCCACGATGCAAGACAAAGAAATAATTAAGCTAGCCCGTG
>MFRB01000033.1 GCA_001783255.1 Candidatus Magasanikbacteria bacterium RIFOXYD12_FULL_33_17
CTAAAGAAATTAGAGCCTAAATATTTATTAGTTAATACTTTCAATTCTTCGATACTTTGATTGGTATTGATGTCAATCTGAAAATGAGGGATCCACTCTGTCAAAAGTTTATTTTTTCCTTGTCTAAACAAAGTGACGCTGAATTATCACTAAGGGACAAAAAACTATTAGCTTTTTTGCCATTGTTTGTTAATATTGAGATGATCTTGATAATTGTTTGATTAAGTTGCATATTTATTCAACTGATTTATGTTGTTCAGGAGACCATTTTGGTATATTTAGCAAGGCAAGTGAAAGTTTGTTACCTTCTACCCAATATTTTTCTCCTTTATTGAAGTAATAAAAGTCACCTTCATTAATTTCATAATTTCCTTTTTCAGAATGAATTATACCAGAGCCAGAGATTATGAAATAAATTTCTTCACAGCTTAAATTTACAACTCTTTTTATTTCAGGATATCGACCATCAATAAAAGCTGTAGCAAAACTGATATTCTTATTTGGTAACTCATATTCCCAAACTGTACAATCATTTGAGTTTTGATGTTTGACAGCTTCTGATTTTTTGATAAGCATATTTATTTAATTTTTTTATTATTTTCTGGTGTTTGTAAGTAGTTTTTTCTTGTTGAGACTTTTTTACCACTTTTTTCCTCCAAGTCTTTTCTCGCCTTACCTGCCACATTGCCACCGTCATGTGCTGCTAGTTTGTTTTCAAGAAATCCTTTGGCATTTTTATTTTTGGCAATTTCTGTAGTTGAAGCTTCACCAAGCATAGTAAAAATTAATTCCAAATCATTCATATGGTCTCGTAAATTTTCTTTTTTTAGACTTTTGAATCTTTGATATTGACTTGGTGTCATACCAAAAGTAGCTTTGGAAATTTCTGCGGTTAAAATTGCGTATTCTGGATTTTCTTTTACACCTCGCTTTTTCCACTCATCTGTTAAAGTCTCACGAATTTCAATACCACGCATTCGTTTTTCAATCCATGCGTTAGAATAACCCTTGGCTTTATAAAGTTCTCTAGTTCTTTTGGTGGCTATTTCTGGATCTTCTATTTCCTGAATTCTCTCGTAACCAATTTTTGCTAGCCAACGCTTGAATGGTTCGGCGTTTGGTGAGGGAATAGCTTGAATAATGCGGAAAACAGTTTCTGTATTGGCACAGTCCGTTTTTCTCATTTTTCCGTCTTTAGCAGTCAATTCCAACTGTCCGATTTTTTCGGACACTTCAAAAAATCCTTCTTTTATTATTTTTTTCTTTAGATCGTTCCAGTATTTTCTTGATCTATCAGTTCCTGTTAATACTTCAATTATATCTATTATCGAAAACCACCATTCATTTTTGTAGATGATTTTACGGATTTCCTTCTTTTGGAAAATTGCGATTTTAGTAGTTTTTGTTTTTTTGCTCATATTTTAGCAATAAATAAAATGATAAAAAGCTATTTACATTATACACAAGGGTGTCTGTTTTCTGCAAGTCTGATTTAATTGAAACTATAACTAAACTTCGTACAACTTTCTCATTTCTCACTAATACCAGCTAAATATCTAGCAGTATTAACATTTCTTATAGTCATTAGCTTATAAGATTTGTGGTTGATTATTTTGTTTAGTTGGCTTTTATTATAATCATCTCTCTTTACATTCCAAAAGATAGCACCTTTTACATAACGAATGTCTAGAAATTCTTTTTTGATGGGTAATTCATCAATTATTTTTTTGTTGTCAGCTTCTGGAAATAAATAAGCAACATCAGTTTTTTGAGTGGTATCATTTTGCCAATTTTCTGGTATTGTCTGCGCTATTTTTTTTATTTCTTTTTCGGTTTTGATAATAATTGGTATTTCAAAAGCAAATTCTTTTTTTAGACATTTTTCTATTTTTTCCAGTACATCATTTTTTTTGTCTGTTGTTTCAAATATGATATTTCCGGAATTGATATAAGTGTAAATGTTTGTATAGCTTAATAATTCAAATAAGACTTTGAGTTTTTTCATTTCTACTTTGTGGTTACCACCGACGTTGATGCCTCGGAGGAGAGCAATGTATTTCATATCTTTTGTGGTATATTATTTACTTTTTACTATTCTTGCTGGATTGCCAGCGATTACAACATTGGCGGGGAAACTTTTGCTGACTACAGCTCGAAAACCTATGACTGATTTTTCACCAATTTCACAACCTTTCAATATTACTGATTGACCACAAATCCAGACATTATTTCCTATTTGTACTGGTTTTGTTTTTGGGTTGCCATACAAAATATGTTCTTTGTCAGAAAAAGTATGAAAATCTGTGTCCATAATTATGGCACTACCTATTAGACAATTTTCACCAATTTGTATAGATTTTTCGCTATGGCAGGTCAGGCCATTTAATCTACTGTTTTGTCCAATTTGGATAATAGCTTCTTTGTCATAAAAATAAAAACGGTTTGGCTCTTCATAAGCCCACAAATTTGCATTGTCTGCTATTAGCAATTTACCCTGGCCTTTTATTTTTAGTTTGTGATTTACTATTATATTTTTTCCAAACTCTACTTTTTTTCCGTAAATAATTTGGTAATAAACGATAAATAATTTGCTGATTAAAGAAGCTAATTTTTTCATATTTTTTAGAATAATTCATTTTTGTTAGATATTATTTTGCTGTTGGTGTATTTTTGTTTTTTTGCCATTCTTCATACATTTTTCTCATGTCTTTTTCATATACAGCAAAAGGTTCCATACCCATTTCCGCTCGACGCTCATCTAGTTTGTCTGGTTCAACTATTTCTTCAGGGTTATATTCACCTGTAGTTTCATCAACATACCATTGTGTGCCATAAAGTTGTTGTTTATTTTCAGCGACAAGTATTCTGTCTTCAAGATAGGCTATATCTTCCTGTTCTAATTCTTCTTTTTGTTCTTGTTTCATTAATTCCAGACATTTTTTTTGAAATTCTAGATCTTGATCAGCATGTTGAACCAAAAGCCAAGCATAGTGTGCTGAATTTTCTCCGACTTTGGATTTTGTTGGCCAACCAATTCTATCAATTATTTCTTTTAGTCTTTGTGTATTTTCTTGGTCTATTTTTATAGTAACTTCTGGAACATTATTTGTTCTAGCCTCTTGGTCTGTGTTAAACATTTTTTTTAATTCGTCGCTTATACTTGCGAGTTCTCTAGGGTCTAATGTTTCTACTGTCATATTTTGAAGATTATTTTTATATGTAAATATTACACCAAGATACGCACAATTACAACCATTTATTTTGTACAATTTTTCTTTTTTATGTTATAATAAATTTATATAAATAATTTAATTTAAAATTTATGCCTGTCAAAAAATCTGTTTCTACATCTAGTAGAAAAACTATGGATCCTATAATTGACATGCCGATGTCCGCAATGAATGAAACAAAACAAGGTTGTTGTCATGGACATTTTGGTATGGGTCATCATTGTAAGAATCATGGTACTCAGTTTAGTCATAGATTAATGAAAACCTTTTTTGGTATTTTGTTAGTCTATGTTATAATTTTGGTTGGTTCACTAATTCGCAATGAAATAAAAAAGTATGATTTCATTGGTGTGGCCCCAGAAAATGTTAGTGATCGTCAATTAAATATTTCTGCCGAAGGTAAGGTAGATGTGAAACCAGATGTCAGTCAAATAACTGTAGGAAATAGTTTAAGAGAGGCTACATCGTTGGAAGCTACTACAAAAAATGATCAGCTTATCGCTGACTTTGTAAACAAAGTCAAAGCTTTAGGAATTGATGTCGCTGATATCAAGACGGAATCCCAAATAATGTATCCAGAATATATCTATAAAGAAGATGGTACAAAAGAGCTTGTTGGTTATAATATAACTCAAAATGTTACTGTCAAAGTTAGAAATGATGTTAACAAAGCTAGTCAAGTTGTTTCTCTTGCAGGACAAGTTGGTTTGAATACTATTGGTGGAGTAGAATCTGTGATAGATGATACTGAAATTTATCTTGATCAAGCTCGTCAACAAGCTGTAAAAAAGGCTCAAGCTAAAGCTAAAGAATTATCCAAAATGTTGGGTGTTCAAATTATTGGTGTGATTTCTTATAATGAATATGTACCAGAGTCTTATCCTATGTATGACGAAGGTTTTGCTATGAAGTCATCTGTGGGTATGGGTGGTGGACCTACTATTGAACCAGGCACAAGTGAGGTTACTATGAATGTAAATATCACTTATAGAATACAATAATTAGATAAATAAAAGACAGCCTTTCCTAAAGGCTGTTTTTTTTGGTATAATAGTAACCAGCTAAACAGCAAATACAGCTTGTCAGCAGATACAGCAATTTTTATCTCAATTTATCTCTATTTTATCTCAGTTCATTAATTACTTTTTATCTAAAACCTAGGCAAACTTAATACCTAATACCTAATTAACTAACATATATGAAAAATACTGAAATCAAAAAAATTGTTTCAAGAGAAATATTGGATTCACGAGGTAATCCGACACTAGAAACTAAAGTATATTTAGAAGGTGGAGCTATTGGAAAAGCTGCTGTACCATCAGGAGCTTCAACCGGCACTCATGAAGCTTTGGAGCTTCGTGACAATGCCAAACGTTTTGGTGGTAAAGGAGTTCTCAAAGCTGTCAAAAATGTTAATACCACAATTGCTAAAGCTTTATTAGGAGTGGATGTTTTGGATCAAAGAAATATTGATAAGATAATGATTGAACTTGATGGCACAGAAAACAAAAGAAAATTGGGTGCCAATGCAATACTTTCAGTTTCTCTGGCTTGTGTCAGGGCTGGTGCTAAAGCTGAAAAAAAACCTTTATACAAATATATTCGTAGTGCTTATAATTTACCAGAAAAAAATTGGCGTATGCCGATTGCCACTATGAATATTTTGAATGGTGGACGACATGCTGACAACAATCTAAGTTGTCAGGAATTCATGATTATTCCAATTCACAAAAAATTTGCCGAGCGTGTCAGAATGGGTTCACAAATTTTCCATTCTCTAAAAGCAATTTTGAATGACAAAGGTTATACGACTTCGGTAGGGGACGAAGGTGGTTTTGCGCCAGATTTACTAAACAATGAGAGAGCTATACAGCTGGTAATAAAAGCAATACAAGTTTCAGGTTTTGAACCTGGTAAAAATGTTTTTCTTGGTTTTGATGTTGCTGCCTCAGAGTTTTATCGTAAAGGAAAATATTATTTTACTAGTCCATCCCAACCTTCTACAGCTGACAAGATGATTAGAATTTTGGAAACTTGGATTAGAAAATATCCTATACTTTCTATAGAAGATCCTTTGGCTGAAGATGATTGGGAAAATTGGGCTCTTCTTACTAAAAAATTTGGTAAGAAAGTAACTATTGTAGGGGATGATTTATTTGTGACCAATGTTAATCGTATACAAAAAGGAATTGATGAAAAAGTAGGTAATGCCGTACTTATCAAGCTTAATCAAATTGGAACGTTGACTGAAACAATTGACGCGATTTATTTAGCTAAGAAAAATGGTTACAAAGTTTCAGTATCACATCGTTCGGGTGAAACAGCTGATACTTTCATTGCTGACTTGGCGGTGGCTGTTAATTCCGAATTTATCAAGACTGGTTCAATGAGTAGATCTGAGAGAGTAGAGAAGTATAATAGATTGATGGAGATTGAGGATGAAACTACTAAATAGTGTTAATTTAAAAATAATAATTATATAATTTTTTTATTATTGTTCCATTGTCATATTGTCCCATTGTGGTTTTCAATTTGTCAGTGGGGCAATAGAACAATGGAGCCATTTTATTTCTATGTCAAAAAAAATAGACTATTCAAACAAAGAAAAAATAGGAAAGGATAAACCTGTCGTCTTCATGATCCTCGATGGTTTTGGTTTGGCTGATCCAAAAAATACAGGCAATGCTATCACACCAGATACTGCTCCCAACATTTTTTCATACATTAAAAAATATTCTAGTACAGAGATAAAAGCTTGTGGAGTTGATGTTGGACTTTTTCCTCATCAAGAAGGAAATTCTGAAGCAGGACATTTGAATATTGGTGCGGGGAGAGTAGTTGAGCAAGATTTGGTGCGTATTTCTAGTGCTATCAAAGATGGTACATTTTTCAAAAATGATTCTTTTCGTCATGCGCTTTTTCATGCCAAAAAATACAATAGTGCAGTGCATTTGATGGGACTTTTGACAGATGGTCAAAGTGCTCATTCTAATCCTGAACATGTTTATTCATTGCTTGAATATTTTCGTAAACAAAAACAAAAAAAAGTTTTTCTTCATTTATTTACGGATGGACGTGATTCTTCTACCCATGGTGCGGTGAATTTTTTGCGTCTATTACGTAAAAATATGCAAAATGGTGAGGAAATAGCTACTATAATGGGTAGGTTTTATGGTATGGACAGAAACAAAATGTGGAGTAGAACAGAACAAGCTTACAATGCTATGGTTTTGGGTGAAGGCTTTTCAACAGAAAGTGCTGAAGAAGCAATTTCGCAAGCTTATAATAGAGATGAAACTGATGAATACATTTTGCCAACAGTTATTACTAAAGGTGGCAAACCTATTACAACCATAAAAGATAATGACGTGATTTTCTTTTTTAATGCCAGAAGTGACAGGGCTAGACAAATCACCAAAGCTTTTGTACAAAAAGATTTTCAAAAAATGAATCAAGGTGCTTTCAAAAGAAAAAAAATTTCCAAAAATATTCGTTTTGTAGCGATGACCGATTTTGGTCCAGATTTGCCAGGTATTTTTACAGCTTTTCCAAGTCCTGATTTCAAAAATTGTTTGGCCAAAGCTATAGGAGAAAATTATAGACAACTTTATATTTCAGAAACTGAAAAATACGCGCATGTAACTTATTTTATCAATGGGGGTTATTCTCTACCTATCAATGGTGAAAAAAGACAAATGGTGAAATCTGGTGCTCACTATTCGTATGCCGATAAACCAGAGATGCATGCAAAAGAAATTACTGACATTATTTTGAATTATTTAGAAAATAATACTTACAATTTTGTCACAGTCAATTATCCAAATGCTGATATGGTTGGGCATACTGGTAATTTTGAAGCTACTCAAAAATCAGTAAAGATACTTGACGAACAGGTCAAAAGGCTGGTAGATTATGTGTTGTCACGTGATGGTAAATTATTTATTACAGCTGATCACGGTAATGCGGAAAAAATGTTTGATGAAAAAACTGGTGAAATTATGACTTCTCACACTACCAATCATGTCCCTTTTATTTTGATAAGTAACGAAAAAAAGAAAAAAATCAAAACAGGAAGATTGTCAGACATTGCTCCAACTATTTTGAAAGTATTAGAAATTGAGAAGCCAGATGAAATGACGGGACATACTTTAATTTAGACATTTTAAGTTCACTGGATACGAAATACGAAATTACGAACATACGAAAGTTTCGTAATTTCGTAAATTTTCGTATTTCGTATCCTTTTACACTAAACAAGTTTTATGAATGAAAGTCGTCGTCCAAAACCTGCTGTTTTACTTACTTTGAGTGGCTGGGGATTATCTCCAAATACTCCTGGTAATGCTATCACCAAAGCACGTACCCCAAATTTCGATAGATTCACTCGAGAATATCCAGTGATGAGTTTAGGTGCTTCTGGATCAGATGTTGGTCTATTAGATTTTGAAGCTGGTAATTCTCGTATAGGACATTTGAATCTGGGTGCTGGTAGAATTTATCAAAAAATTTTGCCACGTATCAATCAAGCTATAAAAGATGGTAGTTTTTATGGAAGACATTCTTTGAATGCTGCTATCCAAAATGCTTTGGATAATAATTCTACTTTGCATATTATTACCATGTTTGGTAATCAGATTCAAAATGCCAATGATGAACATTTTTTTGCACTTTTGGAAATGGCTAAAGCTGGTGGTATAAAAAAAGTTTTGGTGCATGCTATCTTGGATGGTGAAGATGATATTTATAATAATGCCAAAAATCATATCCAAAAAATAGAAGAAAGAATGAAAGAATTTGGTGTTGGTAAAATAGTTTCTTTGTCGGGTCGTTATTATGCTTTGGACAACGGTCGTCATTGGGATAGAACACAAATTGTCTATGATGCTATGGTTAATGGCAAAACAAAATATGTTTTTTCTGATGCTACAAGTGCTTTGCAAGATTCTTATAATAGACAAGTATATGACAGAGATTTTATCCCAGCTGTTATTGGTGTAGAGGCTGGTAGCACAATTATAAACAAAAATGATTCAGTAATTTTTGCTAATTTTGGTGCAAGTTTATGTAGACAGTTGACCAAAGCTTTTGTTTTGCCAGCTTTTCCAAAATTTGAACGTAGTTATTTGCGAAATTTGTGTTTTGTGACAATGACAGATTATGAAAAAGAAATACCTACTTTGGTAGCTTTTCCACGTTCTTATATTCATAATTCATTGGGAGAAGTTTTGACCAAAGCTGGTTTGAGTCAAATTAGAATAGCTGAAACCGAAAAGTATGCCTGTGTTACAACTTTTTTCAATGGTATGTATGATGAGAAATTTGCTAATGCTGAGTGGAAAATGATTCCTTCAAAAAAATTATCACAATATGATAATGAACCTGAGATGTCTGCTCATAAAATATCTAGTGAAATAATAAAATCTATTAAATCAGAAAAATATGATTTTATTTTGGCTAATTTTGCTAATGCTGATGCTGTATCTCGAACTGGTAATTTGTCAGCTACTGTCAAAGCTTGCGAAATTTTGGACAAAGAAATTGGTAGAATAGCTGATTATGTGTTGGCTGAAGACGGTGTATTGTTTATTACTTCTGATCATGGTAATGCTGAAAGTGTTTTGAATATGCAAACTGGTAGTACTGACAAAACTCCTAGTACCAATAATGTGCCATTTTTTATTATAAAAGAAAGTCTCTTTGGTATGTCTGGTAGAGCAGGTGATCCTCCAGATAATGATCTTAGTTTATTGCCAAAAGCTGGTGTTTTGGCTGATGTGGCACCGACTATTTTGAAAGTTTTGGGAATTGATAAACCGGAGGAGATGACGGGACGTACACTAATTTAGGAATTTTGAAATTTTAAATTTTAATTTTATGTTTGGCAGAAAAAATTGGGAACAAATAGCAAGAGAATTAGATGTTTCTAATCAAGACGTTGAAAAAGATGTTAGTAAAAAGAAAGATGTTAGTAAAAAGACAAAAGAAGATAGAACCATATTAGAAAGTATGAGTCGTCATAGAGGAAGAACCTTAGTAGGTTCTTTGGTTCTGTCTACTTTTTTGAATTTTGGTTCTCTTGGCAAAATAGGTAGTCTGGAAGGTAATTGGGTTAAAGATAAATATGCAAAAAGAATAAAACATGATGCAAAAGGTGATAGCGATCCATTGATTAGAGTGGAAGATTCAAAAAGTGTAGAGGACAAAGAAAAAACACTAGAAAAAGAAACAGAAACAGAAGTAGAAGTGGAATCAAAAGATAATGAATTTACTAGTGTGGAAGATGCTGAAAAGAATCCAGATGCACTTATAAAAGTAGATAAAGACAATCCTTTGGAAGGTCTAAAAGAACTATCTTTGGAAGATAGAGCTAGAGTAGATATTGCTACTTTTGATTTGCGTCGTGAGTATCACATGGGCGAATTGAGTTTAGCTGATTTGGAAGATAGAGAAAAAACGTTTGATGAAGTTGTAGATTGGTTTATAGAAAATACCAAAAAAGATGATAGTGATAAAATAGATTTTGAAAAATTATTGATTGAAATTCAAAAACCAACTCTACCAGGATTTGCTAGTTCAAAATATGATATCGGTAGTAGTCGTCTTTCACAAGTTTTGAACAAACAAGATTCAAGTTCTGATTGTGATGGATCAATGCTTGTTCAGTTGGCTATTTTTCAACGACTTTCTAATTATGATAAAAATTTATCTGAAAATTTTCAAATTTATGTAGCTGAGAGATCTGCAGATAAAGATGGTATTGGACATTCATTTGTTTTACTTTTTATAAAGAATACAGGGAAGTATCTTGTTTTGGAAAGAGGTTCTTCAAGAGCTCTGACAGATGATTACAAAAAATATATTGAAGCTTATCCTATATCATCTTTAGTTGCCAGTGCTTTGAAAGAAAAAACTCGTGGTATATTTCACAACACGGAAGAATTGGAAATGGAAGAAAAAGAAAAAATCACGATAGACGATGTCTTGGCTAAGAAAAAACAAGAGAGTATACCTGAGAATGTTATTACAAGAGTTAGTTCTGATGTAGTTTTGCCTGTTTATCCTGAGCAAGCTGATTCAAGTCAAAATGACTATCAAGGTAGAGAGCAAGATGTAGATATCAAGTTAACTGATGAAGTAAAAGAACTTGTTTCTGAAGAAGGTATTTATGGACCAGAAGTTTATGATTTTTTGCAACAGATAGAAGAAATAGATTTGTTTGCTGATACTAAAGATTATGAGGAAAAAAAGTATGAAAAATTTGTAAGATTATCTGAATTTTCACCACAAGTGTTTGAACAGGTGTATGAGTCACAACCTGACTTAGCTGTTTTTTATTTGAGTAAAGAAATCAGTAAAACAAAAGATTTATATAATTTGGAATTAAAAAAGAAATTAAATTTTAAATCGGATTCAACTGCGGAAGTGGTCACTATCCCCACCATAAAAGAAAATGAAAGTGTGGAAGATTTTAAAAGACGTCTGGAATCTTATTTATATTTATTAGATCAGCAAATTGAGTTAGCTTGGACTTTGTCAGCAAATGAATTGGGAAATTTGATAGCTGAAATTAAAGTCTCAGAAAAAAATAAATATTGTATTGAAAAAATAGAAGATTATCCAGAAGTTTTGCAAGTTTTGGAAAGATATAATAAAAATGGTGTTTTGGACATTTTGAATCTTTTGTTAGATAAAGAAAATGTTCCAAATTTTAGAAAATGGATCAATGGTTACGATTTTTATTTAGCTAGGAAATCTAGTGAAGTAGGTGATTTGGATGCCAAAATAAAGTTGGCGGATATGAAGTTGAATTATTTTGGTGAAGAAATTGAGGATAGTATTGTTTTGTATGAAGAATTACAAGAAAAAAAACCGTCTAAAGGTCAGTTTAATTTTGTTTTGGCTGAAGAATATCGCTGGTTAGATGGAAAAGAAAATAATAATAATAAATCTTTTGAAAATTATAAAAAAGCCGCATTGTTGGGGAATAGTGAGGCTTTTAGTAAATTGTTTCATTTTGCTTTAGGGGGTGAGGGTTCTGCTCCTGAAGATATTGAAAATGGTAATAAAATCTTAAAAGAAGTCTTTGCTCATAATTTGCAAAGATTAGCTGATATAAATTTTTTTAATAATGAACCAGATGAATATATTGAAACAATAGAAAAAAGTATGGATTTGTTTCATAATTTAGATTTGGATAATGGATCAAAAGCGACATTGCTCAAAGTATTGGAAGAAAAAGCTGAATTTATTGAAAATAAGTTGAAAAATAATGAAGTTGATGACTTAAAAAAAGAATTGTTGGGTAGTTTATATTCATCTTTGGGAGATATCTACGATAAAGAAAAGAAAATTGAACGTGCTATACCATGTTATGGTATGGCTTATTTGAGCGACAACACCATAAATCCAATGGTAAAAGCATATTTTGCGAGCGGAAAGTACAAAAAAGAGGTAACAGCATTGGTAAAAACTATAAGAGAAGATTATGTAAGTGATATTTTAAAGAGTAAATCAGTCAAAACTAAGTTTCAAAATGTTAGAAGATATTATCAACTTTGTAAAAGCTTGGGACTTAAAGATTATTCGGAAGATTTTCTAAAAGCTTTAGATGAAATACAAGATTCTTTTTATTTTAGAAAAAATATTGGTATTCAAAAAGAAATTAAAGACATAATGAAAGATATCAAAAGTAAATAATAAATAAAACAGACTTACAAGTCTGTTTTATTTATTTATCTCATTTTTTATATGTGCTACAATTTCTTCTTCTACTTCATGTAAACTTTTTCCACTAATTTCAAATTTGCTTTCATTTTCATCACCTTCAGCTGAATATTTTTTCATTATTTCTGTCGCGTGATGTTGTGGTAAGATACGTAATGTTCCAGATATTTTTTCGCCATCGTCTGGATCTTCGTGTAAGAGTAGTACAAACTGTGCAGAAGGTGAGGTCGTAATTAATTCATCTATTATATTATTTAGATCTTCTTTTTTTGCGCCACTTCTGACGAAATCATCACGAGTGATAGTCGACCAGACAAAATTATTTGTTTTATCTTCTTTTAAGTGACTGAGGACTGAACCCCAGATTTTGAAAGTAGCGATAGATTTTGTTTGGTAAAGATTTTTTATAATAAACGCACGGTCTGCGCCTAAGTCAACTAGTTTACTAGCGACTTGCAAAGTCTGAGGACGTACTTTGTTTTTCTTGAAACTATTTGTTCCGGCGACAATGCCAGTAAGTAAAGATTGAGCAATATGACGATTGATTAATTCTTCTTGAGATTTTTGTAAGAGTTCAAAAATAATTTCAGCACTAGTACTCGCTGGTAAGTCAATTATATTTATTTGTCCATAATGTTCATTGTTGGCTTGGTGGTCAATATTGATAATTGGTTTACTATAAAAGAAATTTTCGTGGTCAGTGTATATATTACCAAGAGAAGACAGATCAGGTGTATCAATAGTAATTATCAAATCATATTTAAAATCACTTTGGCTAGTTTGGATATCTTCTCTATTGATATAACCATTTTTTGGAGTCAAAAAAATTCTTAAATTATTATCTTTAGTGTCATAACTAAGTTCAGAGATACCAGTTTTTTCAATATCAATACTTATAATGAAATTGTTTAAACCATCGAAGCTGGACTTTATTTTATTGGAGTGTTTTAAGAATGTAAATTGGCTAGGCAACACAAAATCAGCACAGACTATTTCTACGTGTTTACCAAGTTGCTCCAAAAAGAGTTTTAGTGCCAAAGCACTACCGATAGCATCACCGTCAAAATGTTTCTTGAAAGTAATTAAGATTTTTTTCTTATCTTCTATCGCTTTTGTGAATTGTTCAGTTTTTGCAAGTGCCATAGTTTTTGTTACACTCAAACATTTAGATATAAATATCTAGGTGTAGCAACCCTTTTTGGCTACTTTGGTAAAAAAGGGGGATAGGAGATTATAGCCTAAAACTAAAAATATGTCAATACAGCCTAATATTGGCTGTCTTTTCCAACTATTTGGCTAACTCTAGGCATTTTCTTGCAAAAAATGAGATATTGAGGTAAACTACTATCATTAAACACTCCGGATTTTCGGATAATCCTGATTTTCCGGATATTTTCTAGAATATTTATTTTAAAAGTATATCAGGATCATCCGAATTATCTGGATATCCGGATTATTAAAATGATAAAAGTATGGAAAGTCTAGCTAAATCTTACGAACCAAAAAAATACGAAGATGATATCTATGAATCTTGGGAAAAGAGTGGATTGTTTAATCCAGATGTTTGTATTGAAAAAGGAATAACAACAGAAGATTCTAAACCTTTTATCATAGTTTTGCCTCCACCAAACGTCACAGGAACACTTCACATGGGGCATGCGGCGATGCTTGCAATAGAAGACGTAATGATTAGATATCACCGTATGAAAGGCGACAAGACGCTTTGGGTGCCGGGTACAGATCATGCTGCTGTTGCTACTGAATCAAAAGTTGAAAAGATGCTTATTGATTCAGGAGAATTTAAAAAACCTAAAGAAGAATTGGGTAGAGAAAAATTTCTTGAGCGTGTAAATCAGTTTGCTCAAGAATCCCATGATACTATTGTCAATCAATCCAAAAAAATGGGTTCTAGTTTAGATTGGAGTAGAGAAGCTTTTACACTGGACGACAAGAGAAATCTATCTGTCAAAACTGTTTTCAAAAAAATGTATGAAGATGGTCTTATTTATCGAGGTTACCGAGTAATCAATTGGTCAGTAAAGGGTCAATCTACTTGTAGTGATGACGAACTTGTTCATATTGAACGTCCTGCTAAGATGTATTATTTCAAATATCACAAAGATTTTCCAATTACTATAGCTACTACTCGTCCGGAAACCAAGCTAGGGGACACAGCTGTGGCTGTAAATCCCACAGGAAAATATCAAAAATATATTGGCCAAGAATTTGAAGTAACAGACGTCGGACAAAAAGGTCATATTCTAAAAATAAAAATTATTAGTGACGAACATGTTGATGAAAGTTTTGGTACCGGAGCTCTTGGTGTAACACCAGCTCACAGTCCTGTGGATTTTGAA
>MFRB01000034.1:0-145 GCA_001783255.1 Candidatus Magasanikbacteria bacterium RIFOXYD12_FULL_33_17
ATTATTGATAAACAATAAAAAACGCCAGATAATAGAAAAAATGAAAAAAAGACTTTTTTTAAAATAAATAAGTCCTCTCAAAAACCACAATAAAACTTGATAAAACTTCTTGTTCATAAGTACGATGTACTATACCAGATTTTGA
>MFRB01000034.1:211-18824 GCA_001783255.1 Candidatus Magasanikbacteria bacterium RIFOXYD12_FULL_33_17
ACAAAAAATCACTATAAACTATCTTTTGTAATGTACTTATCCTCTAACGAAGTGATTAACCAAGTGGTGCGTTGAAAGCTTGAATCTTCACTTAACTTAGCTATTGAAAAAAAATATAATATCTGTTATTATAGCTGAGTAAAAATAGTATGGTACCGTAGCCAAGCGGTAAGGCAGGGGTCTGCAAAACCTCTATTCGTGAGTTCGATTCTCGCCGGTACCTCAAAAAAATTATTAATTAGTAATTATTAATTAGTAATTAATAATTTAAAAAACCTCTTGAAAACATAAAATTTACACAAAAAAATGGCTTATTTAAAGCCATTTTTTATAATTCACAGTTATTTTTATCTATAAAAAACTTCCATTTTCACTCTTTTGACACCAAAAGCCACAGCTTCAGCTCTACTTGGCATCCAAATATCACCTCTACCATAACCATATCTAGCGTTCATTCTATCTCTGACAACAAAGACCTTGTCACCATAAAGTTCCGGAAAACGAACTTTGGTACCAAGAGGTAAAAAATTAGTAGCAATAGTGTTTTGTTCACCTTCTTGTTCATAATGTTCACACAAATTGTAATGAAAATCAGCAGGAATACAAGGTGTACTGTCTGTTTGAGCAACATCACTAGAATAAGCTGTCATAACAGCCAAAACGACCATTCTAGGCTCAGCTTCTTCCATATCAGGAAAAGATGATACAGAATCTTCAATAATTTCAGTTTTTTCATTATTATTAGAAAATAAATTGCTCAACCCAGCCAAAAATACCGGTTTTGCTTCTGCTACTTGAGGTAAAAATGAGGTTACAAAGAAAGATAGTATAACAACAAGTGAGACAGATACCTCAAAAAGTTGTCTATTTAGCCTTTTTTTGAAGAATTTTTTCATATATTTGCTTTTTTCGGTAAATTGTAGTTGGTTAAAATTTAATTTTTGCCAAAATAAAAAGATACTCTTATACTAAGTACCTTATTTTTACCGATGCCCTATTATAGCATAATATAGCAATTTTGTCAATAGTTTGATACAATATTGATAACTACTGATCTATCATTTAATAGGTTTTTTAGTTGATTACAAATAAACAAAATATGACAATTCCTCAAATAAAAAAACGCTCTTATGGTTATGTAAGCAACCAAAAGAAAAAAAACAATAAAAAAGAAGATTCTGACCTTAAAAAGAAAATTAAAAAAATATTAATATATACTTTTCTTTTTTTGATTGTTTTTGGTTTTTTATTTGTTACAATTTTAACAGCTTGGATTAGCAAAGACTTACCTGATCCAAACAAACTAACAGACAGAGAAATTGCACAAAGTACAAAAATATACGACAAAACAGGTACTCACCTCTTATATGAAATTTTTGCTGATGAAAAAAGAACTATTGTCGAACTTGACCAAATACCAAAAAATCTAATCAATGGATTGGTGGCCACTGAAGATACAAAATTTTATGAACACAAGGGTATAAGACCTTTCTCTATCCTAAGGTCAATAATAATGGGAGTATTTACTAAACAAAGAATTGGTAGCGGAGCTTCCACTCTTACTCAACAACTAGTGAAGAATGCTATTCTTACCAACGAACATTCTATACTACGTAAATTGAAAGAAGCTGTCATGACAATAAGACTTGAACAAAAATATACCAAAGACCAAATACTAAAAATATATTTTAATGAAATACCTTACGGTTCAACCAACTATGGCGTTGAATCAGCTGCCCAAAGTTATTTTGGCAAAGATGTAAACGAATTGAATTTAGCAGAATCAGCCACACTAGCTGGTTTACCAAAAGCTCCATCTACTTATTTGAACAACCATGAGGCTCTAAAAAATAGAAGGGATTTTGTTTTAAAGAGAATGTTTGAGGAAGGATACATTACCGAAGAAGAAAAAAATAAAGCTCAAGATGAAGAACTAAAGATCAAAAAAACTTTTAACCATATGGAAGCTCCTCACTTTGTTTCATATGTACAAAAACAGTTGGCTGCCAAATACGGTGAAATAACAGTTGACACAGCAGGTCTAAAAGTAATTACAACTCTAGATTGGGAAAAACAGCAAATAGCCCAAAAAATAATGGATGAGGAAGCTGATGCAGTACTGAACGATGCGGGAGCAGACAACATATCACTGGTAGCAATAGATCCAAAAACAGGACAGGTGTTGGCAATGATTGGTTCTCGTAATTTTTACGATAATGAAATAGATGGTCAATTCAACGTGGCAACTGATGGTGAAAGACAACCAGGATCTTCATTCAAACCAATTGTTTATGCAGCAGCTTTCGAAAAAGGCTATACTGCTGACACTATCTTATTTGATACTGTAACAAATTTTGCTGTATCTGGAAAACCTTACATACCAAAAAATTATGATCTAAAAGAAAGAGGTCCTCTTACAATAAGACAAGCTCTTCAAGGCTCTCTAAACATTCCTGCCGTAAAAACTCTTTATCTAGTCGGTGAAAAAAATGCTATAGATTTTTCAAAAAGAATGGGATATACGACACTTGGCGAAGGAGATTTTGGGTTATCTCTTGTTCTTGGTGGTGGTGAAGTAAAACTTATTGAACATACCAATGCTTTTGCGATATTTGCAAACAAAGGATACAAAAATGAGATAACTAGTATTTTAAAAGTAGAAGATTCTTCAGGCAAAATATTGGATGAATGGAAAAATAAAAAAGGAGAAAAAATAATAGATGAAAAGGTATCCAGTATTGTATCAAATATTTTGAGCGATGATGCTTCTCGTGCCTATATGTTTGGTGCAGGAGGAGTACTAACCTTACCAGGAAGACCTGTGGCTGCAAAAACAGGAACAACAAACAATTATGTAGATGCTTGGACAATTGGTTATACCCCCTCTCTAGTCACAGGCGTTTGGGCAGGAAATACAAACAATTCGCCAATGAAAGCTGGATACGGTGGAAGTATGGTTGCTGCTAAAATTTGGAATAGTTTTATGAAACAGGTGTTGAAAGATACTGCTGTAGAAAACTTTCCCGAACTACCAAAAAATGATGCCACCAAACCAGTCCTTAGAGGTTCTGAAGGTGGTAAAGTAACACTAAAGGTTGATAAAGCCACTGGTAATCTTGCCACAAGTTCAACTCCACCAGAATATATAGAAGAAAGAACTTATATCCAACCACATTCTATCCTGTATTATGTCAACAAAGACAATCCCCGTGGTGACCCACCAACCAACCCGGCAGATGATCCTCAATTTTCAGCCTGGGAACAAGGTATTCAAGATTGGATAACTAGAAATCAAGAATCTAATCCTGATTGGAAATTTAATTTTGAAGAGCCTCCTACAAAATATGATGATGCTCATAGTCTTGAATTAATTCCAAGTTTAGAAGTAGTTTATCCAGAAGAAGGTCAAACTCTTACAAACAGACAAATAGATACTGACGTTCGTGTTACAGCGCCTAGAGGTGTATCAAAAGTAACCTACAAAATAGACAACGTCTATGTAGATGTAGTAAACGCACATCCTTTCAACCTTCACTATTACATGCAAGAACAAAATTCAGGTGAACATACCATGACAATTATTGTGGAAGATGATGTGGGAAACAAATTCCAAAAAGAAGTTAAATTCAAATTAGATGCGCCTGATGTCAAACCTTCTGTAAGATTCTTAAATGATTATACAATAATTAATAGTGCTTCTTTCCCAAAAACAATAACACTAGAAGCCATAAAAATATCAGAAATAAAAAATATTTCTCTATACTACGAAAAAAATGGAAACAAAAGTTTGATAGGAGAAATGAATAATTTTTCTGAATTACAAACAAATCAAATATTTGTATCTTGGAAAGACAATCCCGGCATAGGAAACTATAAATTAATAGCCGAGACGCTAGACCAAAAAAATGAAAAAACAGTAGAGTCAGTCAATGTAGAAATAAAATAAAAGAACAGCCACCAAAAATTTGGTGGCTGTTTTGTTTTACAAAATACTATATTTAGAATATAATTGTCTTATTATTTTTGATAATCTCTTAAATATGAATGAAATACTGAAGTCATGTAAATTTGTCAGTGAAAATTCAAAACATGTAAAAATAAATGAAAATAAACTAGTTGAGTTTACAAAACATTTTTCACCTGAAAATATACAACATTGGTTTGCAATGTCCCCTTTTGATCTTACAAAATTGGATTCAAAAGAGTTACTTAACTTTTTATTAATTTTTAATTCTCTTAACTTTTCCTATTGGGGAAAACCAAAATGGGAGATAACTTATCAAGGACAAAAAATAAAAGGTGGATCCTATTGTATGATAACTTCCCTTGGAAAAGCTATTGAAAATGATTTTTCTATTTTGGATGCAAAATATTTATCACAAATTAGTGAAAATGATTTAGCTAAAATTTTGGAAGGTACAATAGAAATACCATTGTTTCAAGAAAGATTACAAATTATCAGAGAAGTTGGAAAAAGTTTGTTGGCTAATTTTTCAGGTAACTTTTTCAACTTAATAAAACAATCAAACAATGACTCACAAAAAATTATAGAACTGTTAATAAAATATTTTCCATCTTTCAAAGATGAAACAAATTATAAAGGACAACAAATATATTTTTACAAAAGAGCCCAAATACTTATCAATGACATCTCTCAAACAAGTAAAGAACCTTTTTGTAAAATAAAAAATATTGAAGAACTAACAGCTTGTGCTGACTACAAAGTGCCTTTTGTTTTACGCCGACTTGGTATTTTGGAATATAACGAACAACTAAGCCACAAGATAGACAACAACATTGAATTAAAAAAAGATAGTGAAGAAGAAATAGAAATTAGAGCCAATACTGTCTGGGCTAATGAAATAATCAAACAAAAAGTTCAAGAAAAATTTCCAGATATAACAGCTATCCAAATCAATGATGCTTTGTGGTTAGAAGGTAGAAAAGATTTTCCTAATGACAAGCCTCATCATTTAACAAGAACTACTGCTTATTAAACAATTTTATGAAAATAGCAACTTGGAATATCGGTGGCGGTTTTATTTCAAAAAATAATAATTTAGACTTTAATGAAGAAAATCTAGATTATTTTGTAGAAGAAATAAAAAAAATAAATCCAGATATTATTTGTTTACAAGAAACACACACTTCTAAAAAAACAAACCAACCAAAAGAAATTGCCAAAAAACTTGGCTACAAATATTTTAGAACAAAGAAAGTTTCTGATTCTCACTTAAAAATTAATCAAAAATTGTCTTTAGCTATTATTAGTAAGTTTCCCATAACTGATTCAAAAATACACAAATTACCAAACCCTAACATGGAGTTTATATGGAGAAATAAAAAAGTAATGTCACACGACAAAATTATTTTTGAAACAAGAATAAAATACAATGATAAAATAATTAAGGTGTTTTCTGGGCAGATGTCCCCTTTTAGAAAATTTGGTAGAGATTTTTTGGAAGACGACTTTAGCAACATAAGAAACAAAATTGAAAAAATAATTTTAAAAGAAAAAATGCCAACAATATTTTGTGCTGACATGAACTTTAATGGTGACATTAAAAAATTATTACCAAACGTTTTTGAAAAAAAATTCCAAGCTGTTTTGAATAATAAACCAACCACACCAAAAGGTAGAACTTATGATAAAATCATTGTTTCAAAAGAATGGACTAAATTAAAATCAAAAATTGTTGTAGGTAAAGCTGATCATTACCTTTGTGTGGCTGATTTAAATTTATTCTATGCACATAATTGAATTAAAAAACAAAATCCAAAACATTGTTTACAAAGCTAATAACTTAAAAAATAAATATATAGAAGAAAAAAATATCTCCGTAAATTATGCTTGTATATTTTGTCAGAATGACAAAGAATTTACAGAATTACAAATATTAACAAAAACTTTTGGTAAAGTAATAAAAGAAACAACAACAGGTCCTTTATTCGAAATCGAACATTTACAAACTGTCGCAGGCGAATTGAAATTATTAAAAATACGTACTCCAGACCCGACAAGACCAGAAGAAGGTGATGCTGATTTTACAATTGCAAACTTTGAAGAATTTGAGAAAAAATATTTAGGTAAACAAAACTTTAAATTAATTGAACGAGTGGATATGAAAATGATTGAACTAGTTGATAAAGATTTTGATGTTAGAGTTTATTTTTCCAACCCTCCATTAATAAAGCTTCTTGATATATAATAATAAATAAAAAAACAACTTTTTCAAAAGTTGTTTTTAAAATTTAAAATTACTAAATTTAAAATTATTGTCTAATAGGCATCACAATATACAAATAATCATCTTTCCCTTGAGGACGAAAAATACATGGGGCATCTTTACTATTTACACCAAAAACAACATTGTCACTTTCCATATGTGAAAGTCCATCTAAAACATAACTGTGATTGAGTAAAATAGAATTTTCTTCACCTTCAATATCCACATCAATAGCAGAACTATGTTCACCTGCTTGAGTACTAGAAGAAGAAACTCCAATATTTTTTTCAGTCACATTCAAATCAAAAGATACTGCATTGACTCCTGTAGAAGTGAAAAGACTAGCAGCTTTTATTTTGTTAACCATTACATCAAGTGGAAATACAGCAGTGGTCTTGAAATTATCGGGAATAATTTGAGTATAATCAGGATATTTACCATCAATCAAACGACTAGTCATTTCGAAATTATCATAACGAATAGCTATTTGATTATCACTAATCCAAACACGAACAATATCTTCTCCACCATGACTTTTGGCAGCCTGTAAAAGTCTGTTTATTTCATAAGCAACACGAGAAGGAACAATACATTTTATATCTTTGGTTTCACCTTGAGAAACTTTTATTTTTGCTTCTGCCAAACGATAAGAATCAGTCGCTGCAAGAACTAAACCATCAAACTTTTCGGAGAAAAAAGAAAAGAAAATTCCTGATAATTCTGGACGTATTTCATTTTTAGCAACGGCAATTATGACTTTGGCAATAGCGCTTTTCAAATCTTCTATTTGCAAAACATAAGAATTTAATTCTTCTACTTCTGGCAAAATTGGATAATCTTCATCAGTTGATCCTTTTATTTTGGTACTAGAATTACCGCTAGTTATCAAAAGTTCATTGTCTTTTTTGCTTATTTCAACTTGTTCGTTGGTTAACAAACGAATATAATCTGTCAAAGTTTTGGCAGGAACAGTAAACGAACCTTGTTCTTCTACCTTGGCACGAAGTTGTGTTTTGACAGCAATTTCTAAATTTGTAGCACTTACTTCAATTCCTGAATCATTTGTTTTTATTAAAACATTGCTTAAAATCGGTAAGTTGGTATGTTTACTAGCCAGAGAACTCACGAGACTCAAAGAATATTCTAAGTTTTCTTTTGTGCATGTGAATTTCATATTGGTGTCGTATTATTAGTTTATATATTTATAGAACTAGTAGTTAACTATAGGGCCTGTGTACTGAGTGGAAAAGTGCTTATTTTGTTTTTGTTTAGCCAAGATTTTGTATTAGCAATTGTTTATATGTTGTGTTGGTAAATGTTGTTTGTTTCGGGATAACTTTTTTTAGTGTTTTTTTCTGTGTATTGTCTGTGTATATTTTTTTTGTTATTAACAGTATTTATTGTTGTTTATCTACAGTTTTGTGTATATTTTTTTTATGTTTATTTTTCTTTTTTTAAATAGAATTCGCGTAAAGTCTTTGTTTTATCATTTCCAAATCTTGTTTTAGTTTTAGATCATTATCAATATTGGTTGAAATCTTGGTATGAGCATGCATAGCTGTGGTGTGGTCTCTACCACCTAACTCGTCACCGATATTTGGATAGGATAATTTCAATTCTTCACGTAGTAAATACATTATTATTTGACGAGGGAAAGCTAATTTTTTTTCACGACTTTTTCCGAGTACATCTTCTATTGAGATGTCAAAGTAACTTGCTACTACGTTGACAACTTCACGAGGTGTCAACGAACGCTTCATACTTTGTTCTGCAAAACTTGATAGTACTTGCTTCAATGTTTCTTCAGTAGGTATAATATTTTTTAATTCGTGATAAGCAATTATTTTGTTCAAAGCTCCTTCAAGTTCACGAATATTATTTTGAACTTGAGTTGCAATAAATTGAATCATTTTTTCATCAATTTTGAAATCTTTTTCTTGAGCTTTCTTTTGTAAGATAGCCAGACGTGTTTCAAAATCTGGAGCAGAAATATCAGCAATCATTCCCCACTCAAATCTACTTTTCAATCTATCTTCTAAAGCAGGAATTGCTTTTGGTGGACGATCACTTGTTAGAACTACTTGTTTACCTTGTTGATGAAGTTCATTGAAAGTGTGAAAAAATTCTTCTTGTGTTTGTTCTTTACCACCAATGAATTGAATATCATCAATTAGTAAAAGATCTACATTACGATAACGATCTTTGAATTCTTTGGCACGACCTTCTTTTACAGAAGAGACAAATTCATTGGTAAATTTTTCAGAACTGACGTATAAAATTTTTGTTTGTGGATTAGCCTCAAGCATGGTGTGGCCAATCGCTTGTATCAAATGAGTTTTACCAAGTCCGACTCCTCCATAAATAAATAGAGGATTGTATGATTCGCCAGGACGACGGGCAACAGCTTGAGAAGCCGCATGTGCCAACTCATTACCTTTACCAACCACGAATGTTTCAAAAGTATATTTTGGATTAAGACCAAATTGTTGTACTAAAGTATTTTTTCGTTGGTTGTTGTAAAGTGGATTAGTGATAGTAGAAATTTGAGGAGGTTGTCCTGAAAGTTTACATTCTTCATTCTTTATATTTTTTATATTTTCAACAACGTAATCAACTTTTTTTATTGGTTTGCCAGTTACTCTTTCCAAAATTTTTATTATTTGTGAATGGTGTTTTTTTTCTAACCAACTTTTTGTAAAAGTATTTGGTACACAGATCATAGCTTTGCCATCATCGTAGTTGGCGATACCAGTATTTTTGAACCAAGTTGTGAAGTTTGCTTTAGACAGTGTCAATTCGAATTCTGCTAGTACGGCTTGCCAAATTTCGTGAGTAGTCATAGACTTTTAAAAAAGTTATTACGTAAAAAGGTAACTCCTCACGTAATTTCATATTATGTTTCTTATTTTAGCACACTTTGTTAATTTGAAAAATGATGTAAAAATAGCCAAAAGTGTATAGTTTGTGGAAAAACTGTGGATGGTGTGGATATCTAGGTCCTACTATGACTGATTTTGAAAGAAAGGTCAATTTTTTATAAGGACATTGTTCCATTGTCATTTTAAATTGGTGTTTCGATTACAATGGAACAATGGGGCAATGGTTCAATAATTTTATTACTTATAATAGTATGGTAAACTGCCCAATATCTCTTAGTCGATTGTTGCAAACTAATCTTTGTTATTAAAGGCTCTTGACAGAAATGCTATTTTTTAGTATTATATAGCTACATTATTTAAAAAATAGAATGTATGCCAAAAAGAACATACCAACCAAAGAAACGCAAAAGAGCTAAAACCCATGGTTTTCTAGAAAGAATGAAAACTAAAGATGGTCGTAAAGTTCTAAAAGCGCGTCGTGATAAAGGTAGAAAGAAATTGACTGTTAGTGACGAAAAAACTGGTAAACGCACAAGAAAGACACGTTAATTGACTGTTTTTATTAGAATATCAACAATACCTCGTTTTTACGAGGTTTTTGTGTTATAATTGTTATAAATAATTATGTAGTAGATTGGCGATAATACTCTTTAACACCGAACCTCACCCCTAACCCCTCCCCTACGATGGGAGGGGAATTATGCTCCCTCTCCTGGTAGGAGAGGGCTGGGGTGAGGTTCGTTCAAGTATAGTAATATATCGTTTAATTAACTACAATAACAAAACGTATGCTCGCTAAAAACAATAGATTACGTGGTACCAAAGAATGGGAAGTGCTTTTTAACGAAGGTGCTTTTGTGGGTGCTCGTGATTTGACTATGAAAGCTTGGAAAATAGAATTGGATAAGTATCCTCGTAGACAATTTAAGGTGACAGATCTCAAAATTGGTTTTAGTGTTGGTGTTAAAATAAGTAAGAGTGCTGTAAAACGTAATGCTGTTAGACGTAAAATGCGTGAAGTCATTAGATTGTTACTTAAAGAAAATAAAATAAAAATAGGTTATTTGATTGGCTTTATGGCTAAGAATAGTATTTTGGAAGCTGATTACCACAAAATTGAAGAAGATATTATTTTTTGTCTCAAAAAATCCCGTTTGTTAATTCAATAATTTTGCTAGTTGTAGCCAATATATTTGCTTTTTATAAAATATATATTTTTGATTAATTAATTTTTTTATTTTATTTATTTGTTTTTTAAAAGTATTTAGGATTTTTAATTTTTCAACTCAGACGAATCATCTTTGCTTGGAAAGATTTCTAATAATTTTTATTAATTGTATTTTTTGGCTCTATGAAGCACTTTTTAAAAAAATTACTATATTTACCTCGTGTGCCTGTTTTGTTGTTGATAAAGCTTTATCAAAAGACTTTGTCTCCGGATCATGGCTTATTTAAGCGAAGATTTCCAAATGGATATTGTCGTTTTTATCCTACTTGTAGTGAATATGGTCATGAGATAATTAAGAAAAAAGGCTTAATAAAGGGAATTCCTCAAACTTTGTGGAGAATAATGCGCTGTAATCCTTGGTCTAAGGGTGGTGTTGATCTTCCTAAGTAGGAAACGCGGAATTGCGCGGATTTTTACGCAGATACACGCAGATAATTGGGTTTTGTGTAGAAAATTGTTCCATTGCCCCACTGTCCCACTGACTTTAGGTTTCTACAATGGAACAATATGGCAATAGGACAATGTAATTTAATTTAAACGGGTTGTGATTTAGCTAGACAAATAAAGTAAATTGAAAAGTTATGCGTCTAAATATAAAAGTAATACCAAAATCTTCTTTAAACAAGGTTATAAAGATTTCCGAGACTGAATTGAAGGTGAAATTGACTTCCCCTCCTGTTGATGGTGAAGCTAATAAAAAACTTATAGAAATACTCAGTAAAGAATATAATGTGGCTAAATCAAAAATTAGGATTGTGAGAGGTGAGACGAGTAAAAGTAAAATTGTTGAAATTGAAATGTAAATTAAAAAAACATTCTCTAAGTAGAGAATGTTTTTTTGTTTTAAGATATCCAAAGTGTATCAAATATACTACGTAACATTTGTACAATATATTCGTCCTCAATCAGTACTGCCAGAGGTGCTTTTGGTTGCCAAACTATTACTTTGTTTGCATATAACATAAAACCTGTAACAAAGGGGGTTTGACCTCGAAAAAAACGCGTTGTACGTAGTTGTCCCTCATCGTTTTCTTTTAGTTTTTGGGCATCTGTGCCTGGTATCAAAAGTGCATTAAGATGAATATTTTTTTCAACTCTTTTTTTGATCCATTTGTTTTCTGTTTCCCAAGATATCATATCAATAAAGGCATCAGCTGAACCAAAAAAACTAATAGTGTCTTTTGTTTCTTCTAAAATTTGAAAAAATATTTTCATCCATTGATCTTCTCCTTGAAAAATTTTTATTTTTGTTGGAGTTTCACCTTGGTGGTAAAGAGCTAACAAATCCGGCATGGAACCTACAAGTGTATGATCTAGAGTTGAGAAGTCTTCTCTTTTTTGACGTACCTTGCTGAGTACTACTGTTGGAGGCTCTACCATAAAAGTGCGCGTGTACTTTTTTCTTTCGGAAAATTTTGATAAGCCTTGTTTTTCAAGCCCTGTGATGATTTTGTAGACATTTGGTCGTGGTATATTGAGATGGTCAGCTAGTGAAGCAATAGTGGAAGGGCCAAGTGAAAGTGAGGTTGTGTATAAGTTGGCCTCACCTTCTGTGAGACCAAGTTCTTTGAGGGAAGTGTAAAGGTTTTGGTTCATTTCTGTTTTTGATTCCATATCTAAGGTATAAACATTTATAATTAATTTGTATATTTTTATTATACATTATATATAATAACTAGTCAATATATTGACAAAATTGTATAATAATGATATATTTATTTATTAATTAATAAATTTTTTATGGCTAACACTGAGGACAAAACAAGATACAAGTTCAATTATCTCAAAAAGTTTTATGATGAAACTTGGGATGAAAAAAATCATACTCTGCATGTAGGTTTATTTAAAAATGAAAAAGACTCACTTGAAAAAGCTTATAAAAATGCAACTGATCACCTTATAAAAGAAATTTCTGATATTTATCCTATCACAAAAGAATCATCCGTATTGGATATTGGTTGTGGTACAGGAAGAACCTTGATAGATATTTGTAATAAAAATAATTGTAGAGGTGTGGGAGTTGATTTGAGTGATGAACAAATTAAAGATGCAAAAAATCATCTGACAAAATTAAATAAAGACAAAATTCTCAAAGGATTACCTAAAATAAAAGTGAAATTTATAAGGGCTAGTGGAGGTGAACTTGATAAGATTTTTGATAAAGATAGTTTGTTTACACACATCATTAGTCAAGACGCAATTCTTTTAATTACAAACAAACAATCTTTGTTTGATAATATTTATCGCTTATTATCTCCTGGTGGTGTTTTAGCTATTGCAGATTTTGTTTCTGAAGCTCCGGCAAACTCACAAAATGAAAAGAAACTAATATACAATTTAGTAAATTGGAATGAACGAATATCATTTAGTATATATGAACGTATTCTTAAAGGTCTTGGCCTATCTATTGTGAAATCAGAGAGAAGAGATGATGATATGATTAGAACTTATAATAAACTTGCTCAGAAAATAATTAAATTTGATAATAACAAAGATGAAACTTATAGAAATTTGAAAGAAAGATATGAAAAGATTGTATTGTCTGTTAAGGACAAAAAAATGGGGTGGGCTTTCTTTTTTGCACAAAAACCAAAGAAAAAAGTTGCATTAATAGCAGGTAATAAAGAAAAATCTATAGGTCGCTTTTTGGCAAATTATTTACATGAAAAAGGTTATGAAATATGGATCTATGGGCGTAGTGCCAAAAAAGTTGATAAACATTGTTGGCACGAAAGGAAATGTGATATATCAAATGAAAAAAGTATTAAGAGGTTATTAAGTGAAATCAAAAGTTTAGATTTATCCTTAATGTTGGCAGATGGTGGTAATGTTCATTTTTCTTTGGAAAATTTATCAGAGGATAATATTAAACAATGTGTTAATGCTAAACTTGTTGGTAGTATTTTACTTAATAAAAATATTGTATTGAAATTTCAAAAACAAGCCACACCAATTAAATTTATTTGGTTTGCTGGAAATACTAGCAAAAAACCCAAAGATTTGATTACATACTCTATGATAAATTCCGGGTTGGCTTCTTATATTGTTGAACTTAATAGACATTATTCAGACATTTTGGAAGCATATTACTTGCCAACAGGTCTCATTTCTCCTTCAACTCTTGGTGATGAATTTATCAAACTGTTATCTCCTGAAATTGCAAAGATGGCACAACATCCTCGAGTTTTAGCAGAATCTTTGCAAGAAGTTATTGATGGTAGAGTTAAACCTGGTATGATGGCTATAAAAAAAGATATTATATAAATAATAAGTTATTATGGATAAATTTAAAAAAATAGTGGTCTTGGATACTGTCATATTTTATCCAGAGCATGAAATAATCTTAAAGAAACTAGTTGAAAATCCTAAAATTGAAAGGGTTCCTCTTGAATTTGATCAAGTAGAAAAAGAGTGGAAACTTCCAGAAGGTTATTCTTTGCCAGATGATGCTAATATAATTATTTGGCCATCTTCACTTCCTGAAAGTTTTGATGGTATAAATCCTGAAGTTCATGAGAAATTAAAAACAGGACATTGTTATGTTGAAGTGAGTCTAAGAGATGATATTCCTGCTCAAAATTTGTATAATAGGGTCAAAGATGCTGACTGTATTATAACTTGTTGGACAGCTATCCCAGATTTGGTTTTGGAAAGAATAAATCCTAGGGCTATACTCACTTGGACACACGAATACGAACATAGATTGAATGTGAAAATGTCCAATGAAAAAGGAATTTACACTGGTTGTGTGGATGATTATGGTACAGATTCTGTTGCGGAGTTGGAGATAAATATGTTTTTAGAATTAATTGAAAGAAACAAAAGAACAGAAAGTAAATTTGAAAATGAAGAAGATATTGCTATTGGAGTTTTGTTACGTCTTTTTTCTCATTACAGAAAAATGTCTATAAATGAAAAAAATACTAGAAAAGGAAAGTTTTCTCATCAGTTCCATAAGATAGGTAGATCTCTAAAACATTATGGTGATATGACAGAAAGAAAACTAGATGACATAATTCCACCAAAACTTATTGAAGGTAAAAATATTGGAATTTTGTATACTTCAAAAAAATTTGATTATTTATCAAATATTCTTGAGAAAGGTTTCAAAGCTCATGTTGTATCTTTGCAAGATATTAATTCTAATATTGCTAATTTTTATAAGCTTTTAGCTTTAAACGATTTTGTTGTTTTTGATTCTAATGATTTAGATAAAATAACCATAGAAAAAATAAAAAGAATCAAAAAAAATAATTGTATAGATATACAATCTGTAAATAGTTATGACGAAAGTTTAAAAAATAAAAGGCTTGGTGTAATAGGACTTGGTAGAATTGGTGGAAGAGTTGCCGAAATAGCTAGAAGTTTTGGCATGAATATTTTGTATACTGGAAATAAAAAAGAAAGTAGTATATAC
Source organism: Candidatus Magasanikbacteria bacterium RIFOXYD12_FULL_33_17 (assembly GCA_001783255.1). GTDB lineage: Bacteria > Patescibacteriota > Patescibacteriia > Magasanikbacterales > UBA922 > UBA1557. Next base: position 14,963 of record MFRB01000034.1, read on the forward strand.
ACACATTGTGATTTGGATAGTTTATTGCAAACAGCGGATATTATTTCTTTGAATATAAAAGCACACAAAGTTCCAAATTTACTTTCTCAAGAAAAATTGGCACTGATTAAAAATGGTTCTTACTTTGTTAACACCAGTGATGGAAATGCTCTAAATCAAGAAGAGCTTACTAGAAGAATGTTAAATAATGAATTGTTTGTTGGGCTTGATGTTTATTCAGGACTTCCAACCACAAAAACACTTTGTCTAAATGAAAATATTAATGGGAAATTGAGAGACAATCTGAGTAATCACGTCTTGACTTATCGAGCTGGTTGGGCGACACAGGAATCTATTAAGGTTAAAACCTATAAGTTGCTGGGGCATATGATGGAGGCTCTCTCAAAACAAAAAAACATTCTCTAATTAGAGAATGTTTTTTTATTGAAATATTTTTTAGTGATTATGACCAGTATGATCTTCATGATCTTCGTGATCTGCTTCAGCCATGGCATGTCCATGAGAATGTTCTTCATGAATGTGTCTTTGACCATCTATTAGTTTGTCAGCTAAGAAAGCCACAACTTTTTTGTTTAGAAGCATGTTGTGAATAGAATCAATTACTTCTGGTTTTTTCAAATTTTCTAGATATTCAGCAGTCTCTTTGTAATATTCACGTAATTTTTTTACTTCCGTTTCTAATTCTTCTTTGCTTACTTCAAGTTTATTTTCTAGAGCAACTTCACGAGATAATAGTGAAGCTTTGGCTCTGTCAGTTGCTTTTGCTTTGAAGTCTGCTTCCAAATCTTTTTCATTCTTTTTGATATCTTGTAAATATTGTTCAATACTGACGCCATGTTTTTCCAAATCACTACGTAATTCGTAAAACATCTTTTTGCGTTCAGCGTCGACTAGTACATTTGGAATTTCATCAAAGTTACATGCTTTGATAAGTGTTTCAAACATTTCTATTTCAGCTACTTCATCAGCTTTGTGCTGCGCTTCGTGTCCAAGATTTTCTTTGATAAGTTCACGTAATTTTTCGACACTGTCTTGTCCAAGAGCTTTGGCAAAAGCTTCATCTACTTCTGGCATGACTCTCGTAAAAACATCTTTTACTTTTACTTTGAAAGTACCTGTATTACCAGCCAATTGTTGACTGTGATAATTTTTTGGGAAAGGGAGATCAAATTCTTTTTCATCATCTTTTTTCAAATCAAGTAGTGCTTCGTTGAAACCTGGGATGTGTTGGTGTTCTTCTCCTAGATAAACACCATAGTCATTGGCTTGTCCACCTTCGACTGGTATTCCAGCAAGAAGTAAATTCATATCAATAACAATTTTGTCGTCTTTGTTGGCTTTGCCTTCTTTTACAACTTCTTTGGCTTGCATTTTACGTAAGTTTTCAATTGTTTCATCAACATCTTTGTCACTTACTTTCTTGACTGTTCTTTTTATTTTTATACTATCTAGTTTTGGCAATGTTACCTTTGGTATTAGAGCAACTTTGGCAGTATAAATAATATCATTGTCTGGAGCCATTTTTTGAACATTGATTTCTGGCATACCGATTGTATCTACTTTTTCGGCCTTCACAGCTTGAAAGAAACTTTCTTGGATGATATCTTCTAGAGCTTCTTGCATAAGTTTCATATTGCCTACTTCTTTTTTGACCATATCATAAGGGGCTTTGCCTTTACGGAAGCCTTTGATAGCAACACGATTTGAGATGTGTTGAGCTGCTGTTTCTAGATGTTTTTGGTAATCTTTTGGAGTAACAGTAACTGTGAATTCCATTTGAGAATTTTCTAATTTTTGTGATTTGTGTTCCATACTTTATTTTTTTAAAACGCGGAGTTACACTGATTTTTACGCGGATCCTCCTTCTCTCTTACTTCGTAGAGCTACGGCGGACAAGTTTACGCGGGAATTGACCAGGATAATGCGTTAATTTTGATTAAAAGTGGCTGTAATATAGCGTATTTTTATCAAATTGTCAATCTTTGGATAAGTATTTGCTTTTTGTAAAGATTTTCGTATCGCGTACCACATAACACGTAACAAATCGATACGTGGTACGAGTTATGGGATAAGCGCTTTTGACGAGAAGATTTTTTGGTGTTATTGTTTGTTGAGGAGGTGCGTATGAACGCAATTTTGGAGGCCATCATCGGCATTTTCGCGTCCCTTGTGTGGGACGCTTTGTTCAATCTCTTCGGCGAGGAGGACGTCGCGTCCTTCCTCGTCAAGGGGTTGGAAAATGTCACGGGGGTTTGAAGGGGGGCGGTCCGGGCGTACGCGCGCGGACCAAACTCATAAAATAAAAAAACACTCTCAATTCGAGAGTGTTTTTGTGTTTAAATGTTGTAGTGTTTTACTTGAGGATTCCAATTATAAGCAAAGCCACAATGTTAGCCACTTTGATCATAGGATTGATTGCAGGGCCAGCTGTGTCCTTGTATGGGTCACCTACAGTGTCACCAGTGACAGCAGCTTGATGAGCAAAACTTCCTTTTCCACCGTGATGGCCTTCTTCAATATATTTTTTAGCATTGTCCCAAGCACCACCACCTGTAGTCATTGATATTGCGACAAATAGACCGGTAATAATAGTACCAACTAGTAAACCACCAAGAGCAGCAGCACCCAAGAAATAACCAACTAAGATTGGAGCTACAACAGGGATAACTGCTGGCAAAATCATTTGACCGATAGCACCTTTGGTTACGATATCTACTGTTTTGGCATAGTCAGGTTTGGCTTGACCTTCCATAATACCTTTGATTTCACGGAATTGTCTGCGAACTTCTTCTACTACACTACCAGCTACTTTGCCTACTGATTGCATTAGTAATGAACCAAATAAGTAAGGAAGTAAACCACCAATAAACAAACCTGTCAAAACTTTTGGATCATCAATTCTAAATACTGTACTAATACCTTCCGCATCAAGTTTGTGAGTGAAATCTGCAAATAGTACTAGAGCAGCTAAAGCAGCAGAAGCGATAGCATAACCTTTTGTTACAGCTTTGGTTGTGTTGCCAACAGCATCAAGAGGATCTGTGACATTTCTAACATCGTCACCTAGTTCGGCCATTTCAGCGATACCACCAGCATTGTCTGTGATAGGTCCATAAGCGTCGATTGCTACGACAATACCAGTAAGAGAAAGCATAGACATAGCAGCGATAGCTACTCCATAAAGTCCCATGAAGTGATGAGCAACAAGCATACCAAGTACGATTGCAAGTACTGGCAAAGCTGTTGACTTCATTGATACTGCTAGACCTGTGATAACATTGGTACCATGACCAGTTTCACTTGATTTAGCAATTTGTTTTACAGGAGCATATTTGGTTGAAGTGTAATATTCTGTAATCCAAACCATAGCACCAGTAAGTACGATACCAACTACTGTAGTCCAAAAAACATCAGCAGTAGTCGCATTTAAATCAGCAGCATAATGTTTACTCAAGAAAAAGAAACCAACCATTGAAAATAAACCAGACATTATTAGACCTTTGTACAAAGCGCCCATAATGTTGTTCTTTTTACCAAGTCTGATGAAGAAACTTCCAAAGATTGAAGCAATAATAGAAACAGCTCCAAGCATAAGAGGAAACATTATACCAGCAGTAGTACCTACAAAAGTAAGTCCACCAAGTACCATCGCAGCTACGGCAGTTACAGCATAAGTTTCAAATAAGTCAGCAGCCATACCAGCACAGTCACCTACGTTGTCACCAACGTTGTCAGCGATTACAGCTGGATTGCGAGGATCATCTTCTGGAATACCTTTTTCTACTTTTCCAACTAAATCAGCTCCAACGTCAGCAGCTTTGGTAAAAATACCACCACCGATACGAGCAAAGATAGAAATAAG
>MFRB01000035.1:0-2783 GCA_001783255.1 Candidatus Magasanikbacteria bacterium RIFOXYD12_FULL_33_17
CCTATGGAACAACTTATTAACTACTTTTATCCTAATGAATTGTAAACAACCCTTTACTTTCTTACAAATCTATTTTTATAATACCACAAATTAGCTTTTCTAGCTACAAAAAAACAAGGATTTATCAACCTTGTTTTTTTATTTTATTCTTTATTTCTTTTTAAATTTATGTTCACTTTAATAGGTATGGAAAACACTTCCTCAAAATCTGTATTATGTTGTTTGGACATTATAGAATAAGTATAGTATCCAGATTTTGTCAATGCAAAACCATTGATATTCAAGACAAGTCTTAATCTATCTTTACCCTTTTGAAATTTAAATACATTATTAATTTCTTGCATTACGGTTCCATCAGGATCTTTCAAAAAAATTTTCATAGGTAGTTCTTTTGATTCATCATCACTTTCATTTTTCCATAACATAACAAGCTGCGAATTAAAAGGGATAAAAATTGGTTTTGCATGATCAAAATTAGGATCATTTTTAAGTTTGTCTAATTCTTCCATATTAATATCAGTGTTCAATTCCTCTAATACCTTAAAAAGACTTATATTATTTGTACTATTATCTATAGACGATTCTTGACACAAAACTGCCCAAATAAGCTTAAAACTCATATTATTTTATTTATTATTATTTTTAATACTTACTAAAGAAGGAATATTTGAAAATGAAGGAAACTGATAATCTGAAACTGAATTATTATTAAACTGAATAATAACACAACTGTCAAAAATAACCCCCAAATCTTCATTAGATAACATTAAAACTTTAACTAATCTCCTAAGCAACCCCATTCCTACATTCACATCACCACTCTCTATATTAGAAATAATTCTTTGTGTAGTCTTTATTTCTTCTGCCAATTTATCTTGAGTCCAAACCATTTCTTTTCTTCTTTTGAAGACAATATTTGCTAATTTAATTTGAGAATCTGCCAAATCAAGATAATCATCAAAGTTTTTATATTCTCGAGCTAATGCCATTGGATCGATTGTAGATTGTTTTTTATCTATAGTTTTCATAACTATTTGGATTATTTTTAAAATTTTCAAGATATTTATCTGTTGTAATATAATATTTTTCAACATCCTTTCTTATTTTGTCAGTATCATAATTATCTGGTTTTTCAAAAGCATTCAAAAGAACAATTTTAGAATTACAACGTGAATACAGAATCCTTATAACAACATTTTTATTTTTTCTACTTTTTATTTCTATAAAATTGTGATTATGTAATGTCTTCAGAAACCCTGCAGACTCAGTTGGATTATCTTTTATATATTGCACTTTTTTATATATCAAAGCTAATATGTTCTTTTTTTTATTTTTTATTCTTTCTGTATCAAATTCATCAATCAAAAACCTTTCAAGATATTTTTTAACAGGACATAATTGTAACTCTTCATCAAAATAGTAAACAACCTCCATAAATTTGTTTAAACCATAATGTTAATTAATTATTCTTCAATAAAACTATTATACCCTATAGGGTATAAATATGTCAATCTTAACTTATCAACAACTAAAAAATAGCTACTTATAGCTATTTTTTCTTCAATCTCCCATTCTTCCCTTTTTTCTTCGACATTTCTCTTTGTATTTCTTTTCTTTCATCTTCTGGTAGATTTATTATTTTTTGACACTCTTCACCACAGGCACCTTCATACTTTTCTTTACATTTACCACATTGAATAAAAAGAAAATGACAAGCAGTATTACTACAGTTGGTATATTCATCACAACTCTCACCACACTGCGAACACTTGGTCAAAATTTCATCAGAAATAGTTTCTGCTAGTCTATCGTCAAACACAAAATTTTTACCCTTATACTTCACTGGCAAATCTTCTTGCTTACACTGGCGAGCGTAATCTATCACTCCACCATAAAGTTGATTGACGTCTTTGAAACCTTCAGACTTGAGAAAAGCCGAGGCTTTTTCACAACGCACACCACCAGTACAGTAAAGCAAAATTTTCTTATCTTTTTTGTTTTTCAGTTCTTCTTTGACAAATTGAAGTTCATCGCGAAAAGTATCGACGTCAGGCAATATAGCATTTTCAAAATGTCCAATGTCTGATTCATAAGCATTGCGCATATCCACGACAATAGTATCTTCTTTACTCATTTCTTCATTCCACTCTTCGGCAGTAAGATGCTTACCGACGTTGGTTGTGTCAAAGGCATCATCGTCTAGTCCATCAGCCACAATTTTGTGCCTGACTTTGATAGTTAATTTATAAAATGATTTTCCGTCATCTTCCACTGCAATTTTGAAAGGTACGTCTTTGAATTCTTTGAACATATCAACATAATCACGAAACATTTGAAAATTGGCAGTTGGTACTGACAACTGACTATTTATTCCCTCTTTGGCTAGATAAATTCTACCAAGTACTCCCATCGCGCTCCAAGCACGATAGAGCTCATCACGTAAATTTTCTGGTTCAGCAATATTTACGTATTTATAAAAAGAAAGTGTGGTACGAGGTGTAACATCTTCTTGCATTTTTTTGCGTAATTCTTTGCGGTTTATACGGTTGTGTAGAATCATATTTAAACGCAGATTTATAAGGATAAATACGCAGATTTACGCGGATGTTGCAAATCGTGCGAATATAATTTATTTTCTTAAAAGCGGAGATATTATATACTAAAATGGTATTGTTTGCAAGATAATACACTTAATTATGAAAACAAAAATAAATTTGATTAATATTTGTCATAATATTTGCCAAATATTAACGGATATTAGACAGATATTAAACAAATATTGA
>MFRB01000035.1:2791-11544 GCA_001783255.1 Candidatus Magasanikbacteria bacterium RIFOXYD12_FULL_33_17
AAAAAATTTAACAAACAAAAAAAGCCTTATCTTTAAGCTTTCAAATAGTGTGGTGGAGCGAGGCGGCGGAGCGTCCCGAAGGAAGCTCCACCGCCTGCCCGTGTCTGAAGGGCTCAGTCCGGCAGGTAGAACAAACTACACTGCCATTGGAGCACCTTGCGAAAAGGAGGATCGTACAGAGACGATCCAAAACAAATCGGCTTACAGCCGACGTCTTCCGGCATGTAGTCGCCGATGAAGACCTCGTTGTTAACCTTTCCGGTCGGGCAGCTGTCCCAGTCAGCTGCCCACTCGCCCGAGGATGTTAGGACGTTGAAGTAGTCCCAACGCTCCCCAGGGCAATATGTAAAATGCGAGCAGTTCCCGGACGGGCACTGCTCCCAGGGCTCCACCGACGGGTCTGGGAAATTCCCGTCGATGTTCTCGGTGTCACCGTACACCTCTCCGCTGACGCGGAGGGTGTAGCAGCCCGGAGGCGGTTCATGAATGCACTGATGCGACGCGAGGTCGCATCGGACGTCGGTGAGAGGATCACCGTCATCCTTGCAGTCCGAAACCACCTTGCAGAGCTGCGTCATCGGCTCTCCCGAAAAAAAAGCCGAAGTCTCAATGCCCAGATCGAGTGGAGGGTCATCGGGAATCCTCCACTCCTCATTTTTGCTCCTTGGGAAGAACAGCCGGTGGGCGTCCGGCTGCACGTCCCCCATCCACGAGTCGTCGACTCCATACACATCCGACAAGACGTCGGTCGTGTAGAAGTTATTCTCGCCTGGCGTGTCACAGCCAGAGAGAAGGGCGACGATGATCGAGACGAAGAGCATGGCGCGAGAAAACATCGAAGAACCCCTCGAGTCTGGTTCCCCAAATGGGTAGATGGCACTCTCACTTGTTTGAGAATGTCAAAGTTGGGGAAAACCAGATTTAATGTAGCACATTTTTGGCTTTTTGTCAAGATTGACATATAAAAAAATAGCTAAATATAGCTATTATTTGAAGAAAAAAATATTGATAAAACTACATTTTATTTATATTTAAATGATATGAAATAACCATAATAACCCCTCCCAACCTCCCCTACCAGGGGAGGAGACATAAAAATATTTGTGTCGATTTGTGTAACATTTGTGTTATCCAAAACGTCAAAAAATAAAAAACAGCCTCTTAAAAAGACTGCTTTAATGAAAATTTTATAAATAATTTTTAAGAAAACTCTCAGAATCAATTAACGTAATATTTTGCTGAAAAGTTTAATCTTAAGAAACCTGCCTGCCGGCAGGCAGGGATCCCTCTCAACCTACGCTCTTGTTTCACAGAGCTTCGGATGATTCGGGATGACGACAAACTACAACGACGTCGCGTCACAGACATTCCAACCCTCTGGCACATCACAAGGTGTTGGGAAGGCCTGACAAATTGTTCCTTCAGCTTGTCTGGCATAAGTCATCATCTGCACACAAACACGCTTTTCACGGACATCCCAGTGCGTTAGGGGTCTATCAGGATTAGTCATGTCAGTAAATTGAAATGTAGCCAAAATTTCATCAAAATTCTTGGCATCACTATTCATCTCCAAAACATAATCTCCCATATTTACTTCCACCACAGTAAAAGATTTGGTACTACTTGGGAAAGTCTGAGTATATTTGAAAGCTTCTTTGCCATCCAAATTTATTTTTATTTTTTTGCTTGCATCTACTGGATGACTAACAAGTTGTTTGAAAATACTAAGATACTCAGTTGTACTAGAATCAGTAATAGTCACTCCCCCATTCCAATAATTTACTATCCAATCTTGAGGATACTTGATACTAAAGTTGGCAAATTCAGCGATGTTCAAAGACTGTGTCAATTGTAATTTTTCTTTTTGTTGATTTTCCAAAGCTTTTTTCTCAGCGTTTTCTCTTATCTGCGCAGGAGTTACTTCTTGGGAAACTGGTTTACTAAAATTTTCGACATTTTGTGACAAATTACATCCTGCTCCAAGAGTCATGGTAAAAGCAGACATAATACCAAGCAAAGTCACTAAACCAAGATATGTTTTGTGTGTTTTCTTACCTTTGCGTCCCAAAGTCTTTTCGGTAAAAGCAATACGTTCACGCGTCGGTATAACTGTATCTGGATTGAGTGAGATACTATCAATACCTTCACGCACGAGCATTTCAGCAAACTCTGGATAATCACTTGGAGCTTGTCCACAAATACCAACTTTACGTTTGTGTTTGTGAGCAACATGTATGACATCTTTGATAAGTTTTACTACTGCTTGATTTTTTTCACTATAGACATGACTAACAAGAGCTGAATCTCGATCAACACCAAGTGTCAATTGAGTAAGATCATTGGAACCAATACTAAACCCGTCAAATAGCTGAGCAAAATCATCTGCCAAAATAACATTGGAAGGGATTTCACACATAACATAAACTTGTAAATCTTCCTTTCCTCTTTCCAAACCAAATTCTTTCATGGTGTCCAAAACTTTTTGACCTTCTTCTGGTGTACGACAAAATGGAATCATGACAATAAGATTTTTTAGTCCCCATTCTTCACGAACTTTTTTGATAGCAGCACATTCAAGAGCAAACCCTGGTTTATATTCTTTGGAATAATATCTACTAGCTCCACGCCAACCAAGCATTGGATTTTCTTCTTTTGGTTCAAATTCTTTGCCACCAATCAAAGTAGCATATTCATTGGTCTTGAAATCTGACAGACGCACAATCACATCTTTTGGATAAAATGAAGCAGAAATACGAGCAATACCTTCGGCTAATTTGTCGACAGCATAATCTGATTTTTTCTTATAACCACGAGTAATCTCAGCAATTTGTTTTTTGGCATATTTATCTTGCAATTTGTCATAATTCAAAAGTGCCAAAGGATGAATACGAATAAAATTACTAAAAATAAATTCTTCACGAGCCAAACCTACACCATCGTTTGGTAAAAATGACAATGAAAAAGCATGATCAGGATCACCGACGTTCATCATTATCTTGGTATTAGTTTTGTCCACCTGTTTTATTTCAGTTTTTTGGACTTCAAAAGGTAACATTTCTTTGTAAATAACGCCTTCATCGCCATTGGTACAACTGACAGTCACTTTTTGACCAGTCTTCAAAATTTTGCGAGCATTTTTGGCACCGACAATACAAGGTACACCAAGCTCACGAGAAACGATAGCGGCGTGAGAAGTCTTACCACCTTGTTCAGTCACAATTGCCGAAGCAATACGCATGATAGGTTCCCAATCTGGATCAGTAATACGAGTAACCAAAACTTCACCTTTTTTGAAAAGTTTCATTTGTTTTGGATTGTCGATAACACGAACTTTGCCAGCACCAATCTTTTGACCAACAGAAGTACCTGTAAGTAATACTTTTCCTTTTTTATTTAAAATATAAGTCTCAATAAAATTCTTGTCATTGTTGGCTTTGACAGTCTCTGGACGAGCTTGAACTATATAAAGTTTGCCTGTTTTACCATCTTTGGCCCATTCAATATCTTGGTGTTTACCATAATAAGTTTCAATTTCTACTCCCCATTTTGCTAACTGCAAAACATCATCATCAGAAATTGCAAATTTATTTTGTTGAGCACGAGGTACAGACATTTGTTTGGTACCAGTCTTACCATAAACAAGTTTTACTTCTTTGGTACCAAGAATTTTACTAATAATTGATTTTTTGTTCATTTTCAAACCTTCTTTGAAAACATAATATTGATCTGGAGTAACCCGGCCTTTGACTACATATTCACCAAGTCCATAGGCAGAATTGATAAGTACCACACCTGGAAAACCAGACTCAGTATCAAGTGTAAACATCACACCACTAGCCCCAGATTCTGAACCAACCATAATTTGTACAGTCACTGACAATGCTACGTCAAGATGATCAAAACCTTTGGTCTCACGATAAGAAATTGCTCTGTCAGTAAATAGTGAAGAGATACATTTCTTCACAGCTAGTTGCAAATCTTTTTTACCAACTACGTTCAAATATGTTTCTTGTTGTCCTGCAAAACTAGCATCTGGTAAATCTTCAGCTGTAGCTGATGAACGTACTGCTACGGCGACATTATTACAATTTTGGAATTTGGACAACTTGATATATGATTCTTCAATTTCTTTGGATAATTCTTTGGGAAACGTAGCTTCCAAAATCATTTTGCGAACTTTCGCTCCAACTTGAGATAAATTTTTTATGTCATTTATATTTAAATTTTTGACCGTCTCTTTTATTTTTTTCTTGAGACCAGTTTTGTCCAAAAATTCCCAATAACTAAAAGAAGTGACCGCAAAACCATTTGGGACACTAATACCTTTGGTAGTCAAATTGTTGTACATCTCTCCCAAACTTGCATTCTTACCACCTACCAGTGGGATATCCTTAATACTTATTTCATCAAACCACAAAACACGCTTTTCATGTTTGGTAGCGTCTATTTTTGTTGTTTTTTTCCTCCCAATTTCCGCGACTTTTTTGGAAGATGTGGCGCGGTTTTTGAACATAGAATATTAATTTAAAGTAAGCAAAAATATTATACCATAATTATTGAAAATTGACAAAATAGTGGTAAGGCTTGAAATGCCTAAAATGCCAGAAAGGCTCAAAAGGCTTTTGACTAGCTAGATTGAGGCTGTGGACTTTTCAAAGATTTGATTAATTTAAAAAGTAGAAAACCGACTTCACCACGTTTGTTTTCTATGTAGTCAAATTGTTTTTGATTTATAAAATCTAATTCTTTTGCTAATTCAAAATAACATTGACATTCATTGAGTGAACCTTTAGATATATACAGAAATTTCAGAAAATCTTTGTCAGTGCTCTTTCCTCTACCTTCGACAATATTAGCTAAGACAGAAACAGCGGCTCTACGCAATTGACTAGTCAGTCCATATATTTCTTCTTTGGGAAATAAATTCGTCAACTTATAAACAAGTTTTACAAATTCCAAAGATTTACTCCAAACAAGTAAATCATGATAATCCTGCATAAAATCCTCATTATTTATAAGGTCACAAGCCTTTCAAGCATTTTAAGCTTTTCTGGCCTTTCAGGCCTTTACTTTACTTCACTTCCCTCACTTCAAGCAAATTGACAAAACCAGCATGTCCAACTGGTTCACCAGCGACTACAATAATTCTATCACCTTCTTTGATTATTTTTTTCTCACGCAAATGTGTCATCGAACGATCTACTAATTCTTCAATACTTTTACATTCAATCACTTCAAAAGGTAATACTCCCCAAGACAAATTCAATTGATGTGAAACTAATTTACTATTAGTCGCTACCGCAATTGGAAATTTTGGACGATAACGAGAAATCAGACGACCAGTTTCACCAGACAAAGAAGCTGCCAAAATAAGATCAGCTCCAACATCTTCAGCAACAAGACGAGACAAACCACTTATGACGTCGTCTATTTTGTTTGTTTTTTCTTTTGGTTCGCGAATAAACAATTTGGTATATTCTGATTTTTCTGTTTCTTTTATAATTTTACTCATCATCAAAACAGTTTCGACTGGATATTTTCCAGTTGCAGTTTCGTTGGAAAGCATTACAGCGTCTGTGTGATCAATAACAGCATTGGCCACATCAGAAACTTCAGCACGAGTAGGACGAGGATTGTTTTGCATCGAATCAAGCATTTGGGTAGCCACAATTACTGGCTTAGCATTTTCAAGAGCAATATCTATCAATTTTTTCTGAACAATTGGTACTTCTTCAGCTGGAATCTCCACACCAAGATCACCACGTGCCACCATAATACCATCTGTTACAGTTATTATATCTTTGATATGTTTTACAGCTTCAGCTTTTTCTATCTTGGCGATAATCTTTATAGGATCATGAGGCTCTATACCCAATTCTAGTTCCATCTGTTTGATATGATAACGCAAATCAAGAATATCATCTGGACGCATTACAAAAGACAAAGCAATCATATCTACTCCTTGTTCTACACCAAATCTAGCATCAGCTTTATCTTTTTCTGTCAAAACTTCTAATCCTGTTAAATCAGTCTTAGGAATATTGATACCTTTATTGGAAAACAAAACTCCAGCTACGACAACTTTTGTAATAATTCTTTTGTCTTGAACTTCTTTTACTACGACTTCTATCTTGCCATCATCAAGAAACATAGCTTCACCTTTTTTGACAAATTTGTGTAATTCTTTGTAACCAACAGGAATGGCATCTTTGTCAGAAGAGTCTGTTGAAAAAAATACTTCCGCACCTTCTACCAAGTTTACACCTTCTTCGGCAACTTTTTCTATTCTAATTTTTGGTCCTGACAAATCTTGCAAAATCGCAACTGGTTCACCGGTCTTCTCAGCTACTTCACGAATATTTTTGATAAGCATCGCATGATTTTCGTAAGTGCCATGTGAAAAATTTAGTCTAGCAACATTCATCCCCGCCCTTACCATCTTTTCAAGAGTTTCTACATCTTCACAAGAAGGTCCAATAGTACAGACAATTTTGGTTTGTTTTTCCATAGGTTGGTTTATTAGATTATTGGTTTATTAGAGGGATACGAAATACGAAAGGTACGAAAATACGAAAACTTCGTAGTTCGTAATTTCGTATCCATTATACTCTAAAAACAAAATCGCTTCAAGCCAATTTTTTGGGCTTAATCTTGACAAAAAGTATTTTTGGTGGTAATTTTTTTTCACAACCTGGGAAATTGGAGAAGTTATGGGAACAGAAGAGCTTTGGGGATTGGTTATTGTGATGACCTTCACCTACGTAGTAATGTGGCTCTTCAAGTTCCATGGGGAACAGACAGAGCTGTGCAACATTGTAAAAAAAATTGAGAAGCTCCTTCGAACAAAGACTGAGAGCGAAGCTCTCAATGAATGGGAGTTGTCCAATATTACCAACGGACGTATTCAAAAGGATGATGTACCGGAGGTACTATATTGGAACATTCAATCCGGAAGAATCTTCTTCCGGAGTATGCCAGACAACTACAAAACCCCCGAAGGGAACATCGTCTTCACACGATACATTTTCTGGGGTAAGGAGGAAAAGCCCGACAGCACATGACAAAGAAGAGTTTCTCTTCTGGCGGTCGGGAGAGAACAAAAGACAGTCTAAAAAATAGGCTGTTTTTTGTTTGTGAAAAAATCCTTCTATATTAATTTTCTTATATTTTAAAAAGAAAAAATATTATTTGGTAAAGAATACTTCACATCATACATATCAATAAAATTGGTAGAACTCATATTTTCAGATGTCACTTCCCCACCTTGACTAGCATCAACAGCGTAATTCATCATAAGGAAAGTATCATTGTCTAAATGGAGACTACCACCATTTATTTTTATTCCACCATCAATCCAATTGGAATATTTTGGTGGTGGATAATCAGCACTCCAGCCAAATTCAGAATTAATAATATCCAAATCACTATTTACACCACAAATGCCAAAACCACTTGGTCTTCGACTATCCATAATACTAGAATTATTGATAGCTAACTGCGAATTGACTAGCCAAAGAGATGAATAATAATTCAAATATAAATAAGGATAAGTATGATTAGAATGATATCCACCATTTCTAATATCTACGTAAGACAAAATATTGTTTTGCGAATTTGAAAACCAAAGACCACTACATTTTGGTTGATTAGGACAAATACTAATATGATTATTCTCTGTACCAATAGCTTGCAAACTACCTTCCACTTTTAGCCAAGTGTTTTCATTCAAATTTATATTGACACCAGGCATAATCGTCATGATAGCACCAGCAGAAACATTAATACCATTGAAATAAACATCATTATAATCTGTCGTCAAAGTATAATCTTCAGAAATATTTAGAGTTGGCAAACTAATATTATTGATTTTATTATTTTCAAAAACATTGTTTTCCCATTTATCTAAAATAGCGTCTTGAACATTTACCGGTGAAACACTATCAAAACTAAAATTACTAAACTTATTGTTACTAACACTAACATGTGTATCTTTATTGGACAGGATAGCCCGATAACCATTATTAAAATTGCTATTATTTACTTCCAAATTTCCACCATTTAATATATAAGAATCCGTACCATTGTTATAATCATCTTTGACAAACAACTTATCAAAATTACTATTGTTTAAAATCACGTGACCACCTTCATTACGGATTACATTTTCTGTAAAACAAGAAAAACAACTACCAGTACGATAAGTCTGTCCACCATAGAAAAAATTTGTATAATCAGCTTGCATTGTGCCACCAGGTTTGACAATAATCAATCCCCAATCACCAGGTGTAGCTTCCCCGACTTCCAAACGACTTGGTAGTCCTGACAAATACCAATCTTGTACAGTCTTGTCACGAGCTGAAGTGAAATAAACAGGATCATCTACTGTACCATTTATTTCCAGATTACCTTCGACTTGCAAATAAGAATCATCCCACTCACCTACTATGACAACTCCCGATCCAATTTGCAAAGTATAACCAGCTGGCAAAATAACTCTTGAATCTAAAATATAAGGATTATGTTCTTTGCTTAATATCAAAATTTTGTCACTGGTTGAAGTAGTAGAAAAAATATAATCTTGTGCTAAATTATTACTCAAAAAATAATAACTATTATTATCAAAACCACGACTAGAACAATCTTGATTGCACATAGAATTGAATAATGGAAATCTCAAAGAATTATTCTCACGCCAGTTGTTTGCAAGATTGCTTGATAAACTAACATTAATTTTTTCCAAAGAACGAGCATGA
>MFRB01000035.1:11592-13162 GCA_001783255.1 Candidatus Magasanikbacteria bacterium RIFOXYD12_FULL_33_17
TTACTAAATATTTATCTGTGCTCGAAGATGAAATCATAACAGTACTTGAAGAATCTGCAGACAAAATGTCCAAATTCCAACCAGACAAATCTAAATTTTCAGGATTATACAATTCTATCCACTCACCACCACAAGCACCTTGATAAGTCGGCGCATAAGCAATTTCATTGATAATAACTTCTTTTGAATAGTCAACCAAAATTGGATTGTCTTGTCCGTCATTGCTCCAAGATGAAACGTTACCAACCAAGTCCACAGCTTTGACTCTGAATTCATAAGTCTGACCAACTTCCACAGCTAAATGAAATACTGTAGTTGTGGTATTTTCCAAAAGTGTTTGCCACTCAGTACTAGTCGCAATTTTATTTTCTAAAATATAATAAGCCAAACCACTGCCAACGTCAGCACTCTGCCATGACAAATTTAAGTGTGGCGAATTGTCAGTATTCAAGACAGAATTTAAAATTGGTTTGTCTGGAGATATAGAATCTAAAATTATTGGCAATGTTCCAGTCACAATTTTTGTCTGATCAAAATTGGAAAAAGAAAGTAACAAATCATTTTTACCTTCTACTAAATTAACATCCGCTGACCAAGACTTCCCCGAAGATGAAAAAATATTTTCTAAATTATTTATTTTCAAATTCACTAGCTCTGCACTTTTTTCACCAAAAATTGTTGTGGTAACAATATTAGTCAAAGTACTACTAGCCGAAGCGGTAAAAAATAATTCAGGTTCAAGTATCTCTGACGACGCAGAATCATTATCACTATTAGTATTATTAGTTGATCCATTAGAAGAACCACCACCAAAAAATGTTGGGATACTTTTGACAATATCATTCACAACTTCGTTTACTTTGTTTATAACATTATCCACGGTATTTTTTACCTGATCAAAAATATTGATCTCATTTTCTTCTTTTGTTAAAGGTGACAAGACTTCTTCGACTTTCTTTTCTTTTACATTTAAATTCAAAGAAAAAATATCACTTCCCACTTGCGTAAATTGCAGACCATTTTGTCGGACAATCATCGTACGAAAATTGTAATTGCCGACATCATTTGGAATTTTTAATTGAAAAGAAAAAACACCTGTTTCTCCTGAAGCCACATCACTACTTAACAAAGCTGGACGCAAATGAGTTTTCCAATTATCAACAAAAAATTTTTGATTATCTACTTCACCACCCAAGACATTCAAAGAAATAAGATTTTTTTGCCAAGTGATATCACCAGTATTTTTTGCTTTTACAACGACATTTATGATTTGTCCAGGCTCTACATCCAAACTTTGGTTTTTGGCAGTGATAGAAGCAGTGTAAACAAAATTATTATTTTCTGGCTGTACAGCCACTTCTGTTTTACCTTTGACAACTTGACTATTTTCATCTGGTAAAATATTTTTGATATCAAAAATATTGTTACCAAAATTAAACAAATCTAAAAACAAACCACTAAATTTATTTTCTAAAATTTTTTCATGCCCAGGTGGATAAAAAATAAGAGCCGCATTGTTTTGCAGCGACCAAGCATAAATAAATTGTGAAAGTGGATAAGCTTTGTTTTT
>MFRB01000035.1:13171-19462 GCA_001783255.1 Candidatus Magasanikbacteria bacterium RIFOXYD12_FULL_33_17
CCAAGCATAAATAAATTGTGAAAGTGGATAAGCTTTGTTTTTACCATTAGTTTTTCCAGGATCATTGGTGTAGACTGTGTCGCCAGATATGCCGGTGAGGACCATGAAGTGTACAATATCATAATCACCCTTAATACGCATATTCGTATAAACTTTTATTATTACAGGTAAATTATTTTGTATTGCACTTTTTACATCATTAAAAGAATTAGATAATTTAACGTCTTCCTCAAAAAAACTACCAAATTTTATTGCAATATTTTTTAAGTCATCTATATCTGTTAAACTACCATTATAATTATTTATAGATTTACTATAATTTAAATAAAGCCAATCATCAACATCTTTTATACTCTGCAAACTTAAATTTCTGTCAGTATAAAAAGAATCTATCATCAGATAAGATGTCGGACCACAATTCTTAGTAAAACTCCAACCTGTGCCAGGTGGAAATTGAGTAATAAAAGGAATATCTAGAATACTTTCAGCCTTTGCAAAACTAAAAAAGAAAAATGAAAATATTATTATAAATAAATATAATAACTTCCTCCTTTGTCCCTCCATATTTTTATATTAAAATGAAAAATTATTTAATACATCATTAATAAATAAATCGTCTGCATACTGGAAATACAAACTAAAAAGTTCACCTTTTTTTTCTGTTACAAATTCTGGCCAACCAGATCCAATATAATCACCATTATATACTATTTTTGTCCAGGCTATACCATTTTTAGTAATATTATTTATAGAATATGAAACACAATCAATATTTTTTTTACATTCATTTTTTATGTCTAATTCAATATTATCTAGATTACCTTTTTTTGTAAAAAATACTACTCTATAATCAAAGAGGTCTTTTTTTATATTGTTATTGTCAGAATAACTACTTACAGCCAAATTACTATCAGGAGTTTTTTCTATAATATAACTATTTTTTATTTCAACTTTATACCCATCTTTCTCATTCTTCACCAACTTATTACCATCTCCCAAATCCTCCACTGTCACACCCTCTGGCAAATCAATACTCACTTCACTTGTACTCGTCACTACACTCCCATTATCTGGCGCTGTCGCCTCCGGTGCACTCTTCCAAAAAAAATAAAATCCCACAGCCAAAAGAAGTAAGAAAAATACTATATCTAACCAAAAAATTCTTTTTTTATTTGCCTCCATATTTGTTTGTTAAAATTATTTATAAATTGATTATAACAAAGTTTTTTAAAAAAATAAAATTCTTATAGATAACTCTCTATTTTGTTTTAATATTTACATATTTTCTAATTGAAATAACAACTCCTAAACTTATCAATATTAAAGCTAAAAAACTAAAAGCATCATCATTGTAACTTAAACTTGAATTAAAATAATTTAAATAGACTGGTGGAAAATAATGTATATATCCAAATATACAAACACCAACTAATATAAAAATATCTGGTAAATATTTCATGACAATTTTAGAATTATTTTTATCAGAAAAAAATTTTTTAATATAAACTATAGAAATAAAAATACCTGAAAAAAATAAAAAAACTCCCAACAACGAAATAAATATATACCAAAAAGAGATGGACAAAGAACTAGCTATTGCAACCAACAAGACACCCAAAAGAGTAATAAATACACTCAAAATAATTGTAGATAATATTTTTTTCATATTTACATTATAACAAATTGTTATTTATAAAAAAAGAGGTGTTTTTGCACACCTCTCTTGAAAACTAAATTTTCCTTTCCCAAGCAAGAGCCGTCTCACAAATTATTTTCAAATCATACTTTGGTTGCCAACCCATTTCACTTATTATCTTAGTATTATTGGAAACCACAGCGGTTGGGTCGCCTTCACGTCTTTTGGTAATTTCCACTTTAAAATCATTGTCACTCACTTTCTTCATCATATCAATAACTTCTCGTACAGAAAAACCTTTGCTGTAACCACAGTTGAAAACACCACCTTTATTTTTGTTTAGATAAGACAAAGATTTGATATGAGCAGAGGCTAAATCATCGACGTGTATATAATCACGAATACAAGTACCATCTGGAGTATTATAATCTGTACCATTGATAAACATTTTTTTGCGTTTACCAAGAGTTGTTTCCAAAGCAATCTTGATCAAGTGTGTAGCATTTGCAGTGGATTGTCCGAGCAACCCATCCACACTAGCACCTACAGCATTGAAGTAACGTAAAATAACATATTTGAATTTTGGATTGACAAAAGCTACATCTTGAATAATTTTTTCATTGAAAAGTTTGCTTTGTCCATAAGGACTCATAGGATGCACAGGGCCATCTTCTTTGGCTGGAAGATATCTTGGTTCAAGATCACCATAGACAGCGGCTGTCGAACTAAAAATAAATTTGTTAACATTATATTTCAAACAAGCTTTGAGCAGATTGATAGTATTACTAGTGTTATTTTCATAATACTTTAATGGATCACGTACTGATTCAGACACGACAATACTCGCTGCAAAATGTATTACACCTGCAACTTTTTCTTTGGCAAAGACTGCCTCCAATTTTTTACTATCTGACAAATCTACTTTATAAAAACTTAACTTTACTTTTTTGGTCAAAGCATATTTTTTCAAAGTATTTATTGTTTTTTGGAAACCAGTAGACAAATTATCTACAATTACAATATCATTTTTCTTATCCAGAAGTTGTTTGACGACGTGACTACCGATGTAGCCAGCGCCGCCGGTTACTAAAATTTTCATAAAATAAGTTTTGATTACAAAGGGATACGAAATACGAAAGTTACGAAATTACGAAACTTTCGTATGTTCGTACTTTTCGTATTTCGTATCCAATTTTATTATAACATAGTATGAATTAAAGACTACCAACTGCAACTACCTTAAACCCAGCGTTCTTCAAGTCACCATAACGATGGGCAAGCATACGACGACCGTCGGCGATAATTACTTCTTTAGATAGCTCTGACATGATGACATCAGCCAAACCACGAAATTGTGGCCAATCGGTAGCTATGATTATTATATCAGAATTTCTAATTGCTTCAAACTCATGACTGTGATATCTCAATTTTTCAGACTCAGGAAACATCTTTTTGAAATTGTCCATGGCAGCCGGATCGTAAACATTTATTTCAGCAAATTTTTTGTCTTGCAAATAATTCATTATTTCGATACTAGCCGAATTGCGAATATCATTGGTATCGCGTTTGAAAGCGGTACCTAAAATACTGATTTTTTTGTTTTCAAATCCACTTACTGATTCTATTCTTTCCAAAAAATTTTTGAGTTGTCTTTTGTTGGACAAATAGACTTCATCAACCAAAGCTGTATTTTGATTTTTTTGTTTGAGTTGATGTGAAAGTGAACGAGCATCTTTGATAAAGCAACTTCCTCCAGCATAAAGACTATCATACAATCCCCAACTTCCGATACGTGGATCGGTAACCAAAGCATTGCGAACATTTTCAAATCCCAAATCTTCAAAACTTTCACAAGTACGACCAACCACATCGAAACAAACAGCGAGTTTATTGAAAAGCATATAGTTGGCAAGAAGTTTACTAGCAGCCGCTTCTTTGGGATTTACTTCAATAAATTTGGTTTGAGGAGAATTGTAAAAACGTTCGTAAACTTTTTTCATAATCGCAAAATCTTGTTCAGTCCAAGCACCAACCACAATTCTGTCTGGTTTGATTGAACCTTGAATAGCTTTACCTTCTACCAAAAATTCTGGATTAGAAACTACCCCAAAGTTTTTGACACCTTTACTTTCCAAAATTTCAGCAGTTTTATCTACCATGTCGATTGGTACAGTACTTTTGTTGATAATTACAACATATTTATCTTGCTTGCCCGCCGTAGCCTTAGCGGAGGAGGGATTGCCCTCCGTAGCCTCTGGCGAAGGAGGGTTTCTTTTCAACAAATTTTCAGCCAGTTGTTCAGCTGCAGCATTGTAATATTTCAAATCACTCTCCCCTGTTTCACCAATTTCAGGAGTTGGCAAACACATAAAAATCGCATCAGCGTTGTCCAAAAATTCACTGACTTTATTATAATCAATAGTAAATTCTATTCTTTCTTTGTTACGTATCAGCAAGTCACTAAGTCCTTCTTCAAACAAACAAGCTTCAATTTGATCGCGGTCGCCTGACGACAACATTTTAATTTTTTTCTCATCAATATCATAAACCAAAACTTCGTGTCCGCTTGAGGCGGAAACGGCTGCTGAGCAAGTGCCGACAAATCCGGCGCCTATATATAATAATCGCATAATTTTTCATTAACTATGATTATAATAAATCATGTAAATCTTATTTAAAAAAGATAAATTGTTAAATGGCTAAATTGTTGATTTGCTAAAGTAAAAGCAATTTAACAATTTGACAATTTATCAATTTTTTAATATCTCTATATATACTTTTTCTGTTCCTTCCAGCATTTTACCAAGACTAAACTTACTTCCAACCAAGCGTCGTCCATTGTCACCCAGCTTCTCTCTCAATTCCCTGCCGTCTATCAATTCTAGCAAAGCTGAGCTTATTTGGCTAGTCTCATTTTTTACTAGTCGACCAACAGTATTATCGACAATTTCTGAAATACCTCCAACATCGCTAGCTATCACCGGCAAACCAACTGACATAGCTTCCAGAATTGTATAAGGAAAACCTTCCCAAGCAGAGATAAAAACAAAGATATCATTTTTAGCCAATTCTTTCATCACTTCACTATGCTCTAAATTGCCAGTAAAGACAACCTCAACATTTTTTTCTTTGGCCAAATTTCTCAAATATTCTTTTTTCTCACCACTCCCAACAATTGTAAACCTAACCTTGTTTTTTGTTTTTTCATCAAAATTACTAATTACATCAATAATCATCTCCGACCTCTTCGGCTCAGCCAACCTACCAACAAAAATTAAATTTATTTTACTATTTAACATTCCCCATTCCTCACTTGTCCCGATGCGTAGCTTTTCGGGATTCCCCGTTCCTCTATTAATTCCATTATAAACTACCTCAAACTTACCTTCCGGCAAACCATTTTTAACGCCTAAATCTTTGACAAACTTTGACACCGCAATATATTTATCAGTATATTTGGCAGTAAATTTTTCTGTCAGCAAAACTAAAAATCTAACAACGTGGTTCATTCCCAAATTAAATCCCCAACCATGCGCTGTATAAATAGTTTTGTATTTTCCCCTAACTGCCAAGCGTGTGAGAAAAGCTGCGGAAGAACTATGACAATGAACAATATCTGGTTGAAATTCATCAGCTGTTTTTTTTATTTCATGAATAGCTTTCCAAATTCTAAAAGGATTAGGACTATTAGAAAAATATTTATTTTCAATATATTTTATTTTCAATTCATCACATTTTTCTTTTAGCCAACCTTGGCCACCAGACATCACAACAACATTATTTTGTTTGCCAAAATAATCACAAAGTTGTGCTACATGTGTTTGGGCTCCACCGGCTTCTGATTTGGTGATGAGATAGAATATTTTCATACACTGATTTCAATGATTATAAAAGATTACACTGATTTATTTTCCCTAAAAATTAATTTTCCAAAAATTAATCTAAACTTACGACGTAAAAAGGCTATAAAATAATTAGGATATTTATCTTTATAACTTTTTATAATTTCCAAATTACTTTCCAAAGATTTTATCTTATTTTCCATTGAAATATTATCACTATGTACACGATACTTTAACATTACTTCTTCTAAATTGCAAAATTTACCTTGTAACCCCATATGCAAAAACAAATCATAATCTTCTCCCACTCTAAAATCTCTGTAACCACCAACTTGTAAAACTTTTTCTTTATCAAAAACCACACTAGAATGAGCAAAAGGATTACGATACAAAATACTTTTTCTAATATCTTTATCTAACAAAGGTCGTTTAATCTTTTTTATTAAATTACTATTTTCATCTATGGTAATCACATTACTACCTACTAAAACAAAACCTTCTTTCATTTTTTCAAATTGTCTTCTCAATTTTTCTATGTCACACCAAACATCATCACTGTCTAACACGGCAATATATTTTCCTACAGATTTTTCAAGAACAAGATTACGTGACCTTACTACACCCAAATTTTTTTCATTTTTAAAATATTTTATTCTATCATCTTTGTCCATAAAATCTTTGACGATTCTTTCAGTATTATCAATCGAACCATCATCAATAATAATCAATTCCCATTGATGAAATGTTTGCTCCAAAATACTCACAATCGCTTCAGCAATATAATGCGCGCGATTGTAAGTCACCATGTTGATA
>MFRB01000036.1:0-452 GCA_001783255.1 Candidatus Magasanikbacteria bacterium RIFOXYD12_FULL_33_17
ATCCATCTTTTGTGATTTGTATATTGTTTCTGTTTCACCTACTTTTAATACAGGACTTATAAGTAAGTTGTATTCTCCAGCAGGGACCTTAGAAAAAACAAGCATACTTCCTGTAGGGAATTTACGTATTTGTTTACCTGTACTTTTTTCTTCAAAGGCAACAGTAAATCTATCGTATATTTCATTTCCTTGTGCATCTTTAATTACGATTTGAAATGTTTGAGACGTTTTTGTTGCTACACTAGGAGCTACATCATTAGTATTATCACTAGCTTGAGATTCTTGAGAAGTACTAGAAGATTCTGTTTGTTCCTCTGGTTTATCTTCAGCTGTAATTACAATTGTTCTTACATCTTCATTACTATCTCCAGGAATTGAAATATCCATCTTTTGATATTTATATATTGTTTCTGTGTAACTATCTCTTACCACAGGATGTACAATTAAATTAT
>MFRB01000036.1:481-12743 GCA_001783255.1 Candidatus Magasanikbacteria bacterium RIFOXYD12_FULL_33_17
AGCATTTTACCTGTAGGAAATTTACGAATCTGTTTACCCGTTTCTTTTTCTTCAAAAGCAACAGAAAAATCATTATATAATTCATTTCCTTGTTTATCTTTGATAACAACTTGGACTGTTTGAGATGTCTTTGTTGGAGTAGACGAAGTTTTTTCTTCTTTATTAGCTTCTTCGATTTTAGATTCCTCCTCTACATCAGAAGATACTTTGTCTTCACCAGTCTCTATGATGTTAGATTCTTTTTTAGTGTCTTCTGTAATTGAATCTTGATTTTCAACTACAGTTGAATCCATGTTTTCTTTTGTTTCAGTATTTAGTTTTGAGCCGACGTCCACATTACATCCCGTAATAAGTAAGGTAATGCTAAAAAGGATAGCCCCTTTTGCTAATATTGATCCCATACAACTATATTTAAATTATTAGTTAATTTGGCTAAATATACAATAAATTTATAATTTTGTCAAGTATAATTCATTTAAAAAAGTTTCAACGTCTTCCCACACAGAGAGCAAATGAAATCAGCTATTTATAGCTGGTTTTTTGTTGTAATCAAATCCAAATTTGTCTGGTTACAACCTTGTCATTTCGTCGTTATGTTTTTTGTCATTAAGTAAAGTGGTATAAACCATTTTTCGATATTTTGGCTAAGATCAATGGTTATCTTGTTAAAACAAAAGTTATCCACCTTTGGTAGATGGCAGTGCTATATACAAATTATTGAATAAGGTATACAGTTAAGTAGTTAAACAACTATTTAATTTAAATTCATAATATGCTCAGTGAAAAAGAAATCCAGAAAAATCGTCAAATTCTTGTCGAAACTGACAAAAATATGGCAGCCACTTTTAAGGTGTTAAGCGATGTAAATCGTTATCGAATTTTTCGTATCTTAGTTGAACAACCAAAACTTTCAGTAAGCACCATTGCTCAAATTTTAGATATCTCTCTCCCCTTGGCGTCACAACATATTAAAATTTTAGCTCATGCCAATCTGATCCAAAAGGAACGCGATGGAAAAAAAATTTTTCCAAAAATTAAACAGGACAATCCATTCGTCCCAGCAATACTAAAAACAATTAAACATGCTTATAAACTACGAACTAAATAAATTATTTAATCATTAAACAAAAAATATATGGAAAACAAATTAAGAAAAGGTGAAAAAATATTATAATATGAAAAAAAATACCCTGATTCTGCTTATTTTCGTTTTTTCCATTTTAATGGTTGGAACCGGATGTACAAAGACTGATACCAATAATGAAGATACATTGTCTTTTACTGAAAGAAATAATCAGAAGTATATCAGCGCTGTTATTATGCCTGGGGTAAAAATTGTTACAACAGAGGTTACAACAAAAGTCGCAACAAAAATAAATACAACAACTGTTGAGACAGAAGATTATGGAGAAGCTATCACTACATATGACTACCGTTTCCAATTTGCAAATTGTTCAGGAAATCCAGGGTCTTTAACTATGAAACTTGGTACTAAGTTTATGATTGATAATCGGGACAATGCAAGTCATCAAATTTCTATAGGCACAAATATATACAAACTTGAGGCATATGATTTTGCGATTGTAAATATTCAAAAGGTTGGTGATTTTATAATTACCTGTGATGGTGGTGGTGCTGCCCACGCACTAATACAAAAATAATTATATGAAAATAAATACAATTAATTCATTAATTCTTAATCTAGAAAAATATATGAAACAAGAAAAATACAGTACAATGATGATCACCCTCGCTATCATTATCACCACTATTGTAGTTGGTGGTGGAGTTTATTTATGGCAAAAAAATCAAGTAAATCAACCAATCACAGAGGAAGTTACACAACAAGCAGTGGTAACACCAGTGGTTGTTGCAACAGTAATACCAGTGGTTAAAGAGGAACCAACTGAACCTTTATCTTATTCAACAACAGGTGTCTCCGCCACACTTTCAAAAAAGACAGCAACATTTGATTATACTGCTAAAACATTAAAGGAAATGGCAGATGAATGTGGTTCAGAACATGCTACTGACTACTTCGATCAATTGGTCTCAAAATTTAGTGGTACAACAAAAACGATGTACAACTTCAAATATAATGGTGAAAGCCAAGAATCTGACACATTTGTAGTTACTCTTTTACCTAACAAAGCTGGATATACTTCACTTGATCAATTCAAAAAAGATTTTGACTTATGTTATGCTGGCGGAGACGCTTATCCAATAATGCTTAATAGCGATTGGCTTCTTTTTGAAAGCTCTTGCGGAAGTGGATATAGTGATGGCTCAGGAAAACCTATTGGATGTGACGAGGTAAAAAAAGTTGTCGAACCAACTTTAAAATTAAACTAAAATAATAGCCTAACGTCTCATAACAACGTAAACAAACAAAACCAGCTATTCAAGCTGGTTTTTTGTTATCTCCAATTTGCACAAAAAAACATTATGCTGTATTATATCAATATCTGTTGATATACTTTATATAAAAACTATGCCAAAAATAAAATGTTGTAGCAACAAAAAAATAAGTAACGAACTAAAAAAGACTGTGGATTTTTTGAAAATAATTTCTGAAGAAAACAGGATGCGTATTTTGTGTATTTTGAAAAGTGGACCAAAATGTGTGTGTGAAATTTGGCCAAATTTAGACTTGTCACAAAATCTAACTTCACATCATCTCAGTGTCTTGAAAGAACTTGGTCTAGTAAAATCAAAAAAACAAGGACTAAAAGTATTTTATGAATTGAATGACAAAAATTTACAAAAACAATTAATTAATCTTGATTTATTCTTAAAGTAAAAAATATGCTCATAAAAATTCTCGGCTCAGGTTGTCCTAATTGTGTAAGATTAGAAGCTAGCGTCAAAAAAGCTGTAGAAGCTTTGGATTTGAAAGAAGCTATAATAGAAAAAATCACCGACATTGGACTTATCATGAATTATGGAGTGATGAGTACCCCTGCTCTAGTCGTAGATGAACAAGTCCTAAGTTATGGTCGTGTGCCAGATGTGAGTGAAATAAAAGAAATGTTGAATAATGCACCAAAAATAGACACAACAATTCCAAATAAAAATAATAACTGTGGTTGTGGCAATAAATGTTAATCTATGAATATTTTCTACCCAATACAACTATTAGCCGATTAGTTGACTTACCAAGTCTTCTTTATCTCACCAAATACACTTTTGGCTAGTAGCCTCAATTTTTTTATTTTTGATACTATAAAAATATTTTTATTACTAATCGTAATTATTTATATAGTTTCTATTATTAGATCATTTTTACCACCCGAAAAAGTACGACATTTTTTGTCCAACAAAAATAAATTTGTGAGCAACATTCTCGCTTCTCTACTCGGCATAGTCACTCCCTTTTGTTCTTGTTCGGCTGTTCCCCTTTTCTTAGGCTTCGTCGAAGCTGGAGTACCGTTTAGTGCCACATTTTCTTTTCTCGTCGCTTCCCCGATGATAAATGAAGTCGCTCTCATACTACTGTTTGGAATGTTTGGCTGGAAAATAGCGACTATCTATATTGTCAGTGGTTTACTTATCGCTATTTTTTCTGGCTTGATTATCGGCAAATTGCCGGTAGAACACCTACTCACAGATCTAGTCCGCAAAAATCAACAAAAAAACAATCTACCACTACCAAAAATGACTGCTAAACAAAGACACAAATATGCTCTAAATTATACTTGGGATATTGTCAAAAAAGTCTGGCTTTATGTCATCATCGGGATTGGTCTTGGTGCTTGGATACACGGTTATGTTCCAGCTGATTTCTTGGCGCAATATGCAGGCGCAGACAAATGGTATGCCGTACCACTTGCGGTAATCGTCGGCATTCCACTCTATTCCAATACAGCCGGTGTGATTCCTCTAGTCAGCGCTCTGACTGAAAAAGGTGTGGCGATTGGTACGACTTTAGCTTTTATGATGGCGGTCACTGCCCTATCTTTGCCAGAATTTATGATTTTGAAAAAAGTGATGAAGACTAAACTTATTATTATTTTTACTTCTGTCGTCGGTCTAGGGATTATTTTTACGGGATATTTGTTTAATCTGTTGATTAAATAGCCCTTATTTTAGTTTTTTAGTGAGAAAATCAGCTTTGTGGATCTGGTTTTTTGTTTGCTTTTTATCGTAAAAATGTAATAATTGTGATAAGAAATAAAATATTATGTTTTAAATCAATAAAATATGTCAAAAATAAAAAATAATGATTTACTAAAAAATAAATTAGTTGAAATAGAAAATTTTTTTTAGAAAAAATACTAGATATAGATATAAGCGAATCTGAATACAAAAATATATTATTAACAAAAACTTTAAACTATTTCTCTATAACCCCATCTTTTAACCATATCACCCTATCAACCCATTTTTTGTCATCAGGTTCATGGGTAACCATTATTATTGTCTGTCCGTTTTCTTTATTAAGTTTTTTAAATAGGTTTAAAATTACTTCTGATGATTCTGTATCCAAATTTGCTGTTGGTTCATCAGCAAATAAAATTGATGGATTGTTTACCAAAGCTCTTGCAATAGCCACTCTTTGCTGTTCTCCACCAGACATTTCTTTTGGTAGATGATCTATTCTTTCGCCAAGTCCTACTTTTTCTAACATTTCAGTAGCTTTTCTTATGTATTCTTTTTTATCTATATTCAAAAGCATGAGTGGCAAATAAACTGACTCAAGAGCAGTTAATTCAGGCAAGAGCGCATAAGATTGAAATACATATCCTAATTCTTTTAGACGGAATTCAGCTTTTTTACTTTCACTAAGTAATACGAGATTAGTATCTTTCATAATAATCTCTCCACTCGTTGGTGTATCAAGTAAACCAATTTGATGCAGAAGGGTAGATTTTCCAGAACCACTACGCCCCATCAAAGCAACAAATTCACCTTTTTTAATACCAAAATTAATATCTTTAAGTGCGTGAGTTGGCACCCTTCCTTCGTATGTTTTTTTTAAATTTTTTACTTCAATAATCATAAAATTTATTTTATTCCCAAATTGATTTTAATATACTTTCTCTAGCTCCACGATACGCAGGAAAAAAACCACCAACAAGAGATGCTAATAGTAGACTAATATTGCTGATTCTTATGATATTAAAGGTTACTTTTAGAGATACCCATCCGACAGGAAAATCAAGAGGATTGGCTATAAATAATGGTCGTAGAATAAATAAAATAACCGATGCTCCCAGTATAATACCAACTATTCCATAGAACAAAGCTTGTATTACAAAAGAAAAAATTATAGTATTTTCTTTCATACCAATTGCTTTTAGTATTCCAATTTGTTTTCGTTTATTTACGACACTTACAAATATGATAATAAATATAGTTACTCCAGCTACAATTGTTCCTATCACACCAAGTATGACACTAATCATAGTAAAACTACTACTTGCACTTGAAGTGAATCCCATCAATTCATCCCACCTTTTAATATCTTCATTTTGTAAACCCAAATTTTTAATCTCATTAATATAAATATCTTCTTCTCCTATATTATCTATTTTAACTAATATTTCTGACGCTAAATTATGAACTTTCAAAATAGATTCCATTTCTTTTTTTGTTATAAAAGCCATCTGGTCAACCTGTGTATTTTTCACACTAAAAATACCTTTTACAGTATATGTTCTTTTAATATTATTACTAAATTGCACATCTATTTTGTCTCCAACCAAAATACCACCGAGACTCAGATGTTCTAAACCACCGCCATGTCCGCCGGCAATTTCTTTCCCTATCATTATCTGGTCTCTGTCTGTTGATTCTAAATACGAACCCTCAATTATTGAATCATGAATCTCTGTAACTTTTCTTTCATCTTTTATATCTATAGATTTTACAACCCACTTACCATTTTTGATATTATTACCATCATTATATTCATCATAACTGATGAGAGCCTTATCTACATAATGTGCAGAGCTTCCAATGATTCCAGGTATAGTATCTATCAGCTGTATAGCTTCTTTATTATCTATATATGTTTTGTTTATTCCAGGTTCTATTACGATATTAGAATATTGATTATTTATTGATTCTCTATTTATAGCCTCTACTATTCCTCCAAATATAGAAGATATAAAAACAAGATTGACATAAGCTAGTGTCATTATAAGTATGGTCATCACTAATGTACCCTTACTACCTCTTTTTATAGAGGTATAAGCAAGAAAAAAGGAAGTTTTAATATTCATTTTAAGACTTTTAATTTATATATTAATATATTGACTGAATAATAAATAATCTTTCGATGTCAAATTATGTGTATGGTAATACGCACAAAGAAAATCGATTGGATAATTTTTACAAAAGATAAATCAATAAATTTCAATACTACAATCAATAGAAAATCTATAGTTAATACATCTTTCTTCATGGTACAACCTGATTGAAAAAATTAGAAAGCTTAATTAAAACACGCATAAAATCATGTCTATCTTTTTTTGATAATTTACTAAATACATTTTTCAAATGTTTTTTTACTGCCAGAACCCCTTTTTCAAGCTCCTCTTTTCCAGATGTCGTAATAATAAGACGAATTAAACGCCTGTCAAATTCATCATGTATTCGTAAGACTAATTTCATTCTAACCAAGTTATTTATCAAAATGGTAGTAGAAGGAGCTGTAATATGTGTATATTCAGATATTTCTCTCATAGTAGGACTATTATATTTTAACAAAAAAGACAAAGTTTGAAATTGAATATAAGACAAAGAATTATCTTTATCTTCAAAACCCTCTTTTGTCATCCTACTCAAAGTAAAAACAATTTCAATGAGTTTGTCTATATCTTTCATATATATATTAGATAATCTAAATATTAGATAATCTAAATATAAACTAATTTTAAAATAATGTCAAGAAATATCTTATAATTACTTTTAATTGATTCCATTTCAAACATAATCCATACCACCGAACAAACACATATTAGCCCCCTGTGACAGAGACCGCAGTGAGTTCTATTTCCTTAAAAACAATTAAATTACACCACCAACTCGGTAGGCGAATTTACGAACCGAACTGAATTTGTCGACTTCCTAGCGGAAATATCAATTGGGGAAATTTAGAATTAGGAGGAAAAATTTAAAATTTGTGCTATAATAAAATCATTAATTAACCTAACCCTCAAAAATATGAAATTCCCCGAAAATTTCAATCTCAAGCCAACCAATGTGCTAAAACTAGCTGGACTGGCAATCGTCGTCATCGCAGTACTCGCTGTGGCTATAAAATTTATTACCTATTCTGTCTCCCCTCTTGTATCATCTCTGTCTGGTGGTACAAATATGGTAAGCCAAAAGATGTATGATAGTTATGAAGGCGCTTCTGAAATGGCTTATAATAGTGATAGCGATGGCTTGTCTGTAAGAAATGTAGATTCAACTATTGCTCCAACTTACAACAACACTCCTGGTGACGATGCAGAAGAATACGAAGTAAAAAATTATAATGCTACTATCGAAACTCGTGATTTGACAGAGACTTGTCAAAAAATACTTGATTTAAAATCTCGTGAAGATGTCATCTTTGAAAATGCTAGTAAATATGAAAAAAGTTGTAACTACACCTTCAAAGTGAAAACTATAAACGTAAAAGAAATTGTAGACACTATAAGAAATTTGTATCCAAAAGAATTAAATGAAAATATTTTTACTATCAAAAATGTAATAAATGATTACACCAGCGAAGTAGAAATTTTGGAAAAGAAATTGGCTTCCATAGAATCTACCCTAAACAATGCTGTCAAAGCTTATGACGAGATAACAGATGTAGCCACAAGAACACAAGATGCCAATGCTCTAGCCAAAATCATTGATAGTAAAATTCAAATTATCGAAAAATTAACACAAGAAAAAATAAATATCACAACCAATCTAGACAGATTAGCCCGCTCCAAAGCTGAGCAATTAGATAGACTTGAATATACTTATTTCAACGTTTATATCCAAGAAAACAAATTTGTCGATGGTGAAAATCTAAAAGATTCTTGGAAACAAGCTGTAAAAGATTTCGTATATGATACCAACAAAGTTATTCAAGATATTAGTATCAATCTTGTACTTGTAGTCTTAATCATCTTACAATATATCGTCTACTTTTTCATTGCACTTTTTGTCGCTAAATATGTTTGGAAATTTGCTAAGTTTGTTTGGAAGAAGTAAAATAATTTAAATCAAAAAAACGTAGCTTGAATAAGCTACGTTTTTTGTTATAATTGAAATACTAAAAAATAACTAAATAATATGAATATAAATAGTGGCGTTTACGCTGTAATATTAAACGAGAATAAAGAAGTTCTCATGATTCACCGAACAGACCATGACCTTTGGGAAATACCAGGTGGCAAATGGGAAGAAAATGAGACACCCTGGCAAGCAGCAATACGAGAAGTAGAAGAAGAAACTGGTCTAAAGGTAGAAGTAAAAAAATTAGTTAGTCTTGGTAGTCGACCAGAAAGACAGGACTTGGTCTTTACTTTTCTTTGTGAAATCATTGGAGGTGAAATGAAATATACACGTGAAGCAGACAATATACAATATTTTTCTTTTGAAAACATTCCTCCAAATACAGCGCCTTCAAAGCTAGAAAGAATTAAAGATGCTTTAGAAAATAAAGATAAATGTTTTTTGCGTGATATAAGCCAATCAGTCAAAACAGAAGATTTTGTGGAAGAAAATAAATTATAATTTTATGTTGAAAATAATAAAATATACAGCACAAAATCACCAAAATTTAACCCAATTCATGGAAGGTCTACAAGATTATTTAGTTTCTATTGATACTTTTGAAAAACTAAAACGTGATAAAAATTATGGCAAAAAATATGTAAAATATTTACTTAAAATAATAAAAGAAGATAAAGGAATAATTTTACTGGCCGAATTTGATAATAAAATCATTGGTTGTGTGGCTGGTATCATAGAAACTTTGGACAAAGGTGAAATATTAGGAAATAAGAAAAAACTAAAAACCGCTAGAATATTAGAATTATATGTTGAACCAGAATATCGTGGCAAACATATCGCTGTCAAACTAATAACAGAAATTACCAAACATTTCAAAGCTAAAAAATGTGAACAACTTCGTCTCGAAGTTTACGCACCAAATAACAATGCTCATAATTTTTATTTGAGTCAGGGATTCAAAAACGAATCAATTGATTTGATGAAAAAAATATAATTACAAAAAATGAAAACCACTAGCTCAGCCACTAGTGGTTTCTTCTTGCTGGCTACACCAGCCAAAACAAACTTATCGAGTTTAAATAACACCTAGGGAGTTTGAGGGGAAAGCTGTTTGACCCACCGACTCGGCGGGGAGTTCTTTCCCCTCAAAACTTTTTGTTACTTTTTAGTTATAAAAAGTAAAGGCTTCTTTATAAAAAAGGTTTTTAATTCAATCAAATTTATTGATATTTAAATTCTCGTCTTTTAATTTCTACAAAATTATTACTCAATCCCATAGGCTTCGCCTTTAAACACACTCACCAGCTTACGCTGGTGGTTTATCTGGTTAATAAAAAACCTCTCCGCAATTCGGAGAGGTTTTTAGTTCGACCTTTTACAATACATAAGTTAAAATTAAACCTTGTCCGCCTTGGGCGGATTAAATTCTGAATTAATCATCACTGTTTTCATGGTGATTATTGTTTTCATTATTTCGACGTTCATGATTTTCACGACGTTCACCACGATCTTCATCTTCGTCTTCATCATCACCGTTTCCATTGTTTTGATCATTGCCATGTTCATTTCCATTTTCATTACCTTGTTCATTTTCATTGTGCATATCAAATTCTGCTATTTGCAAAACTTGTTCAATAGTCAAGCCTGTTCTAGCAGCAATAGCAGCTACTATTTCTGCTTTAGTTGAATTATACATTTTGAATTCATCTTCCATGCCATTGACTTTGATATGAATTTCGGCTTTACCATTTTCCATTTCTACTTTTATTTTACCAGTCACTGCAGGTGGAACATTTACTACATCGACTGTAGCCGTAGCTGTAATGGAACTTCCCGTGACAGAAGCGGTAATAATAGAAGAACCAGCAGTATTACCAGTTACCAAACCAGTAGAGTTTACCATAGCTATACCAGTATTATTTGATAACCAATTGAAACTTGGCTGAACAACTAGAGGGTTACCATATTGATCTTTGGCAACAGCAGTGAGTTGTACAGTATCGCCAACATTTATACTAGAAGTTGCTGGGGTAAGAGATATACTAGTTAGTACTGGAGTAGCAGGACTATTTACCACATCGACTGTAGCGATAGCTCCAATAAAACTTCCTGCGGTATAAGCAACAATAGTAGCAGAGCCTACAGTATTTCCAGTTACCAAACCAGTAGCATTTACCATAGCGATACTTGTATCATTAGTTAGCCAATTGAAACTTGGTTGAACAGCTAGAGGATTACCATATTGATCTTTGGCAACAGCATTTAACTGTACATTATTACCAACAATTATAATAGAAGTTGCTGGAATCAAAGATATACTAGTTAGTACAGGATCTTCATCAGGAACATTTGTAACATGGACCACAGCTGTCTTACTAACATTACTTACATCATCAATAACAGTAATAGTAGCAGAACCCATATTAACACCAGTAACTAGACCTGTAGTATTCACACTAGCAATACTTGTAATATTTGACATCCAATCAAAAGTTGGTTGTGTTGCTAAAGGATTACCATATTGATCTAAAGCTACAGCTGTCAATTGTACAGTATCACCCATATAGATACTAGATGTCGTTGGTGTCAAAGCTATGCTTGTTATGACAGGATCTTCATCTGCAGGTGTGTTATCAATAGTAATATTTACCATTGAATAAGTACTAGTATTTCCAGCTTGATCATAGGCTAAAGCTGCTAAAGCATGAATACCATCAGCGAAAATAGCAGTATTCCAATTGAATGAATAAGGAGCTGTCATATCTGTACCAAACAACATACCATCAAAATAGAACTCTACTTTATCAACACCAGTATAACTTGCAGGAATTAGATAAGAAGCAACACGAGACAGATTAGTACCATGTTCAGATTGGTAAGTAGTAGTCATGTCTGTACCACAAATGAATAAATTTCCTCCAGAATGATCAGTTTGTAATGGAGAAACATCATAATTTGAACCAAACAAAGTCACCACACACGATGAATAAGCATCAGTTGTGTCAACAACTATTGAAGACATACCAGATACTACAGCATTTTCAGCTGGTGAGGTAATGGCTACTGTCGGGTTGGAACTATCAACAGTTGCGGCTCTTACCGAAAATGGCAAAAACATAAAACTTGCTGACAGAGCAAATACCGCTGTTAAGGAAAGTACCTTAACTTTTTTTATTGTATTTTTCATATAATTATAATTATACATAAATAAATATTCGACCTTTAGTCTAAACAATTTTTAATTGTCCAGACCAAAGGTTATATTATATATAATTCATACTAAATTAGTATAATAGTATTATACCACCATGAATCTCAAATATCCACTAAACTTATCCACTTTACATTTGCAAAATATTTTATAAAATACTATACTAAATTTATATACATTTATAATATAAAATATGACAGCTGTATCTAAGTTTATGTACGCTGACCATAAATGCCTTGATAAACTCTGGAGTAATTTTTTATCAAAAAAAAATGATGGTACAAAAACAGAGAAAATATTCCAAGAATTTTCTAAACACTTAAAATTTCATATACAATTAGAAAACGATTTCCTTTTCCCAAAATTTGACAAATACATGGGTTTTACTGAAAACAATGGTCCTACTCCCGTTTTAATCAAAGATCATGAGGTCATTATACTATTACTCAACGACGTAGAAAAAAAATTTAAATATGGCAAAGAAACAGAAATAAAAAATTCTAGCCTAAACTTAAAAAAATTTTTAGTAACACACCGCAATCGTGAATTAGATATGGAATATCCTATTTGGGATAGTTTCATCAGCTATGACGAATTAAAAGTTGCTGTAACAAAAATATATAAAAATGATTTTGATCTATTTGATCATATAAAAGTAATCATAGAAGACAATTGACTTCAAACAAAAAAACCAACCTCAAAGGTTGATTTTTTTGTTGTTACTTGTCTTATACAGGAAATCTTTATCAAAATTACAATTCAATACTTCTGACAATTTTATCTACCATATTATCTATATTTACCATTTTCTGTGTAGACTTACAATCTTCT
>MFRB01000037.1:0-756 GCA_001783255.1 Candidatus Magasanikbacteria bacterium RIFOXYD12_FULL_33_17
GTGTTTCAATAATAGGCAAAGCTGTGATAGAACCACCACCATTTTCTTTATTCAAATTACAAGCACGTTCAAGTAAACGAGAATGTAAATAAAACACGTCTCCAGGATAAGCTTCACGTCCTGGTGGGCGTCTCAAAAGTAAAGAAATTTCACGATAAGCCCAAGCTTGTTTGGTCAAATCATCATAAACTATCAAAACATCTTCACCTTTATCAGCAAAATATTCAGCAATAGACACACCAGCATAAGGAGCAAGATAAGACATAGGAGCAGGTTCAGAAGCACCAGCCACAACTACAGTAGTATATTCCATAGCACCAGCTTCTGCCAATTTAGCTACGATACGAGCTACTTTTGATTCTTTTTGTCCGACAGCCACATAGACACATTTCATGTTTTGTCCTTTTTGGTTGATAATAGCGTCGATAGCAATAGCTGTTTTACCAGTTTGACGGTCACCAATGATAAGTTCACGTTGTCCACGACCAACTGGAATAAGAGCATCAATAACTTTGATACCTGTTTGCAAAGGTACTGCAACAGGTTCACGAGTCATCACACCAGAAGCGACACGTTCCATTGGATAAAAATCTTTGGTTTTGATATCACCTTTTCCATCAATTGGCATTCCCAGAGTATTTACTACACGACCAACCATAGCGTCACCAACTGGAACTGACAAAATTTTTCCAGTTCTTTTTACAGTATCACCTTCTTTGATATGTCTAAATTCTCCCAAAATGATAGCACCAACAG